>JBKPTB010000024.1:0-10034 GCA_046735315.1 Actinomycetota bacterium
GCGCGTCACTCACGCCGTGCTCACCCTCGACGGCGCCGAAGTGATGCTCGGGTGGCCCGGCCCGGATTACCGCAGTCCGGCCCGCCATGCCGACGAGTGCGAGCAGGCGCGTCGCTGGCTTGCGACACCATGGGTTATCGACGGGGTCCACGTGACGGTCGGTGACGTCGACCGCCACTGCGAACGGGCAAAGGCTGCGGGAGCGACGATCCTGCGCGAACCCGAGGACCTGCCGGTCGGAAGGCTGTACAGCGCGGCCGACCTCGAGGGCCACCGCTGGATGTTCATGCAGCCTTCGGCGTAGCGCCACGATCACGGGACGCGCGCCTGACGGCGCCAACGGATTTCGCTGTGCGACGATCTGCGCCGTGTCAGAGGCGATCGAGCCGCGTTTGGAACAGATCCTCGACTTCTGCGCCGAGGATCCCGTCGAGCGTGTGTTTCTCGAGGATGTCGCCCGGCGGCGGCTGGGCCGCTTCACGGCCTTCGCCGAGGACGACAGGCTGACGGCTCTCTGTCACGTCGGGGCCAATGTCGTCCCATCCGGTCTCGCCTGCGGTCGCTTCGCCGAGGCTGCGGCGCGCGGACGGGCGCGAATGATCATCGGCGACGAACAGGCCGTCGACGAGTTGTGGGGACAGCTCGCCCGCTACGTCCCGAGCCCCCGCGACGACCGCCCGGGTCAACCGGTCTATGCCATCTCCGAGCCGCCCGAGCCGGGGCATTCCGGACTGCGTCCCGCGACCGACGACGACTTCGAGCTGCTCCTACCTGCGTGCGCCGCCGCGCACGAGGAGGAGATCGGCATCGATCCGATGGCACGTGATGCCGACGGATTCCGCTGGCGGACCAGATCGCAGATCGAGGAGGGCCGTTCGTGGCTCTGGCTCGAGGGCAACACGATCCTCTTCAAGGCAGAAGCCTCCGCGTGGACTCCGCGTGCTGTCCAGGTTCAGCAAGTGTGGGTCGATCCGCCCGCCCGGAACAACGGCTATGCCCAGCGCGGCATGCGGGACCTCTGCCGGCTGCTGCTCGAGCGGGCGCCGACCGTCTGCCTCTTCGTGCGGCCGGAAAACGGCCCGGCGATCCGCGTCTACGAGCGGGTCGGGATGAAGCGCGCCGGGTCCTATCGATCGCTGATCTTCTGACCTCTGCCCCAAACGGGTGATGGAGTTTGCCCGCCTGATGCGCCGAAAATGGGGTCGTGAAGCCCCGCATCACTGCGGCCGCGGGACTCGCCGTGGCGATCTTCGTCACCGGCTCTCTCGTGCTCCTCGTCGGTGGGAACGGCAAAGCGGCCGTGATCCACACCTGCTCGGCCACCGACCGTCAGTTCCTCGGTGCGGCTCAGCTGAACATGGCGGCGCTCGGCACTCTGTCGGAGGACTACCTTCAGGGCGAGGCCAAGGCGGACGACGTGATCATGCAGACCGACTCCGCGATTGCGAGCCTTCGCAACACCGACCCGAGCGATCCCTCGCTCTCGAAGACACGAGCGATTCTGCGAGCGATGTTCCTGGAGTACGGCCGCGCGATCCGGGCGGACAAGCACCACCACGATCCAGGCAAGTACGTCTACCGCGCGTACGGCCTGGCGAACTTCGCGCACGACGTGCTTAGCCAGGCCGAGCCGGCGCTTGCGAAGCGCGGCTGCGACGTCTCACCACTTCTTTAGAACCGCACGAAAGCTCACGCTTTCGCGCGGGTTTCTTGTACGGCGCTTGTCGCGCTGAACGTGCGCGAGCGGAGCCCGCGCACTCCTATTGGTGTTACCGCAGGACGGTTCTCCGCCAACCGTGCGGGCACGGGCGCTGAAGCGTCCGCGCCCGCATCAGTTCGCCTCCGGCTAAGCCCGGCTCCGCCTGGTCTTAGCCCCGGCTCTGAACGATCTGCGCGTTCCCCATCGCAGACGGGGACGCCGAAGTCAGCGCTGCCGGAGAAAGGATCGGGCGTCGTTGACCACCCGAAGTGCGAGGAAGCGCTCGCGCAGGTCGGGATGCGGTTCGAGCGCGTGGTCGAGATCCTCGAGTGCGCCTTTGACGTCCTCGTCGCGGCCCTCGATCAGCGTCTCCATCGCGAGGCGTACCTGGTTTCTGAGTGCGTCCGGCAGCTCATCGACCGCGAGGCGGGCCTCCTCGCGTTCCTCCGTCCACTCGGCCGCCTGCAGCTCAGCCTGACGGCGGCGCCAAGCCTGGAAGAAGTTCGACATCCCTGGAGATATCGGCCCGCTGCTTCGGCCCGGCAATCCCTGGGGCTGTCTACCCTGTCCCCATGGAAAGCACGGCTCTGCGCGACCGAGTCGCGGATTTCATCCGCCGCAACCGGCTCATCCCGCCCCGCGGCGAGGTGACTTGTCTCGTCTCCGGTGGCGCCGACTCGACCTGCCTGTGGCACGTGTTGAACGAGCTCGGTTACCGCGTGTCGGCGTTGCACGTGAACCACGGGCTCCGCGGTCTCGATTCGCAGGAGGACGCTCGCTTCTGCGCCCAGCATTTCGACGCCGAGATCGTCGACGGAGCCGGGGGCAGGACGGAAGAGGAGTGGCGCGACATCCGCTACTCCTTCGCGACCGATCGTCTCCGGGCGACGGGCCATACGGCGTCGGATCAGGTCGAGACGGTCCTCTACCGCCTCGTCTCGAGCGGCGTGGCCGGCGGGATCAAGGCGCACCGCGAGGACGGAATCGTTCGGCCGTTGCTCACCATCTGGCGGGAGGAGACGGAGAAGTACTGCCGCGTTGAAGGGCTGGAGTTCCGGGTGGACGCGTCCAATGACCAGACGAAGCGCGGGTTGATCCGTAGTGAAATCCTCCCGCGACTGCGTCAGCTTCATCCGGCTGCGGAGCGCAATCTGCTCCGGCTCGCAGAGGACGAGCCGTCCGCGCTCGACGAGTTGCTCGCGTCTGCGTCCGGCTCCAAGCGTCTCGACCTCGGCGGTGGCCTCACGGCCGTCCGCGAGTACGAGCGGGTCTGGCTCGAGCGCACGCCTGTCTCACTCGACGGCGAGGTCGTGTGGGGCGAGTGGCGGATTGCCTCGGACCTCCCAGGCCTTAAGGTACGAGCCTGGCGTGCCGGCGATCGGCTCGCCGGACGAGCGAAGAAGATCCAGGACGTGTTCGTCGACGCGAAGATCCCCCGTTCCGACCGCGAGTCGTGGCCGCTCGTGGTGCGGGGTGACGCCGTCGTCGCGGTCCCGGGAATCGTCGAGGCGGAAGGCGTACTCGCAAGACGTGTCGCAGACTGAGCTCTCGCGTGGCGTGACGGAGGTCCTCATCGACGAGGACCGGCTGCGATCGCGCGTGGTCGAGCTCGGAGAGGAGATATCCGCCGACTACGCCGGCCGCGATCTCCTGCTGATCGGGGTCCTGAAGGGCGCCGTCTTCTTCATGGCCGACCTGATGCGGACGTTGACGATCCCATGCGAGATCGACTTCATGGCGATCTCCAGCTATGGCGCCCAAACAGATTCATCCGGTGTCGTGCGGATCCTCAAGGATTTGGACATCAACATCGAGGGCCGCGATGTCCTGGTCGTGGAGGACATCATCGACTCGGGCCTGACCCTCTCCTACCTGATGAGAAACCTCGAGGCGCGGGAGCCGGCGAGCCTCGAAGTTTGTGCGCTTCTCACCAAGCCTGACCGGCGGGAAATCGACGTTCCGGTCCGGTACATCGGCTTCGAGATCCCGAATCGTTTCGTGATCGGATACGGGCTGGATTTCGCCGAGCGATACAGGAACTTGCCCTATGTGGGCGTATTGGACTCGGAGTTGGTGCCTGAAGGCGTCTAGCGTCCCCTCAATCGGGGGGCTGTAGCTCAAACCGAGGCTGGTACCCTGCCGAAAGAGGCTTAGTGAACCGTTTCTTCCGCAGCGCGCTTTTCCCGCTCGTGATCATCGCGGCCCTCGTCTGGCTGGCGCTGCAGACACTTGGGGGTCACAGCCAGAAGTCGACGAAGATCACTCTCTCTCAGGTCCAGGCGAAAATCGTCGCCTGCCAGCCTGCAGAGCCGGCGACCTGCTCGATCCAGGAGCTCGTCTTCAACCCGAACAAGCAGGAGCTCTCCGGGAAGCTCACGAACGGCGACAAGGTCACCGTCCACTACCCGAGCGACCAGTCCGCAGCGGATCTGCAGACGCTGATGGCGAGTCATGGGGTCCAGTTCGACTCGAAGGGCACGGGCTCGTCGCCGTGGTGGTCGATTCTCACCTCGCTGCTCCCATTCGTCCTTCTGTTCGGGTTCTGGATCTTCCTCATGAACCAGGTGCAGGGAGGCGGCTCCAAGGTGATGTCGTTTGGCAAGTCGCGCGCGAAGCGGATGACGCCGGACTCGCCGAAGATCGGCTTCAAGGACGTCGCAGGCGTGGACGAGGCCGTCGAGGAGCTGCAGGAGATCAAGGAGTTCCTCGAGAACCCGAAGAAGTTCCAGGCGCTCGGCGCACGCATTCCGAAGGGCGTCCTCCTCTACGGGCCCCCGGGTACAGGTAAGACCCTGTTGGCGCGTGCGGTCGCCGGCGAGGCGGGCGTGCCGTTCTTCTCCATCTCCGGCTCGGACTTCGTCGAGATGTTCGTCGGCGTTGGCGCGTCGCGCGTGCGAGATCTCTTCGAACAGGCGAAGCAGGCCTCGCCGTGCATCGTGTTCATGGACGAGATCGACGCCGTCGGCCGCCACCGTGGGGCGGGTCTGGGCGGCGGTCATGACGAACGCGAGCAGACCCTGAACCAGCTCCTCGTCGAGATGGACGGGTTTGAGCTGAAGGACAACATCATCCTCATCGCCGCGACGAACCGGCCCGACATCCTCGACCCGGCGCTGCTGCGCCCGGGACGCTTCGACCGGCAGATTGTCGTCGACCGGCCAGATCGGAACGGGCGTCGCAGGATTCTCGAGGTGCACTCCAAGGGGAAGCCGCTCGCGCCGGAAATCGACCTCGACACGCTTGCTGCTGGCACTCCGGGCTTCACGGGTGCCGACCTTGCGAACCTCGTCAACGAGGCGGCGCTGCTCGCCGCGCGACGCGGCAAGAAGGTGATCGAGCAAGAAGAGCTCGAGGAAGGGATCATGCGCGTGATCGCCGGCCCCGAGAAAAAGACGCGCCTCTTCTCGGAGGAGGAGCGGAAGATCACGGCGTACCACGAGCTCGGTCACGCGATCGTCGGCCATTACCTCGACCAAGAGTCCGAGGTGCACAAGATCTCGATCATCGGCCGTGGCCAGGCGCTCGGATACACGATCTCGCTGCCGCGGGAGGATCGCTACCTGACCACGAAGCAGAACCTGATGAACCAGCTCGCGATGACCCTCGGCGGTCGCGCGGCCGAGGAGATCGTCTTCAGCGAGGTCACGACCGGCGCCGCGAACGACCTGGAGAAGGTCACCCACACGGCCAAGCAGATGATCATGCGCTTCGGCATGAGCGAAAAGCTCGGGCCGCGCGTCCTCGGCCGGAATCACGACATGCCCTTCCTCGGGCGCGAGATGGGCAACGAGCCCGACTACTCCGAGGAGATCGCCCGCGAGATCGACGACGAGATCCGGCGCGTGATCGAAGAGGCGCACGACACAGCAACCCGCGTGCTCAAGGAGCACAACGAGGAGCTCCACCGGATTTCGATGATCCTCATCGAACGGGAAACGATCGACAAGGACCAGTTCGAGCGGTTGCTCGCCGGTGAGTCCGAGCAAGACGTCTTCCCCGACGAGTCGCCGGAACCGTCCGCGACTCCCGAGCCCGAAGACGAGAAGAAGCGCAAGCCGGAGCCCAAGACGCGGCCGTTCCCGATCCCCGGGGCGACCATGCAGCCTCCGCCTGAAGGCGCGAAGGGCTAGCTAACACGCCGTCGGGTCGGGCTCGCCCTAGGCGGGCGCGGCGAGGCCGGCCTGCCAGGACACCCACAGGCGCGCGTAGCGCTCGCCCTGCTCGACGAGCTCGTCGTGGGAGGCGACCTCGACGACGCGGCCGTGCTCCATTACCGCAACTCGATCGGCACGCTCCGCGGTGGACAATCGGTGAGCGATGGTGACGACCGTTCGCCCTTCGGCGACCGCCGCAATCGCCCGCTCCACCGCGAGCTCGGTCGCCGGGTCGAGGCTCGAGGTTGCTTCATCGAGGACGATCACGGCAGGATCGGCCAGCGCCACGCGCGCGATTCCCACCAGCTGACGCTCGCCGGCCGATAGCCGTAGCCCACGCGTCTGGACGTCGGTGGCAAGGCCATCCGGGAGCGCATCGAATCGCTCCAGTGCGCCGATGTCGCTCAGGGCGTCTCGCACCTGCTCGTCGGTGGCGTCGGGATGCGCGAGCCGGACGTTGTCCGCGATCGTCCCGCTGAAGAGGTGGCCTTCCTGCGGTAGGAGGACGATCCGCCTGTGCAGGGACTCCAGGGTGGCGTCGCGCAGGTCGACGCCTCCGAACTCGATCACGCCTCGTTGCGGGTCGTACTGCCGGGTTAGGAGCTTCGCGACGGTCGACTTGCCCGCGCCCGTCGCGCCGACGAGGGCGACCTGCTCGCCGGGAGCGAACTCGAGCGTCACGTCATGGACGACTGCCGGACGGTCGCCGTAGCCGAAGCTGACACCGCGCAAGGTGAGCGCGCCCTCGCGGGGCAGCTCCACCGCTTCGGGCCGCTCGTCGATCGCACTCGGCACTTCGAGTAGCCCGACGATCTTCGCGAGCGCCGCCAGGCCCGAGCGAAACTCGCCCAGCCATTCGGTGAACCGGCCGATCGGGTCGAAGAGCTGGATCAGATAGAGGACGAAAGCGGTGATCGTCCCGATCGAGATCGTGCCGTCCCGATACATCGACGCAGCGGCAAGCAGCACGACGATGAGCGCCGCGGCTTGTGCGAGTGGCAGAAAGGCGAAGAGCCGGATATTCACGAAGGAAGCTCGACGCCAGGCGCTCACCTGAGCCTGGCTGCGCGGCTTGTAGTGGTCGAGAGTCCGCTCCTCCCGACGAAAGGCCTGCACGACGCGCACGCCTGCCAACCCCTCCTGCAAGGCTGTGAGCGTGTCGGCGACGCGGTCGCGGATAGCGTGATACGCGCGGCCCGCACCGTGGTGGAAGCTCCAGCTCGAGGCGATGAGGATCGGCAGCGCGACGAGCGAGATCGCCGCCAGCTTCGGCGACAGCACGACGAGTGCCACGATCGTCAGGAGGATCTGCAGACCGCTGCCGGTGATCTCCACCAGCGCCTCGCGCACGAGCTCGTTGAGAGACTGCACGTCCGAGGTCAGCCGCGACACGAGCACTCCCGCGCGCTGCTGCTCGAAGAAGCCGAGCGGCAGGACCTGAAGCTTGTCGAACGCGGCAAGGCGAAGAGCGTGGAGAAAGCGTTCGCCCGCACGGGCAGCGAGGAGAATCTGTGTCCGCACGACGAACGGCTTTGCCACGGCGAGCCCGAGGAAAACGAGCGCCGCGACGTTGAGCGCGTGAGCCTCGTGCTTCCGGATACCGGCATCCACCGCGTAGCGAACGAGCGCCGGCCCTGCGAGGGTGATCAGGGTCGAGAGCGTCACGGCCGCCCCGGCGCCGAGATAGAGCGGGCGCACGGGACGCAGCAGCACCCGTGTGTGCCGCCAGACGGCTCGGGCGGAAGCTCTATCCACTAGGCCGCCTCGCCGAGCGCGAGCAACGTGCGGTAACGACGCGAGTGCTGCAACAGCTCGCCGTGGGTTCCATCCTCGACGATCCGCCCACCCTCCAGCACCGCCACGCGGTCGGCGAGGGCGATCGTCGCGGGGCGGTGGGCGATCACGAGCGTCGTCCGGTCCTCCATCACCGTCGTGAGTGCCGAGCGGATCTCGTGCTCCTTCGTCGCGTCGACGGCCGAGGTCGCGTCGTCGAGAACGAGGACCGCGGGATCCGCGAGGATCGCCCGCGCGATCGCGATGCGCTGCCGCTGTCCGCCGGAGAGGGAAAATCCGCGTTCGCCGAGCACTGTCTCGTATGCGTCGGGCAGGTCGGCTATGAATTCGGCCGCTCCGGCCAGTGCCGACGCCCGCTCGACCTGCTCGTCACCGGCGTCGGGTCGCCCGAAGCGGATGTTCTCTCGGACCGTATCCGTGAACAGAAACGTCTCCTCGAAGACGAGTGCCACGGCCCGCCGGACGTCCGCAAGCCGTAGGTCGCGCACGTCGTGACCGTCCAGGCGCACCGCTCCCTCGTCTGGGTCGTACAGCCGCGCCAGCAGCCCGGCGATGGTGCTCTTCCCCGAGCCCGTCGCCCCGACGAGAGCGAGCGACTGGCCGGCAGGTACGTGCAAGTCCAGCCCGTCGAGCACCGGACGGTCACCCTCGTGCCCGAACTGCACGTTCTCGAGTCGAACGTCGCCGCGGATCCGCCCGGTGAGCTTCACAGGATGTCTCGGCTCACGGAGTTGTGGCTCGGCGTCGAGCACCTCGCTGATACGCGCGCTCGCGGCGACGGCCTTCTGCAGTGTCGTGACGCGCTGGCCGAGCACGCGCAGCGGCCAGACCAGCATTGCGACGTAGGCGTTGAAGGCGACAAACGAGCCGAGGCTGAGGTCGCCGCTGATCACGCGCCGGCCGCCGAGCCAGAGCACCGCCAGCAGCCCGAGCATCGGCAGGAATTCGAGAGCTGGCATGAAGAAGGCGTCGAGCTTTGCGATGTCGAGTGCGCGATCCACGATCGACGCGCTTCGTTCGCGGAACTGTGCGGCCAGCGGCCTGCCGGCGCCCAATCCCTTCACCACACGGATGCCGACGACCGTCTCCTCAGTCAGCGTCGCGGTCCTGCCCCAGCTCTCCTGGAGCCGTTCCGTCCGTGCGTGGTAGCGCCGTGAATATGCCCACCCCGCGAAGCTGATCAGCGGAAGCGGAATCAGCACGATCAGCGCCAGCCTCCAATCGAGCACGAGTAACACGATCGCGACGGCGAAGACCGTCAACACGTAGCCGATCGTGTGGCCGATCGCGTCCATCATCCGTGCAACGTGCTCCGAGTCCGACGAAGCCCGACTCATCAGCTCGCCCGGCCCGACGCGATCGTGGTAGCTGGCGTCGAGACGAAGCGCGTGCGCGAAGATCGCGTCGCGCACGCGGGCGTCAGCGCGCGATCTGTTTCTGATCGCGTAGAGGTGGCGTACCGCTCCCGCGGCCATCTCCAAGAGCCCGACTGCCAGGAGCGCTGCGAGCCAGACGAACAGGGTGTGCCGGTCGCGAGTCAGGACACCGTGGTCGATCGCGTACTTGACCATCAGCGGAGCAGACACCGCGCCGACCTGCCAGAGCAGGCCGGACAGGGCGGCGCCGATGACGCCGCTCCTCTGGGAGCGTATGACGGCGAGCACGAACTTCCACGCGGCGCGCCGTCGCGCGTCGTGGTCCCCCATGGGTCAAAGTATCCGGCGATGTCAAGTTCGCAATCACCGCTCGAAGAGCGTTTTGCGCGACCGTCCGTGATGGGAGTCGTCAACGTGACACCCGATTCCTTCTCGGACGGGGGAGTGCATCTCGAACCGACTGCTGCGATCGCAGCCGCCAGGCGAATGGTCGACGAAGGCGCGGCGATCGTCGACGTCGGCGGCGAGTCGACGCGTCCGGGCTCGACGGGCGTCTCCGCGGCGGAGGAGCTCAGCCGCGTGCTCCCGGTCCTGGAGGGGCTCGAGGGGCTGCCAATCTCGATCGACACCACGAAGGCGGAGGTCGCTCGTCGCGCGCTCGCGCTCGGCGCGGAGCTCGTCAACGACGTCACGGCGCTGCGGGGCGACTCTGCCCTCGCAGAGCTCGTCGCGACGTCCGGCGCCTATCTCTGTCTGATGCATATGCAGGGCGAACCGCGCACGATGCAGGCGAATCCGACCTATGACGACGTCGCCGGGGAGGTCGCGTCCTTCCTGGAAGAGAGGCTCGCCTTCGCCGTCGACTCGGGAATCGAGGAGGAGCGCATCTGCCTCGACCCCGGGATCGGCTTCGGCAAGACCGTCGAGCAAAACTTCGAGCTCGTTCGCCGGTTGGACGTCATCACCGCGCTCGGCCGACCGGTGGTCGTGGGGTTCTCGCGGAAGAGCTCG
>JBKPTB010000025.1:0-13478 GCA_046735315.1 Actinomycetota bacterium
GGTCAGAACCCACCGCGACATTCGTCCCTGCGCAGTCAGTGTCTGCACTGCCCGACGAAGCTCGAACCGCTCTCGAATCGTGTCGGTTACGCGGTCCAGGACCTCGGCCGTATTGCCGCCGGTCTCACGCTGAAGCGCGCCAACGAGGGCGACCTGCTCGAGCTCGCGGCTGTCCATTCGCTGCACGACCACGTGCAGTGCCTCGTCGATAGGGACCCCGAGTTGCTCGTCTGCAACGACTCGCTGGAACTCCGACCTCGCAGGCTCGGGGGCGTCGTTGACGACGACAGAGAGCGCGCCGATGAAGCTGTGCCCTGCGCGGAGCGCGGATGCCAGCACCTGGAGGTTGTCAGGAAGCTGCTCGGCGAAGAGTCGACGCTGCCGGGCGAGTTGATACTTCAGGTACGACCGAACGCCCAACGGGATAGCGATTGCGAAGACGATGCCGACGAGAAGTGAGTCGACGAGGAACTTGATCAGTAACAACACGAGGAATGACCCGACGACAGTGAGGACGATGATCTGCTCGGGGGGCATGGAGACCTTGGCGATCTCCATCTCCCAGCGGAAACGCTGCCACCAGCCGCTGCCGCGGAGCATGGACTCGGTACCCTCCATCATCTTCTCGGTGAGCTGCGCTGTTGGACGCCGACTCGCGTCGCGTATCGCGGTCGGGACCGAGACGAACTCGGCCATGCGCCTGCGGACCGTGCCCTTCTTCGGGCCCGAAAGGAGCATCAACGTACCGAGTCCGATCAGGGCCGCAGCCACCAGTCCGACAACGGTCATGGTCACCGAGGAGGTCCAGAAGCGCACGAACGCCGACGGTTTGTAAGGCGCGGTGGCTGCCCGTTTAGTGGGGATGTTCAGCTTGGGTGTCCGGTAGCCCACGGGGCGACCGACGCGCACGCCGTCGACGCTCACGGTCACGGTCATCTGCTTGTCGGGTCCGGCCACGGACTTGTAGCGCAGGAGGTACTCGCTGGCGAGGCTCGAGCCGAGCTGGCTGTAGATCTTCTTGAGCTCCGAGATCGACGTCGTCTCGATGTAGGTGCCGCCGGTTTCACTTGCGAGGATTTTCAGCGCTCGAAGGTTTGAGACACGAGAGCGCAAACCGACGGCGAAGACGCGCACGTGCGCTGAGCGGGCGGCGTTGGCAACGGTCTGAAGACTCGCGTGCTCGCCGGTATCTCCGACGCCTCGGTGCTCCTGGCCGTCTGACAGGACGATCACCGTTCCGGCTTTGATGTTCGCCTCCTTGAGCAGCTCCAGGGAACGGCTGACCGCGTCGTAGATGTGGGTGCCGAACAGGAACGCGGGCTGCTTCGCGAGAGCTGTGTCGATCTTCGCCTGGTCCGTCGTGAAGGGCAGGACGACCATCGGCGCGGCGTTGTACGTCAGGAGGGCAAGTTGCTCCTGGCCTTTTCGCTGGTCTGCGAAGGCCCGCGCCGCCGCGAACGCGGCCTTCTCAGGTTTCCCCTCCATGCTCGTGCTCGCGTCGATCGCGAGCGCGACCCCGAATTGCTGAGTCGTGCTCTCACTGACCGGGGTCACGATGAGATCGTCGACTGAGGTGCCGTTCTCGTAGACCTGAACCGACCCGGGCTTCAGCTTCACCCCATGCGGCAGGCTCAGAATGAAGGATCGCCCCGGGAAGCCCGAGCCCGCCGCCTCGGTGAGGCGTGCACGATTGTCGGCTCCCGTTGCCGAGACGGTCGCAGCGAGGGCCGCGAGGGCAATCAGGCCGACGACGAAGAGACGGCGCCTCATTGGAGAGCCGCTCTCGTCGTCATGAGCTCGGGAAGATCCGGAGCGCCGCGCACTGCGAAGAGGTCGTTCGGCATGCTGATCCCGCGCTTCTCGAACTTGTAGAGGAACGTCGGGCGCAGACCTGTCGGCTCGAGCTTTCCGATCACGGTCCGGTCTGAGAGGACGTTCTCGAGCTTGAAGGCGAAGATCTCCTGCAGCGTGATCACCTCGGACTCCATCCGCTGCACCTCGGTGATCGCGGTGACACGGCGGGAGCCGTCCTCGAGACGCTCGAGGTGCACGATCATGTCCAGCGCGGACGCAACCTGCTGGCGGATGGCCCGAAGGGGCAAGTCGTAGCCCGCCATCAGCACCATTGTCTCGATGCGCGCGAGCGCATCCCGCGGAGCGTTTGCGTGCACCGTCGTGAGTGACCCGTCGTGGCCGGTATTCATGGCCTGGAGCATGTCGAGGGCCTCGGCACCACGGACCTCGCCGACGATGATCCGGTCGGGTCTCATACGGAGGGAGTTGCGAACGAGGTCGCGGATACTGATCTCGCCCTGGCCCTCGATGTTCTTGGGACGACCTTCCAGCCGGAGCACGTGTGCCTGCTTCAGCTGCAGTTCGGCCGCGTCCTCGATTGTCACGATTCGCTCGCTGTCTGAGACGGCCTGCGACAATGCGTTCAGCAGCGTCGTCTTACCCGTGCCAGTACCGCCGGAGATGAGAATGTTGAGCTGGGCGGCGATGCAGCGCTGGAGAAAGTCCACGGTCTCCTCGCCGAGCGTCCCGAGCCGGATCATCTCCTGAAGGTCGAGGCGCTTGTTCGCAAACTTGCGGATGGTGATGAGCGGCCCGCTCAGAGAGAGCGGAGGGATGACGGCGTTGACGCGGCTGCCGTCGGGCAGTCGCGCGTCGACCATCGGCGACGACTCATCGATGCGCCGGCCGACCTGGGCCACCATCTTGTTGATGATCCGGCGCAGATGGGAGTCGTCGTTGAAGCGCACCGTCGTCTGGTAGAGACGACCCTGACGCTCGACCCAGATGTCGTAGGGCCCGTTGACCATGATCTCCGTAACGCTGTCGTCCGCGAGAAGGCGCTCGATCGGTCCGTGGCCGAGGATGTCGTCCGAGATCTCGGCAACCAAGCGCTCGCGGTCATCCTTTGAGATCCCCGACTCCGTGGCGAGATGTGTACGGATGTCCTCGATGACGCGATCGCGCAGGGCGAGCGGATCCATGGTGGCGTTGAACAGCTGCGGCCCGAGCTCCCCGATAACTGCGAGGTGGATCCGGTTCTTGACCTCGGCGAACGGATCCGGGCCCGCCATCGGAGTGATAGGGCGTGATGTCGAGAGTCGTTCGTGAAGCTCCATCATGACCTCCACGCGAAGCGGCGCTTGCCGGCCTTCGCCTCAGTAGGTGGCGCTTCGATTGGGACCACGTCCGGCTCTCCCGTTTCGGCATAGCTCTCAGCCAGCTTCAAGAAGGCCCGGGCCGGCTCCGACCGTTCGTCTCGGACGACGATTGGAATGCCGTCGTTCACCGAGATCGGAATCTGGCGGTCGCTCGGGACGAGAACCTCGGGCACGCGCCCGATGATCGCCTCGACGTCCTCGTGCGTGATTCCGACCCTCGTGTCGGCACGGTTCAGTACGAGGGAGATCCGCCCCGGTTCGTAGCCCATGAGCTCGAGCGTCTCGAGGCCGAGCTTCGTGTTCTTGAGCGAGAGCGAATCGAGCATCCCTACGACGCAGACATGAGAGGAGGCATCGATCGCGGCGATGACCTCCGGAGTGAATCCCGGCGGCGTGTCGACGACGACGTAATCCGACATCGACCTCAGCGTCGTGAAGACGTCGCGGAGGAAGTCGACCGTGACGGCGCTTGCCTGATCGGGTCGCGTTGGAGCAAGAAGCACCTTGAGGCCGGAGGAATGCCTCACCAGATAGGCGTCGAGCTTGTCCGCGTCGAGCGAACCGCCGGATCGCGCCAGGTCGTAGATCGTCTTGTCCGGTCGCAGTCCCAGCGCCAGCCCGATGTCTCCGAACTGAAGGTCCAGATCCACCAGGACCGCCTGATTGCCCGCGGAGGCAAAGGCCACGGCAAGGTTGGACGACACGAGCGTTTTACCCGTTCCCCCCTTCGGCCCAAGCACGCAGATCATCGGCGCCAGCGCGATACCGCTGGCCACTGCGGCCCCGCGTCGTCGGGCGACGGCCTTCTCGAGCGCGAAGGCGACCCGCTCAGGCGCTTCGGGGAGCGTGACGATATCGTCCGCGCCTGACTCGAATACCCGGCGCACGAAGCCGTTCGGGGATCCTGTTGTCAGGACGACGACCGGCCGGTCGGGCTGCTGCTTCACGGCGCTGTCAATGAAGTACAGCGCGCGGTCCGAATACCCCTCACACGCAACGATCAACAGATCGGTCGCTGTCTCCTGGAGCGTCCGCCAGCTCTCATCGAGGCCGTTGATGATCCCGACGACCTCGATGCCGTTGCCGTCCGGAAGGACCGACTGGATGGAGTGACCGTCGAGGCCGGAGTCGACGGCGACGAGGGCGTGGATTCGGTCAGCCATCGTCAGCGCACCGGCTTCAGGCCAAGCAGGAGTGTCTGCGCGCTCACGAAACCGGGAATCACGGTCTTGGCCCCGCTCGCCGGCCTCAGGACGAACCAGAGCTTTCCGTTGTCGGAGGCGTAGGCCAGAACGCCTGCCTGCCGACCCGTCGCGCGCAGCGTGTAGGTGCCCGTTCCACCACTGAGTGGTGCCCTCAGGACAGTTACGTCTTCCATCAGGAGCTTGACGATCGGCTGCGACCCGCTCGGGCCCTGTCTGTTCAGGCCGACGTAGATGTCGATGTGGTCGCCGGCGCTGATCTGGCCCACCATCCCGTGCTCGTTGTCGATCGTGATCGCAATCGCCCGATCGGCGCCCGCGATCTTCGTCTGCAGCGTGCCCGGAGTCGCATAGGCGAAGTAGGACGCCGTCAGTTGCTGCCCGGGATAGATGTCGGTCAGTGCTACCCGCCCCGAAAGCGCCGCGGGGTCGGTGAGGGCGCCAACCCGAAGCTGTCCCTTCGGAACCGAGGTGACCTGGAACTGGTCGCTCGTTCCGATGATGTCACCCGGAGTCCCCTTCGGGATCAGGTTCTTCGCAACGAGCACGCTCACCGATGCGGACGCGCTGTTGACGCTGTTCTTGTACGAGTGTAGGTAGACCAGCAGGATGATTCCCGCCAGGACCGCCGCTGCCGCGCCCACGAGCAGCGAACCTCGTCTTGTCGTGAACATATTTTGGGCGATTTCGACCACGAGCTATTCCTCCTTATTTCGTCATCACGATGACGCACGCATTGATGCTGTTCGGATCACACGGCTGGCCGTTGTCCCCGCCGAGCTTGCTGAGGTAGAAGATGAAGTGCCCGACGATCAGGCCGGTGTCGTCATTCGGCGTTCGATCATCCGGATGCGGGCCGTTGTAGTTGGACGGCGCGCCTGGGTAGCACGGATTGTTGAAGCCACCGCCGTTCCCGGTGTAACCGGTGACGTAAAAGTGTCCAAATCCTGTGATTGGCACCGACCCCGAGGTTCCGTTGACGTGCGAGAAAGCGCCGTACGTCGTCAGATAGGCGTCAAGGACCCTGGGGTCGCCAGGAGGGAATCCGTATGTCCCATCCCCGGCGGCATCGGTTGGATCGAACATGTGCCAGTTGTTGTGACCATTCGTGCCGTCGGGGGCGCATGCGCGAGGCTGATCGTCCCCGTTGTAGAGCCGGGCGTTGAGTCCCCCCGAGATATCGTTGGGCTGACGGCCGGTGCTCACCGCGACGCAGTGCCACGGCTGCTGCATCGCCCACAACGTCTGCGTTCCCGTGATCGAGCAGTCCGGCGAACCCGTATTCGGTTCGTAGAGCGGGCGACATCCCTTCCACATTTCGGTCTTGAGATTCGTGTAGAGGTTGTCGCAATCCAGGGACTGGCCGGTCTGCGACTTCACGCGCAGCACTACGAGTGGCTCGTTGACGCTTGTGGCATTGCGCAGGAGGCCGGCGACGCCGATCGAGACCGCGAATTTTTGGTTGCTGTCGACTGGGAACGATTGCTTGTCCGGCGCCGCACAGGTCGGATCACCTGTGCACTTGAAGACTCTGAGAACCTTGATCGGACCCGAGCTGTGGCCGGTGGTGGCTTCCACCGCACTAAACGCGCGCTGCACGGGGACGCCGTTCTCGAAGTTGCCCTTACATTTGTTGTTTCCGCGATTCGTACAGACGGTGGCCGCTTTCGAGCTGCAGTCAGTCGAGTCGAGGCACCCCGACTGCTCCTCCCAAGTCATGGTGAGGTTGTTCGGTCCCGACGCGGCTGGAAGGGTCAGCTGTGCGTGCCAGCAGGTACCCGCCCCAGTCTGGTCGAGGGTGTCGCACTGGGTATCGTTGGATGAGAACAGCTGGGCGCCGTTGACCTTGAAGATGACGTTGGCGTTCGGCAGATTGCCCTTGTCGATTCTCGCGTAGATGTCGTAGACGCAGCCGGTCGCGTTGTTCGAGAAGTAGGCGCTGCTCGGACAGGCTCCGGCGAGCAGCTCGACGGTGCGGAGCCTTGGAGGATTCGGCTGCGCGCCGCTTGGGTTGGGGTCGAAGCCTCGGATGTAGGAGAGACCCTGCGTGGGAGGATCGGCGCTGCCGTCGTAACAGTCCGTCAGCGCTTGGCCGCAGATGCTCGCGAGAGTTCCGGCCAGCGAGAAGGATGCGGTAGGTCTGCCGCTGAGCGCAATCACAACGCCGGTGTGCGCAGGAAGGTTGGCGACGTTCGCCCACGTCCCAGGATCGCTGCCGTACATCTCAAGAGAGCCAGACGCCCCAGCGTCGTGTAGCGGCACGGTTCCCACAACGCTGCCGTTCGCCTCGTTGATGAAGATCGCGCCGCCGATCGTCGGCTTCGGATTCGGAACTGCGATCGGGAGCGCGGAGTTCGAGGAGCCCTGCTGCAGGACCCCCACCCGTGCGTGTGCGTTGATCCGTGAGACGACACCACCAAATCCCAAGAACCAGGGGAGATCGCTCTCGGTTGCCTTGATGTCTATGTACCGCTCGCTGCAGGCCTGGGTATCAGTGTCGTCGCCGTATGTGGCATCCCCGTAATAGCCGGCAGAGTTGACATACAGATGCATCTTGGATGCGGGGGTGCCGCCGACCTGGTCGTTGTACAGCGCGAGCGCCCCGCTCGCGTCGGGACCGCCGTACCTGTGAGCTGCGGCCTTGACGGCCGCGCTCGGACAGGTCGTGTAGGAGTAGGCTCCCGCAGCGGCGAGGGCGGCAGCATCCACCTGCAGCTGGAGGTGCCGTTTGTGAATCTTCCAGTTGGCCACGTCCACGACGAGCGCGACCATGAGCACGAGTGCGAGCAGCGAAACGGCCACGATCGCCATCACGGCACCGTGCTCGTCAGCAACTGTGGTTTTTAGACGGACCATCATGTCGGATAACAGGTGGTCGCCGCTGCAGCGGCGGCTGCCGCCGTTCGCTCGAGTCGCATGGTCGCCTTGCCCTCAATCGGGGTGGAACCCAGGTCGACCTGATTTACGAGGTAGTGCAGCCAGTGGTACGTCGTCCGCACGGTCACCTGGACTGGGTCGCCGACCTGCCCGTGTGAGCTCGTGACGGGATTCGTCGGATACGAGATGCACACCTGGGCAGCGGCCTGCGAGTCGACATAGGAATTGCCGGTGCGGCCTGACTTCAGCTCCGGGAGGTCAGCGCTTTCCTGGATGTACCTTGCCAGGCAATCATTTGGATTCGTGGCTGTCGCCCCGTTGCACGTGCCGGCGATCGCGGGGTAGCCGACGGCTGCAAGTCGGGCGCCCTCGTTGGCCAGGTGCGTCTCGTCGATCCACTCGTTGAAGGCCTTTCCGAAGTCGACCATTCCGAGAATCAGCACGAGCAGGAGCGGAAGGACGAGTGCGAGTTCCGTCAGCGCTACGCCGCGGGATTCCTTCAACTTCGTCTGGGCAGATTTGATCATCGTCTTTCGCATTAGGGGTTAGTCACTGATGCCATCTGGGAGCTGGTCTCGTCGAGGAGGTTGGAAATGTCGAGGCCCAGCGCCTTCAGCGCGGCAATCGACACGATTGCGATCAGCGCCAACACGAGCGCGTACTCGACGATCGCTTGGCCGTCTTCGCGCACGATGCGTATGTGCGCGGTGACGAGCCAGCCGTGCCACCTGCGAGATCTCGACATTCGGTCTCCTCATCCCTCCCCATTGCGCATGAGCGCCTCCCCGCGAAGGGGAGACGCTCACGCAATTGACCTCGTTTACGGAGTGGGCGCGCTGCCCGTTCCGGAAACGGCGGTCTCAACCGTCTGGAAGACGCCCTTGATGTCGAGACCGAGAGCCTCGAGCACGAGGATCGAGACGATCGAGATCAGAGCCAGGATCAGCGCGTACTCAACCATCGCCTGGCCTTCCTCTCGCTCGACTCGCTCGCGAAGAGCGACCCAGAGGCGATATGCCTTTGCCTGAAGAACCATTTCTCCCTTTCGGTTGCTTTTAACGAACCTTTGCGGCGGCGGCATTTGCCGTCCGCTGGACGGCTGGCTGGAAGCCGCCGCCTGAACTACCGATGTCCCAGATCCCCTCGCCCCCTCCTTTCAATTGCTGACGTCGAGCTTCCGACGTGCTGGCGGCGTTCGCACATCGCACCGTTGCGCGCTTCTGCGCGCGCGACTTCCATCACTGAAACCCACAGGTTTGGGCTGAACAACCGGCTGAAGGTCCGGTTCAGCCGGTGCTTCGGTCGTGCAATTCGGTCCATAGCTTCGACCTTCATCTGAAGCCGCCGCTGCGATTTGCGGGCCGCCAGACAACGACCACGTTGTGGCCGCGGTACTCCAGCCGTGCGCCCGGCTGCTTGAGCAGTGCAGTCGCGAGTTGACCGTCCAGGTCCCTCTTCAAGACGAAGAGGCTGTAGGGCGCGACCACCCGCTGCCACCCTGCGACCTGCCGCCGGACGTCCACCATACGTTTGATCTGTTTCTTCGTCAGCAACTCGAAGCGAATGTCGAATGCCAGCCGGCCTCGCAGGTCCGGTCGCCGAAGCAGCAACCAGTTGCCGTACGTCTCGTTCGCGTAGACCCGCATGTGGGGGTTCCGCGCCTGCGCGCGGTCGAAAGCGGTCAGGATTCCGGTCGGGTAGCTACGCTCGAACCACGACGCCGGCTTGGCCGCAACCGCGACGAGAACTGCCAGCGCTCCGACAACGCTCGCGAGCACAAGGGTGCGGTTGAGGAGCTGAAAGCGCATGGCTCGGGTGTTCGGCCTCAGGACCTCGTCGAGCGCAGTCGGGACGAGCATCAGGGCGGCGAGCGTGAACCAGATGACGCTCCGGATCGTCTGCAGGCCCATGAGCAGCGTGACGGCGAGCAGCACCTGCTCGAAGGGCAGGAGGCGGTTCTTGTTGCGCCCGATCAGCCAAACAGCGAGGAAAGCGACGAGGAAGAACGGCGCGGTTTGTATCGACGGAGATGTAGGGCGCCACTCGATCACGTAGTCGCGGAAACCGGAGTTGAACAGCATCGTCCGGTAGTAGCCCGGGAGGCTCGCGGCGTAGGGCGAGGCGAACACGCAGGCCAAAGGTGTGACGACGAGGGCCGCCGCCCGTGGCAGCCATTCCCTGAGCGGCCGCTTACGGCGCTCGATCCCGAAGGTCACTCCCCAGAGTGCGACGAGGACCGCACCTGTTAGGGCGGTCCCGTGGATGTTGGCCCAGAGGATCAGAAGTGGGAAGACGAAGAAGACACGCCGCGACTGGCTGTGAGCGTCGCGAATCAGGAGTGCGACCACCGAGACGAACAGCAGGAGCGCGAGGCTCTGCGCCCTCACGTTCCAGGATCCCCAGGTCAGGAGGAAGTAGGCCGGAACTGCGATCCAGCAGACGGCTCGTGTCGAGGCACCCCGCCGACGAGCGACGACGACCGCGAGCGTGAATGCCCCGGCGCCGGCTGCCACGTGTGCAGCGAGTGCGACCTTGATCCCGCCGAGCGCGTAGAGCCCATAGAAGATGAGCTGGGCGAGCCATTGCTGATCGACCCACTCGCGACCCTGCGTCCAGATGGCGAGCGTGTCGTGGGACGGGAGACCGTGTTGGACGATCTCGCGTCCCCCGAGAATGGCGAGCCAGCTGTCCTGAAAGAGCTCGCGCGGAAGGTTTCCGGTGATCCCGATGAAGAAGAGCGCGACAACCGGGAAGAGCACGGCCTCGGTGGCGGCCCAGCTAAAAACGCGATCGAGAACTCGGCTCCTGGCGGCCTCGGCAGGATGCGACTGGACCTCACCCACTCGGTCCACGATTGGCTGGACGTGTTCGACCATCCTGAATTCATCCAAGACCAGTGGCTGCTTCCCGCCACCGGCCGAAAGGTCGGACCGGCCCGGACCTAGGGAGAACTCAGCGCTGGAACAGACGTCCGATCCCGGGGCTCTCTGATCGCAAGCGCGGCCGCGGCTGTCGTGAGGGCCGCCATTACGACGATGTTGCGAACGGAACCCTGGTTCTCCTGTCCCGGCAAGAGCCAATAACAAAGAGGCACAAGCCACGCGGCACTAAGGCGTGGCCTGTACAGCGATATCGGTACGGCGAGCAGAACGAGATAGTGAATCCAAACGATGGGTGACGCCAATAGCGCTAGTCCGATAGCCGCGACGAAGCTTCTTCTGTCACCGTCCTTACCGCGTGCAAGCGCGACGATGGCAGCGAGCCCAGCGACTGTGATGACAAGTACGAGAAGCCGAGCCGAGTCGGTGGGCAGGCCCAAGACGTGGAAGACAGCCAATGGCGAATAGCTCTTGTCTTGCTCGAGCCCGGCGGTCGTGCTCAGACGGTGGGGATACTCTCGGAGGCCTTCGAATCCCAAGACGGCCCAGGAACCGAAGAGAACGCCGATTCCTAGAACGATCGTTGTCACCCCCGACTTGAACCGTCGCGTCGCCAGGAGCCAAATGGCCAGCGGCCAGAGAAAGATCTTTGTCACGACCACGCCCACGATTGCCGCGGCGACGACCCAACGCTTGTCGCGGTAGCGCCATGCGGCGGCAGCGCCGAGCGCGAGTAGTGGGCTGAGCGTCCCGATGACAATCGAGCTGGTCATCGGGAGCGACGCGAATGTAAGCGCATAGCACCGCCAATCGCGGACTCCGAGCAAACGCAGAGCCAATACGAGCGAGACAATCAACACGAGTGTGAATGCGACGACCGCAACACTCCAGGGGAGAGCACCGAACGGTGCCATCAACAAGGCTGCCGGCGCGGGGTAGACGAACGGATACGGTGAGATACCGGTCACCACGTCGTGTCCGGCCTGCCACATAACGTGGAGGTCGTAAAGGAACCCTCCGTCCGGCATGTAGATGCCGTAACTGGTGAAGGGATGTGGTCTGTAAGCGCCAATGAGGTACGCGACGATCACCGCTGGGCCGAACAGCGGCAGGAGAATGCAGAAGAACACCTCCAAGAAGGGACGCAACGCGCCCGCGAGGCGGCGCCACCAGGGGATGCGTGGCAGCTGCGACATCTCCCGCGCCACGCCTAGCCCCTCGGTCGCCACCGTCATGGCTTCGATGTTGCCGGGAGGGCGCCCGACCATCCAGGGCCGACAGTCTGGACCCAACAGGGCCTTTGGCTCACGGAGGTGCGTAGAACTCCCCTTTTTGGGGGAGTGAGAACCTCGAGAGGCGCCCGATGGTCTACGCAATCGATCAGCCGGGGCGAATCCGCCTGGCTGCCGTGCCCGTTTAGGAGAGTGACCGCCAGATGAGCTTCCATAACTTCCTTCTGTCGCTCGGAGTGGGGTCAGCCTTGCTGGCGTTCTGGTTCGTCATCCGCTTCCCAGACAAAGCTCCCGAGAATTTCACTCGAGCGCTCCTGCACGTGGGGGCGGCACTGCTACTCGGGCCTGTTACGCCATTGCTTGTCGGCACTCTCTGGGTCCGGGGATATGCCTTTGCGATGGCCGCGATTTTCGCAGTGCTGTTGCCGGTGCTGTTCTACACATTCCTGTCCGGCGCCTGGTTCTTCAAGCTGGCGACTGACATGCTGCAGCGCTACCGGCATTGAGCCCGGTCGGGGCGAGCGTCTCTCTTGAGTGACTAGGCGCTGCGGCGGCCGCGGACGAAGAAGAGGGCGGCGGCGACGACTGCTGCGATAACGATAAGAACCACGTAGAACATGGGACTCCCTTTCGGTGGTGAAAAACGGGTTGTCGTCCTAGATCTAAGAGTTCCTCATGTGAGCTTTCCTAGGCCGCAGGGCTAGCCTCGGCCCGACCAATCGCTAGTTCGCGAGCGCCATGTACAAGCCCTGCCTGTGGCGTCTCCCTGCGAAGAGTTAGCCCCAAGCGCCTCGGCCGTCTGGATCGATCTCCAACTGTGCCGCCCTCCAGCAGGCCTGGGCGGACATTTCGGCCAATGTCTTGCAGGCGCTTACTCGTGCGGCACGGGTCGGTTCCAACAGGCCAACGACGACCCCTAGCCCTGCGAAGCAGCTACTCCGTAGCGACGGGGACGCATGCCGGCAGAACACTGTGGCCTGGTCAGTGTTTCCGTCTCGATCCGCTAGCGTCCGAGCGGCCCCGTAGAGGCATTGCCCTTCCGCAGAATGAGCAAGTGCACAAAGCCGAAGGGTTCGTTCCACGTTCCCGCCCATGAGGTTCTCCGCGTCGCGCCCGTACGAGCGGAAGCAGTACAACCGCCATCGGGGTTCGAGTGATCGACATGTCGTGACTGTTTTCGCGAAGTTGTAATGGTTCGTGCGCAGAACCTGCGTGGTGACACGGAGGTAGCACGAGGCCCTGTTGCGAAGCTTGATGCGAGGGCAGGGATAGATGGGATCATCGTCCTTTAGCCACTCCGAGCGCAGTCCGTACACGCTGCTCCCGTTTTCCATGAAGACGCCTCCAGCGCATGAGATCTCATCCCACCTGGTCTCTAGACCTCTACAGACCGCCAGGGCGGTCGGGAGGTCGTATCCGGTCTGGATCATCAGGCCGTGGCCGAGGCCGTGGGCGCACTGATAGTCGAGAAAGCCTCTGCGGCGTATTTCTGCACCGCGGCAAAGTGAACGCGCGGTCTTGATCAGCCCGCGTGTGGAATACACGTTAATGAAGGCTCGCTCCAAAATTCCGTGGTAATAGCCCGAGGTGCAGCTGGCAGAGCCGTGCGAATACGCCTCGGCGATGTTGCCCTTGAAGTAGGCGAGTGATGCCGAGCCGATGATGTGCGCGATCCTGTGGCAGTCGGTCGCAATCGTCTTGTCGACTGCCCTACGTTGGTTGAATAATCTCAGCGCGCTTTTTGGTCCTTTGCTAAACGCCAAGTTCCCAAAACCTTGCTCTAGGCAGCGCTGATCCGTACTGCCGCAATCGCTGAGTATCGTCTTGTCAGCAACGAACTTCCCGGCGATCGGATGGAACGAGCCGTCCACAACGCCGCGCGCGATCGGAAGTTGGCCATCCTTCCTGCTCTTGGTCGCGATTGCTGCCGTAAAGGTCAGCAGCGATACAAGCGCCACGACGAGCGTAAAAAAACGCAGCGTCAGGAATCGCCGCTGCTTCGGGGCCTCGCTGGTCACCGACCGACGATAGGCCCAGCTGGTCTCTCACTAGTACCGCCGAACGGGGGGAAGGGGCTGGGCATCGGTCTGGAACAGCGGCGCCGCCCGTTTTGGG
>JBKPTB010000026.1:0-11277 GCA_046735315.1 Actinomycetota bacterium
GGCTTCCAGGGTTCGTTCGCCCAGCGCACCTCGCGTTTTGGTCGTGCGTCGTCAGATTCGCGCACCCCCCATTCCATGTGCGCGTCGCTCTGAAAGACAACGGCCAGATCGCCTGGGCAATGCTCGTGCCACGGCAATCGCACGATGTACACATGGGCCAGCCAGGGCTCGTCAGCCACAGTGGAAATCGCTACGTGATGGGTTTGACGATGCGTAGTTGGCCCGCGCTCCGCGCGCAGTCACCGCAAGAGTTGATGAATGCGCTGTTTGCTGACGCCCAGCGCGTCGCCAATCTCGTCGAACGTGGCTCCGTCAGTCCGGGCCTTCTCGACCGCGCGTAGGAAGTCTTCGCGCGCGGCTTCCGCCGTTGCCTCCGCTTTGCGCCGCCTCTCGGCGAGCCGTTGAAGCTCGCGCGTGGTCTGTTTGCTGATGGCCTTCCACACCGCCGAGGAGTTCATGGCCTTCGTCGGGTTGGTGCCCTCCGAGCACTCCTCGGGCGAGCGACGGCGGCAGGGCTCGATCACGAAGGTCGGCAACAGCCACGTGCGTCGCCTGCTCGTCGAGTCCGCCTGGCACGCCCGCCGACGGCCGAAGGTCGGCTACGAACTCGCCCGCCGCCACCGCGGCCAAGACGCCCTCGACGTCGAGCGCTCCTGGCGCTGCCAGCAGCGCCTCTTCCAGCGCTGGCAGCGGATGGCGGCGCGCGGCAAGCCCCACCAGAAGATTGTCGTCGCCTGCGCCCGCGAGCTCGCCGGTTTCGTCTGGGCAATCGCGACCGACCAGCCTCTACGCACGACCTGAAACGAAACCAGCCTCTCGGTCTCGAGCAGCGGATGCGTCCAACCACACGGAGAACCCTCGCAGCCTCTATGCGGCACCAGCCCCGGCCGGTGACCCGCGACCTTAGACCGAGGCAGCTCCCGACGGTTCCCAGTCATGCGGTCCCGACCCGCGAATGTCAGTCTGATCCACCGTCGCTGCCCCGGACGCTCCGCTGCTCCAGGCCGAGAGGACAACCCAACACCGGAGCGTCACCCCTTGACCTTTTGCTCCATGTCAGAGGTTGTAACGAAATGAGTGGGGCGGAAACATGTGGAAAGGCAGCAGCAGCGTTAGGCCCGTGCCTGAGCTGGTCGTGGAGCACCGCCAGCCTCCATGCGCTCGAGCCACGGCTTCGCTCCCAGCCGCTCGAAGATCTCACGGGATTCGGCCAGCAGCGGCTCTGCCTCGGTCGCACGGACCTGCTGGGCGAGCCACTCGCCATGCTCGAGCTGCGTCACTCCGAGGTAGAAGAGCAACGCCAGCTCGCGGAAGAGTCCGGCCGCCCGCTTGAAGCGGCGCTCCGCTTCGTCGGCATCACCCTGCCGTGCCGCGACCCGCGCGCGGAAGCGCGAGCTCTGAGCCTGCAGGAACTGGGGTGAGCTCCCGGCCGGGATCGCCTCGACGACGGCCAGCAACTCCTTGGCCTTGTCTAGGTCGCCCAGGGCGAGTGCGGCCTCCACCGCCGTGACGAAGGATTGCTTGGAGTACTCCTGCGTGATCCCCATCGACTCGTGTTCGGCGAATGCCAGCTCGGCCGCCTCGAGCGCCTGGGCTGGATCTCCCGCCATGAGGAGCAAGTCTGCTCGACCCAGGTAGAAGGCCGCGCGCTCTTGGTGGTCGGCCGACGACTCCATCTCGTCACAACGGCGGATGAGGGCCTCGGCGTCATCCAGTCTCCCTCGGAAGGCGTTGACCGTTGCGCCGAAGAGAATGCCCGGCCACGATGGCCGTACCTCCGACCAGTGCTCCTCGGGGATCTCTGCGACCATCGACTCGAGCTCCTCCCAGGCGCCCAGGGCGAAATGCGGGTATACCTGCCCGAGGAACGCCCACTCCTGCTGCCGGTTGCCGACGCGCCGCGCAAGCGCAAGTCCCTCACGGACAGCGTTGGCGGCCTCCTCATACCTATCGACGTGACAGAGTGTGTCGGCGAGGTTGAAGTGCGCGCGGAGCGCGGCCGAGGGCTTGTCGTTGTCGAGCGCGACCTGGAGTGCATAGGGCAGGAGCGCGAGCGCCTCAAGCCTCCGTCCGCGCCCGGCGAAGATGATCGCCTTCGTGTTCAGGGCGTCCGAGAAGATTTCGGGCACGCCGAGGGCCTCCGCGATTTCCAGTGCCGTCTCGATACGTTGCAGTGCGAGGTCGCTCTGGCCTGCGAAGAACAGGAAGCGCCCGAGTTGCCCTGCAAGCGACGCGAGGTCCTCGTCGGGCTCCTCCTGCGAAAGCACGTCGAAGGCTCGCTCCATGTTCTCGAGGCCCTGCTCGATGCGTCCTCGGTCATGCCAGAGGATCTCGGCGAGCCTCGCAGAGACCCTGGCGGCGGGATGGGTGGCGCGCGCCGTCTCGAAGAGCTCGATCGCTCGCTCGTAGTGCGCGACTGCATCGTCCGACCGGGCCCCGATTCTCGCCATCATCCCGGCTTGCTCGTGCAGCTCCGCCTCGATGAGTGAGTCGTCGGTCAGCTCGATCGCACGCTCGTAGGCGTGCTGGGCCTCCGTGTTCGCCCCGAGGGAGGCGGCGCGCTCCGCCGCGCGGACGAGCATCTGGCGGGCCGTTGAGCGGATCTCTTCGGCGTCCGGGTCGTCGGGGCTGGCGTGGTAGGCGTCGAGGTAGTGGGCGGCGACGACCTCGACGATCTCGTCCTCCTCAGCGCTCCAGGCCGACGACAGGAACTGCGCGGCCGCCAGGTGCTTCGTCTTGCGCTCGCGCTTGGAAATCGTTTCGTAGGCGACGTGCTTGACGATGTCCTGGAGGAACGAGTACTGGCCGCGCTCGGGTGAACTCGGATCGGCCTGGATGGAGAGGATCTCCTTGCGTAAAAGCCCGGCGAGCAGTGGGTCGACCTCTTCGCCGGGCAGACCGGTCAACGCCTCCAGCCCGTGCTTCGTGAAGGTCTTGCCGAGCACGGCCCCGTTCTGGACGAGCCGGCGCTCCTCCTCGGTCAGACTGTCGAGGCGGGCCGCGATCAGTGCGTGCAAGGTCTCCGGCACCTCGAGCGTCCCGACGGGTCCGGTGAGCTGATAGATGTTTCCCTCCTCCACGAGCAAGCCGCGGTCGAGCAGCATGCGCACCGTCTCGACCGCGTACAACGGCACGCCTTCGGCACGTATGAGGATGTCTTCGCACAACTCCTGCGGCAGACCGGGTACGAGCCCAGTCAGGAGCTCGCTCATCACCTGGGGTGTGAGAGGCTCGAGGTAGAGCGAGGCGAAGCTGCGCTTGCCAGCTCCCCACGAAGGACGCCTGTCCACCAACTCGGGGCGGGTCAGAACGAGGACGAACAGGGGGTGACTGCGCGACCATTCGAGCAGGTACTCGAGGAAGTCGAGCAGGCCGGAGTCCGCCCACTGCATGTCTTCGAAAACGAGGATCGTCGGCGCTCGCTCTGCAAGCCGCTCGAAGAGGATCCGCCAGGCAGAGAAAAGATTCTCTTGATCGCCGGGAGCGCCCTCCTCGAGCCCGAGCAGGTGGGCGAGACGCGGCTCGACCCAGCGCCGCTCCTCCAGGTCAGGGATGTGCAGCTCGATCATCGCCCGCAGCTTCACAAGCGCCGAGGAAGGCTCCTCGTCCTCGAGGATGCCGCAGCGCATCCTCACCATCTCCGCCAGCGCCCAGTAGGCCACGCCCTCGCCGTAGGACAGGCAGCGGCCGCGGTGCCAACGGATGTCCTCGGCCAGCCCGTCGATGTACTTCTCGAACTCCCAGGAGAGCCGGGACTTGCCGATGCCCGCGATGCCGGTGACCGAGACGAGCTGCGCCTTCCTCTCCTCTGCCGAGGAGTGGAAGAGCTCCTTCACCAGGCGCAGCTCGCGGTCGCGGCCGACGAACGGCGCTTCCAGGCCGAGGGACTTGAGCGCGCCTCCCCGCCCCGCGGTCACCCGCATCGCCCGGAAGAGCGGGAGGGGCTCGGCCTTGCCCTTGAGCTCATGCAGACCCGCCTCCTCGTAGGCGATTGCCGCCTCGCTTGCTCGCTTCGTCGACTCGCCCACGAGCACAGTTCCGGGCCCTGCAACCGACTGCACGCGCGCGGCCGTGTTGACCAGATCGCCGGCAACCATGCCCTCCTCAAGACGGCGGGGGGTGACCGCCGCCTCACCCGTCAGCACGCCCGCCCGTGCACGAAGGTCTGGAGCGCCTACCTCTTGTCCCAGCTCGGCCACCGCCTGCACGAGGTCGAGGGCGCCCCGCACCGCCCGCTCGGCGTCGTCCTCCTTTGCGATGGGAGCGCCCCACACCGCCATCACGGCATCACCGATGAACTTCTCCACCGTTCCGCCGTAGCGCTCGATCAGCCGTCGGCACGTGTCGAAGTAACGCGAGAGCAGATCGCGAACCTCCTCCGCGTCCCGCGACTCCGACAACGTCGTGAAGCCGACCAGATCCGCGAACAACACCGACACCAAACGACGCTCAGCCGACGGCGTCTCGCGCGGCTGCGCCGGCACCGCCGCGGCCGATCCCGGCAAACCTCCGAGCGACGCGCCGCACTCATAGCAGAACTTCCGCCCCGGCTCATTCGGAGTGCTGCAGGCGGGGCAGAGCGCCGCCAACCCCGCGCCACACTCGCCGCAGAATTTCGCGTCGGCCCGGTTCTCGGCGCCACAGTTCGAGCAGACCGTCACGACAAGAGCCTAACCCGCGAACATGCGCACTAACAGTAGAGAGGGGGCTCGAGCATCTGGGGGACGCACGGGAACCCGAAAATCGAGTCACTGAATTGATCGAGGGCGGCAGCGAAATCGCTGGTGCTGCCGTGGGAGGTGCGCTCGGGCTTCTTGGCGGCCCGCCCGGCGTAGCCGCTGGTGCCGTCGGCGGCGTCCTTGTGACGCGCGCACTCAAACGAATCGGCGCGGAATTACAGCTTCGGTTGCTCGGCCCGCGACAGGAGGTTCGTGTAGGTGCAACGTTTGCGTTCGCAGCAACCGAAATCAGTGAGCGACTCGAACGCGGAGACCACGAACGACACGACGGGTGGTTCGACGGCGGCGGTGAGGGCCGGCCGCACGCTGAGGAGCTGCTCGAAGGTGTCCTCCTGAACGCGGCAAATGCGAGGATGGTCCCGCTTGCGCGCGCGGTGTAGAGCACGCGGAGGATCACGTCGCTGATCGTGTCGTGGTCGAACTGATGAGAGGCGACCGGAAGCTCGATTCGCCACTCGCTGATTGCACCGGCGCCCTCGAAGGCCTCGGCAGGTCGCTGTGGACCTCCACGCGCCTGAGCGCCTTCGCCGTGCGGACCGCCAGCTTAGGAGTGTCGCGTTTTGGCAGAAGTACGACAGGAGACTTCGGGCCAGCGCGCGGCCGAGCTGCTGTTTCTGGAGGACCTGAACCTCCTAGCCGGGCCAGAGATCGCGCTCTGCGATCTCGAGCAGGTTGCCGGCGGGATCGTTGAAGTAGCAGGAGCGTACGCCCCTATCCCAGGCGATCTCGTCAATCAGCGTGACGCCTCGATCGGTCAAGCGCTGCTTCCACGCGTCGTACTCGTCGGGCGCTGCGAGGAATGCTGCGTGGATCGATCCGGAGGCGCCGTGCGGCGGCGGCTCGTCCTGCGTCGAGGATCGTTCTCGGTCGAACAGCAACACGACACCCTGCCCGAGCCGGAACGCGAGGCTCCATCGTCCGAGGCCGAGCGACTCGAGACCGAGCACGTCCTCGTAGAACCGCTCCATCTCGTATTGCTGATCGGATGCGTAGTACAGAACGGTCTCGAGCACCCTGGCGAGCCGGAGATCTTCGGGCACGACGCGAACGTACTCGTTCTAACACAGGAGACGGGAATGAACCTGGAGCGGGCTTCACCCGTGTCGCCTCTCGGCTCATCTGCGACAACCCAGCGCCAGCCCCGGCCCGGCAGGGGAAGGCGCGCGGCATCGAGCCGGTGTAGGCGCCCGTTCGCGCGCCAGGACGGATCACACCGTGACCTCGCAGCGAGTAGGCCTTTTCGGCGGTACTGTGTCCGTGAGCACACGTGTTAGAGCGAGTACCGGTTTCGGCTTGCGCCTTTCGCTGCACGTTCGTGACGCAGTCAAGGGAGGTGTAGATATGGCAACCGGAACCGTGAAGTGATTCGGCAACGACAAGGGCTACGGCTTCATCACGCAGGACGACGGGGGCAAGGACGTCTTCGTCCACCACAGCGCGATCAGCGGCGAGGGATACAAGAGTCTCGCCGAAGGGGCGAAAGTGGAGTACGAAGTTGAGGATGACCCCAAGGGCCCGCAGGCACGCACCGTTAGCGTCGTCGTCTCGGCCTGACCTTTGGCAGGGCGCACAGCTGTTGGGCTGTGGTTGGGCTGTGCGCCCTGCTCTCATGCGAGGCGACTGGGCCGCCGCGCGTCAGGTGTGCTATCCGTCGACGCGCTCGAGGTCGAGAGTGATCAGCTCCGAGGTGAGTGTCGCCCTTTTGGCCGAACCGCGACAAGACTCGCAGTGACCGTGCCCGCTGACGGAGAAGGTTTCAATGGCTCGCGGCGATGGGTCGCACCGGACGTCGCTGCCGTGCCGGTGTCGGCCAAGGATTCAATGTTACGTCTGATCCAACACCGGGAGCGCGCGAAGGAACCTTTGTCCCCTCGCGCGCTCTCCGTGCGTCGTTAGCCCGTCCAGCTGCCGCGGCCGCTGCACAGGTCGAAGCCGACCAGGCAGGGGGCACCGTTGTTGCCGGCGGTGATGTCGCGGTAGGTGATGTTGTTCCCGTAGACGTAGGCGGCGTTGACGACCGCGCCCGCGACGGCGGCGCGGCCCGCCCACATCGGCGAGGAGGCACTCGTTCCGCCGATCGTGAACCAGCCCTGCTGGCCCTGGTAGCGGGTGCTGTCGTAGACCGACACGCCCGAGACCGGATCCGCGTCGAGCGAGACGTCGGGCGTGGCGCGCTTGCCGGCGCAACCAACCTGGCCGTAGCCGCTGAACGCCGACTGCGCCGAGGTCGCGCTCTCGTAGGACGAGCAACCGCCACCCCCGCTCGACCAGCCGGTCTCCGACGTGAAATCACCCCCACTGAAATGCAGCGTCGTCCCCCCGACCGAGATCACATTCGGGGACGCAGATGGATACTCGGCAGGAAGCCCCGCATCTCCCGAGGAGACGAAGAAGCCGACGCCGCTCTGAACGAAATGCGAATCGTAGGAGGACTCGCCGCTGAACTCGGACGCGCCCCAGCTGTTCGAGACGTAATCCGCATGTGTCTTCGCGTGGTCCTCAGCTGCGAGTAGGTTCGCAAAGCTGTTCGAGGAAGCTTCCACCAGCAGGATCTTCGCGCCCGGCGCGATCGCGTGGGCCCACTGGATGTCGAGCGAGATCTCAAGAGCCCAGCCCGCGTCCTTACGCGGGTAGCTCGTCCCCCCGGTCTGGTCGACCTTCGCGAAGCAGCCGTTCGCCGTCGTGCAGGCGGGCAGCCCGTACTGACTCGAAAACACCCCAAGATCCGCTTCTGCGGTCGGATCATCGTAGGCGTCGACGATCGCGATCGTCTTCGCGGCCCCGGCCGTACCGCCTGTCGCGAAGCCATACACCGACTTGATCGTCGCCGGCGTCAGGCCCGTAGGCGCTGCCGAGGCAGACGGATTCCCGTGCGCGTCAACAGTGACGAGCGCGTGACAATGGGCGAACCCGACCACGGCCGCAGGACAAACCGCGGCGGCGGCATGATCGTTGGCAGCTCCGCCCGTCCCGACGGCGAAGACCCCGCCGACCCCCGCCAGCGCGACAGCAGTCGCGAGCAGCTTGCTCATCTTCTGAACCCCCTTGGAAAGTCGTCCTCGGAATATGACCTCCCCACAGTTTCGTCCAGTATCGGCCAGCGTCAAGAGGAGCTCGAGGCGCCCAGCGCAAAAGCCCCACCGCCGCGACGATCGCGGCCGAGACCGGGACGAGCGAGAGGACGGCGAGGACTGTGCGCCTTCGGCAGTGAACGCGTCGGAGAGCGGCCCTCCGCGAGAAGGGACGCTCTCACATGGCGGCGATTTGCAGACAACCCAAAGACGGGAAAGCGGCGACTCCCCGACCCGGGCGCTCTCCTGACATCACACTCCCTCCGGGCGCTCGTCAACACCCCGAAGGGGTAAGCAGGTCGGCGTGCTCGGCCTGTAACAGCGACCGCTCGCCGGTCCCGACTCACTCAAGCAGGCGCTGTGCCGGGAGCCAAGGTCGCTGTCGCACTTCCAACAAAGGTCGACAAGCCGCACGGGATCGAATCGTCTTCGAGAAGCCGACGAACTCTTACTCCTCCCCCAGGCGAGGGTTTCCCGTTCCGCTAAACGCATCCATGCTTCGAATGTAGGACCTGAGGTATAGCCGAGCCCTCGCCGGCCGCAGCAGGGCTTTGCTCCTCTCCTCGAAATGCGGCCATGCGGCTACGACTCAGCAACCCACACCTCGTCCCCGAGCTACTTGAGTTCTTGGAATCGCGGCTCGACATCGTCACAAAGCGGGTGAGCGAGGACGAAGTCGAGCTTTCATTGCTTGGCTCCTACAACCGAGAGGCCGAGCGGATGACGGTCGATTTGCTCCTGCGCGCTTGGGAGGCCGGTCGCGATGCTGCGGCCTCTGTCGAATTCGTCGACCAGTGGTGCGCTTCCGACAGCCTCGGCGCGATCACGAAAGCCCGAGAGCGGCTGCACGCCGGTCAAAGCGCTCGCAGCAGCGAGCGAGGGCTTTTCCCGTTTCACGCGTGCGCGATACCAGAAACCGAGCGTCGGGGTTTGCAGAGGCGTCGATAGCGCGCGATGGGCGAGTTGTCGCGCTCGATCGGCCGCGTCTCCTCCTCTGACGTCACAGCTGACGGCTTTCCGCGACGCGGGCGAGGCGCGTGAGCAGCTTTTCGAGGAACTCGCCCTTGACGAAAACGCCGTCTGCTCCTGCCTCGTCTGCGGCGTGGTGGAGGGCCGGAGCGGAGTCACCCGTGAGGGCGATCAGGCAGATGTTTGGGTGGTCGCGCCGCAGCCGCGCGATCGCGGTGACTCCATCGAGTCGCGGCATGTGGGGGTCGATGACGACCGCGTCTGGCTCGAGCGCCGCGGTCAGCTCGATCGCCTCCAACCCGTCTCGTGCCGTACCGACGATCTGCAGCTCCGGCTGCGCCTCGATCAGCGCGCGCAGCGACTCGAGGAACACGCCGTCGTCGTCGGCGATCACCACCCGGACCGGAGCCGAATCCTCCAACGCCCCCATCAGCTCGCGCATCGGGAGCACGACGTCAGGCGAAGCCGGCGCCCCGAGATCCGATTGCGATCCAAGCTGCCGCAGGATGGTCGTCGTCGCGCGTCACCGCGCATGTCGTGACCTCCTTGCTCGCCCGACCGTAAGAGCTCCGACTGTCGATGTCAAATCGCGGGCACGAAAGTACGACCGCCCTAACGACGCCGTCGGGCCGAGGGCTTCTGCGGGAGAGCGGAGTCGCCCTGAACTTCGTGGGGTTGACGAGCTATGATCCGCCCTTCGCGCCCTCTGCCAGCTTGCGGTCAGCCTGACGCGGACGCACATATAGGGACGCTGGCGTCGCGCACCGAGAGCGAGAGGGGATGTCGATGGCGTTCGAGCAGGACGCTCGGGTCGTGGTCGTGGACGACGATCCATTGTTTGTTGAGGCGATGCTTGTGCTCCTGCCGCAACTGGGCCTCGAGCCGGTCGCGTGCGCGCTGGACGGTGCCGAGGCGATCGCTGTCGCAAAGGAGCATGCCCCAGACCTGGTTCTTGTGGATCTGGACATGCCGCTCGTCGACGGGTTCGAGGCGATCAGGGAGATCAGCCGAGCCTCGCCGAAGCCGACCATCGTGGCCGTCACCGGCTCGGTAGAGCCGCAGCGCGCGGCCGACGCCGTCGCGGCGGGTGCCGTGGCCTGCATATCCAAGCATGACGTCCGCAGCAGGCTCGAGGAACTACTCGGCCTCGTGTGAGCATTCCCAGGAACCGCAACGTCAGCCAAGTCGCGATCCGACCCGCGAACGCAATCGCCGCGAAACGTCAAAACGTAGCCCGTCTCCGCAGCCATATCGCCGCGAAGCGTTGAAACGTAGCCCGGCTCCCTCCACGCCCAGGCCTGCCGGTGCTGCATCCGCTCGAGCGACTCGCCGGAACGCTCTGCGCGCGCGATGGCGCCGGCGTAGAGCCGAGGAACATTCCCCTCCACCGACGATCGACTGCCGTCGCCCCTTTCCTGGAAGCGCGACCGAGTGGATCGCTGTCGCGTTTTGGCGGAAAGGCGACAAGGATTCCGACGCTCTCCGTGGGCTGCCGAGCGCAACCCAGGGAGAGCGAATCGAACAACAGCTACTTCGCGGGTCGGAACGCGACCTGGAGCTCGAAGGCGACACCCGCCTCCGGGTGGAACGAGTAGTGCCCGGCCTCGGCTGGGATGCCAGAGTCGCCGAGAAAATCGGGAACGTTCGGCTCGCCGTTGACCACGTTGCTGTCGATGTAAAAGACCTGCGCGCCCGGCGTCTCAAAGTTCGGATCGTCCGGCCCCGCCGTCACGAGATGGGCGCTCGTGATGTCCACGTCCGCATGCTCCGCGCCAAAGGAGCCGGCACCCCCGATCCCGTGCTCGCAGCCCGTCACCTGCTCATCGCCTGTGATCGTCCCATCGGCGAAGCGGTCAAACTCGACCCAGCCCCAGAAGCCGCCAAGCTCAGGGCTGCCCGTCTCCGGGTTCTGGCAGAACGACGACGCCGGGTTGTTGCAGTTGCCCGAAAATGCCGATCTGCCACGTATCGTGGCTGGCACCGCCGCCGTAGGCACCAGCCGGCGAGGCAAACCCCGCCGCCAGCGCCGCCGCAGCGGCAAGCGCCGCCACCAACACAAACGAACGTCGCATCGCTCTCCCCTCTCTCGACCTCGACTGCCCGTAGGGCAATCTCGATCCTGAAGCAGTTGGGATCAAAGGCAAATCGTCAGCGCCCAAAAACGTAGTCCGGCGCGGACACGACAACGACATCGAGCTCCCACACTCATCCACCCGAAACGTAGAAACGTAGTCCGACCGGCAGGGCAACGAGATCCGGCTCAACCCCTTCGCCGCCCGGCGGCCCGGATGCCGACGAAGGCCGATGCCCACAGGACGACCGTGCTGAGCGCAGCGAGAAGCGCGAGGCTCTCGCCCCGGCGAAGCTCGACCGCGCTCTCCACGCCGATTGAAACGATTTCGGCTGCGGGTTGTGTGAGATCAGGTTTCGCTCGAAGCGGCCCAGATGTTGATGTCCGCCTCGGTTGCATACCGGTCGATCTCCACGAGCTCCTCTTC
>JBKPTB010000027.1:0-54268 GCA_046735315.1 Actinomycetota bacterium
CGAGGCGGCCATCTACTACCTCGTCGCGGAGGCGATCACGAACGTCGCGAAGTACGCGCAAGCGACACAGGCAAGCGTCGCCGTGGAGCGATCGGATGGCATCGCGACCGTCGTCGTCAGCGACGATGGCGTCGGAGGCGCAAAACCCAAGAGCGGGTCCGGGCTGGTCGGCCTTGCCGATCGCGTCGAGGCACTCGGCGGCCGACTGCGCGTTGACAGCCCGCTCGGCCGGGGTACGCGTATCACCGCTGTGATTCCCTGCGGCTGAGCCGCGTCAGCTCTGAGCGCCCGGGACAGGGCAGACGCGCGTGAAGGCAAGGTATCCGCACGGGTCGACTGAGACCTTCGCGGAGGTGACGGCGTCGAGCTGCGCCGTCGTCGAGGTCCCGAGAATGTCGAACGCCATCGTCGCGCCGGGACGCGTGACTGCGTCAGTGGGATCGTAGCCGGCCGCCACGATTCGCCCCCGGCTGTCGAGAAGGAGACCGTAGACCGTAGCGCCTTCAGGCAGCCGCTTCTTGTACGGGTTGATGAACGACCCGATGATGCCTCCGGAACTCGTCACCGATGCATGCTCGACTGGCGGCAGTCTTCGAGGTCGTGGCTCGGTTTGTCGGACGTGTACCTCGGTCTCGATGCCTGCGATCTCAAGCGAGCCTCTCCAGATCAGCGCGCCGCTGATGACGAAGTCTGCCCCGGCGGGTATCAGGGTGACAACCGCATAATCGTCTGTGAGCGACCGGCCACGACCGTCGACTGCCTCCGCCTCGACCGTGACGTCGATCGCGTCCCTGGTCAACGACCGATTCCGCAACACCAGCCCGTAATCCGCGTAACCGTAGTCCCCGCTGCCGGGCACCACCTCTTCCGGCACAAACCCGCTCGTGATCACGACGACGTTCGCTGTCGGGTCGGTCGCTGCACCGCTCCGCCCGCCGGAGGAGACCAGGGCGAGCAGGGCGAGCGAGAACGCGATCGCGAGAACACGCCGTCGCACCAACTGCATGAAGCGATTGTCGGGCCCGCGCCCAAGGAACTCAAGAAGCCCCACCCACACGTTGGTCCGTCGGGCCCGGCCGCGGCGGGCGGCATTGCTCGCACGGCGTCAATCGACGCGCAAGACTGTTCTGGTGCGACCAAGCACGCAGTATGCGAGGAGCGGCGACGTCTCGATCGCCTACCAGGAGGTAGGGGGAGGTGGGCCGATCGACATCGTCTTCGTGCACGGGTTCGCGGGCAACCTCGAAGTGGAAGCTGAGAATCCACGCTGCGAGGCGTTGTTCGAGCGGCTTGGCTCCGTGGGCCGTGTGATCCGCTTCGACCGGCGCGGCACCGGATAATCCGACCGAGTTCGAGAAGTGCCGACCTTGGAGGCACGTATGGACGACCTGCGCGCGGTGATGGACGCCGTCCAATCGTCGCGCGCGGTGGTTCTCGCCACCTTCGAGGCCGCGTCGATGGCGATGGTGTACGCGGCGACGTATCCGGAGCGTGTCGCCGGGCTCGCCGTGTATAACGCCGTCGCAAGGGGAGTCCGGTCGCCGGATTACCCGTGGGCCCCCTTCTCCGAGGACGAGTTCGAGCGCTGGCTCGAGCAGATCCGGACGCGTTGGGGCACTCGCGGCTTTGCGGCCGACGACCTTCGCCAAGTCGCCCCCTCCATCGCCGACGACCCGGAGATGCAGGAATGGTGGGCACGAGTGATGCGGCTGGGCGCGAGCCCCGGCGCCGCGGTCGTGATCGCGCGCATGGCTGTGGCGATCGACGTGCGGGACGTGCTGCCTTCGATCCGCCTTCCGACACTCGTCTTGAGCAGTCACTTGGCTCGCGGCGAGGCCGTCTACATCGGCGACCGCATCCCGAATGCACGCCGCGTGGACATCGGAGGTCCTGACTCGTTGTTCTGGTTAGCCGAGGGGCTCGCGGACGAGATCATCGCCTTTGGTCCGAGCGTGTGGGGCACGCCGGAGCCGGAGACCGTGCTCGCAACCATCCTGTTCACAGACATCGTTGGCTCGACGGAGAAAGCTGCAGAGCTGGGAGATCGAGCCTGGGCGGACCTCGTCCAACGCCATCATGCGCTCGTTCGTGCTCAGTTGGATCGGTTCCGCGGCCGTGAGCTCGACACGGCCGGGGACGGCTTTTTCGCCGCCTTCGACGGTCCGATCCGCGCGATTCGCTGCGCCACCGCGATCGAGGACATCGTGCGCGATCTTGGCCTCGAAGTGAGAGCGGGGCTGCATACCGGCGAGTGCGAAGTGGTCGGACAGAAGCCCGCGGGCATAGCGGTCAACGTCGGCGCGCGCGTCGCCTCGGAGGCGCAGGCCGGCGAGGTGCTCGTCTCCTCGACGGTCAAGGACCTCGTCGCCGGGTCGGGCCTTTCCTTCCAGGACCGGGGCGAGCACAAGCTCAAAGGCATCCCCGGCGAGTGGCGGCTGTATGCGGTCGACCGTTGATTGAGCTGCCCGGACCGAAGCTCGCACACTTTGTCATCTTGAGCTCAGTTCAACGAGCTTCTCTCAGCTTGGTACCACCGTGGGTAGAACGAGAGTCGACGTGAGGCTCATGATCGCGAGGAACGAGGCCTACTGATTCATCGCGGCCGCGCCCGGCGCTGCGGTCGCCGCCGCCGACCGCAGCTTGGAGGCGCAAGAGGGTGAGGGCTGCGGCGGTGGCGATCAGTACGTCGCTCAGGAGGCAGAGCTCGCAGACGGCTCCGATCAGATGGAGCTGGACGAACACGAGATAGGTGCTGAATGCACACGCGGCCAGGGCGACAACCGCCTGGCCAACCCGGGCCGCATCGCTTCGAGAGCACGAGGTGATCAGGAGCCAGGCGTAGCTCACGAGTCCGAGGGCTGCCACCGGGACGCCGAAGATCTCGGCGTAGCGAGAGCTCTGCACCGTCTCGCAGCCGCCATTCGCACAGACGAGGGTCCCGCCGGTCTCGCGGGCGTACAGGAGATAGGCAGCTAGCCCGATGCCCGCGGTCGCGACCGCTGCAATTCCCATCCGAAGACCGCGCTCGCTCATCAGTCCAGCGCCGCGTCGAGCTCGGGCCTGATTCCGGCCGCGTCGAGCGAGCCCACCCGCACGAGGTGCATTGGGCCACCTGTGCGGCCGACTTCGAACGAGGGCGTGCCCAGGACCCCGGCGGCCTGCGCAGTTCGCGAGTAGCGCGCAATTGCACGGGTCGTCGCACGACTCCACGCGATCGGTTCGAGACGACGTGTATCGACGCCTGCTGAGCGGGCCGCCCGGTCGAGCTCGTCGCTCACCCAGCCACTGTTCTCATACCCCTGTCGCGCGTAGAGCTCGTGGAGGAGATCCCATTGCTTGTTCTGCGTACCCGCGGCAATGACCATGCGCAGCGCGAGCTCCGAATCCGCGCCAACGAATGCGAGGCCACGGAAGACGATGCGGACACGGCCGGTCCGCACATAGTCGGAGACGAGGACCGGCAGGGCCTGCCGCGACCACTCCGCGCAATAAGGGCATTGCAGGTCGGCGTATTCGACGAGCGTCACCGGTGCACGCTGGTTGCCAAGCGCCGGCCCGTGCTGGTCGATGCCCGCGAACAGGGCGACCTGCGGCGGGGGAGCGACGGGACGCCGAGCGTCGCGCGCACCGACCTGGCTTGCCGCGATCAGGATCGCCGCCAGTGCGGCGGCGACCCCGAGCACGAGCGTGAACCGGCGCCTACTGCTAATGAGACATCGTCCCCTTGACGTTGCCGACGTTCAGCAGGCCGACCTGACCCAGGTCGACGGCCGCAAAGGAGTGGCTGACGAAGGGGTAGAGGCCCGGCTGGTCGACCTTCACGTCGAACACGCCCCCGCCCCCGGCGGGCACGAGCGCGGTCTGAACGTTGTGTTGGTACTGCGTCATGTCGGCGTTGAGCCACGCGCGGTTGAGGATGGTGCCGACGATATGGAAGTCGGTGTCGAAGCTCGGGCCTGCGTCGACGACCCAGAATCGGACGGTCTCACCGGGATTCGCCGTCAGCGGACGCGTCACGTACTGCCCGGCGTAGCCATTCCACGTCACCCAATCGGGCTCTTGGCGCTGCGCCTTCGCCATGTTGAGGGTCGCGGGCTGCGGGAAACCGGGGGAACTCAGGTACCACTCACTCGCAACCAGAACGTAGTTCTTGTCTGCGTGTGGGAGCGGTGTGCGCGGCTCGACGATGATCGCGCCGTACATGCCGTTCGCGATGTGTGCCAGTACCGGCTTCGTCCCACAATGGAACATGAACGCGCCGGGGTCGTTTGCGACGAACGAGTAGTGGATCGAGGCGCCGGGCTGCACGTCCCTGAATGCGACGTTCGGCGCGATTCGCGCGGCGTGGAAGTCGACCGAGTGCGGGATCACACCCTTGTTCGTGAGCGTCAGCTCGACCTTTTGCCCCTGGCGGACGTGAATGAAGGGCGCCGGCGCGCCACCGCTGAACGCCCAGGCGCGGTAGTTCACGCCTGGGGCGATCTGGATCGTCTTGTCGACGAGTGTGAGGTGCACGCGTGCAACCGGCCCGGCGGGTGCCGGGGGCAGCGTCGCGTCCATCGCGACATGCCCTTTCGCGAGAGCGTCCGCGTTCGCCGGCGCCTGGCCCGCGTAGCTCGTCAACTCAGAGCTGCCGGTCACTCCCCCGGACATGCTCATTCCTGACATGTCCATACCGGCCATCGAGCCGGAGGGGGCAGCTGCCTTCTTCGCGTCGTTCCGCGCGTCGTGGGCGGAGAAGCCCATCCACACGGCAACGAACGCCAGCCCGACGACGAGCATCCCGAGCAGCAGGGCGACCCCCGCCCAGTAGCCGCCGTTGTCGTCCTTCTGCTCCGACCGGTGTGGCCGGAGAGGAGGTGGCGAGCCAGTCGGGGCCGGCGAGGGTCCGTTTCGGCGGGGCTGTTCGAGCGTGCTGGACATGGCTTTCTCTCCTCAGTCGCGATCACCCGCACCGTAGGAGCCTTCCTGGCGGCGGCCATCGGGGACTACGCCGATCCGCGTGCGGCTTTTCACGGACGCAAAACGGCGCTGGTTAGAGGGCACGCACGGCGTCGTCGAGCCATGGACACCCAGCGGAACGCTCCGCACAGGCCTCCGCTTCGTACCCTGGACAATCACCCGCCGCTAGTGGCGTCTACCCGTCCCCTGACCGCTTGGTGAACCCGAACTTCGCCACCGACATCGTCGCGAAAAGCGCGAAGAACGCGACTCCGATCACTGACGGAATCGTCGTGGAGTTGCCGTCGTTGCTCCTCCCGATGAAGTCTCCACCGAACACGCCAACGAAGAGCACAGCGAGCCAGATGACGACGATTGCTATGGAGGTCCACAAGTCTCGTGCATCGAACCAGACGGACCTCTTGATGACCGACGAACGCTCCTCATGCGGGATCGTGGTCATGTCACCTCCTTTCGACGTTTCGAGCGTCGCATAAGCGGCCTCCCCCGTCATCGGCGAAGGCGCGGATCTCCATTGCGGAGTTCCACCCCAGCGGTATTGCAAGGACGACGCTCTGCTCGTCTTCCTCGGCGAATGGAGCTAGCCGGACTCGAACCGGCGACCGCAAGGCTGCGATAACGCCGCAACCTGATTCGCTGGCGCTTGTACCGCTTGCCCAAGCGCTATGAGGTGTCGTCAGTTCTGAGGCGTTCTCTCAGTTGGAAGCACGGTTGGTAGCACGGATTACTGGAAAAAAAGGATCTCGGCTAGCGGTCGGGGAGCCGGTCGCCTAGCGGTTCCGAAGGCGTGTACCGAAACTCCCAGGCATCCGGGTCAAACGAGTAGTGCAACCAATCCACTACGTCCGGAAAAATGAAGTCGCCGTCTTTCTCCTTGACAGGAACGAGTAGCCCATTGTTCGGCCCCCCAACGACTCGTGCCTTTCGGGCGCGATGTCGGTACGGGACTCGCCACTGCAGCCTTTTCATCTCATCAGCGAATATTCCAAAGGCGGAGACCGGAGGTTATCGCCTGACGACCGACCAGCCAAGCCCAGACTCCACTCGGGAACATCGACGCGACGAACGTGTCCCGGCGCAAGCTCGAGTCTGGCGCCATCACCTCGACGACGCGCTTGCCATTCGCGCTCGAGTAGACGACGCTGCGGGCTATTGCGCGCCTGCAGGTCTTCTAGAGCCATGGGCGCACCTGGGATCGAACTAGGGACCTCCCGCGTGTGAAGCAGGCGGTCGGGAGCCGGTACCTCTGACGGAGAGGTTTGGCAGAACGAAGGTAGAACGGCGACAAGGGAGCCTTGAGGCGCAGAAGCTACACACCGCTCCTGAGCAGGGCCATTTGTGCGATGGAGCTAGCCGGACTCGAACCGGCGACCTCCTGGGTGGGATAACGCGGCACCGACATGAGCTGGAGCGTCACCGCCCTCGGCCCTGGATGCAGCGTGGGTCTCGCCGAAACGCGAGGCCCACGCTTAATGGATTTGGCTAGGCGGCCAGATCGAGTGCCGGCTCGGTCGCCGGGACGTGCTCAAGGTTCTGCTCGAGCTCTTCGCGGCGGATGAGCGTGAGGGCGGCGACGATGCCGATCGCAGCAACGACAACGCCGGCGAAGAAGGCGGCGTGGAAGCCGGTCACCAGTGCGTCTGGGCGGAGTGCCCCGCTGGCAAGCGCGTCGTCCGTCCGCGAGGTAGCGATCGTCGACAGCGCTGCGATTCCCAAGGCGCCGCCGATCTGCTGCGACGTGTTGAACAAACCGGAGGCGAGCCCCGCCTCGGCCGGCTCGACACCTGCCAGCGCCGCAATCGAAATCGGCACGAAGGAGAATCCGAGCCCCATCCCGATCAGCAGGAAGCCGGGCAGCAGGTCACCGACGTACGAGCCGCCGACGGAGATCTGCGTGAAGTACGCCAGCCCGCCGGCGAGCATCGTCATCCCGACGACGAGCACGCGCTTGACACCGATCCGTGTCACCAGCTGTGCGGCAACCGTCGACCACACGATCGCGCTCAGTGCGATCGCGAGATAGGACAGGCCTGTCTCCATCGCCGAGAACCCGAGCACCTGCTGCATGTATAGCGTCAGCGACAGGAACGTCGACAGCGTGACGATGTTGAGGATGAAGCCGGCGATGTTTGCTCCGCTCACGGTCCTGATGCGAAGGATCCCAAAACGCATTAGGGGCTCGGAATGGCGGAGCTCCCACGCGACGAACCCGACCAGGAGCGCGAGAGAGACGGCGAAGAACGACAGCGTCCTGCCCGCAAACCAGCCATCCTGTCCGGCCTGCGTGATCGCATAGACCATCGACGAGAGCCCGGCCGTCACCGAGATGGCACCGACCGCGTCGAACGATTTGACCGAAGCGTCGCGGCTTTCCCGCAGTAACATCGGCGTAAGCAGCATCGCCGCCGCTCCGACCGGCGCGTTGACGAAGAAGATCCACGACCAGTTCAGCGAGTCCGTGAGGACGCCGCCCAGCAAGACGCCCGCAGCCCCACCGAAACCGCCGACGGCACCCCAGACCCCGAGCGCAATGTTCCGCTCGCGCCCTTCGTTAAATGTCGTCGACAGGATGGACAGCGCGGCCGGCGTGATCACCGCGGCCCCGAGACCCTGGAGTGCTCGTGCGCCGATCAGCGAAGCCTCGGACCAGGCGAATCCGGCCAGCAGCGATGCAACCGTGAAGACGACAATCCCCGCCAGGAACAACCGCCGTCGGCCCAGCAGGTCAGCCGCGCGTCCGCCGAGGAGCAAGAAACCGCCGAAGACAAGCGCGTATGCACTCATCACCCACTGCAAGTTCTCCTGCGAGAACCCGAGGTCGACCTTGATCGAGGGCAGCGCGACGTTCACGATCGCGAGGTCCAGGACGACCATGAACTGCACGGCGCTGAGAAGCGCCAGTGCGAACCATTTGCGGCGATCTGACTGGAGCATTTCCATTCCTTCCCTGAAAGCGATGTCTGTAGGTCCAGATTGGCGACCGCAGCAGTGCTGGCCAATGGTCTGAGCCGGTGTTTTCGAGTGCGGTTGCCCGCACCGCGTCTAAGCGGCGACCTCCTGGTTACTTAGCCGATTTCTGAAGCCACGCGCGCGCCACTATCAGATCTGAGACACCTCGTGCTTCACCGGCGCGCGATCTGGTGCGACTCCTGAATTAGTGGAGCAGGCCCCCGCACCCACGAGGTTGCTCCACCCGAGTTCGCCTTCCTATCTGCCAGTGATCGTGCCTGAGCCTGTGACGCTCTTCGTCACATGCTGCGGATTGCCCGCGTAGACAATCGTGCCCGATCCGGGGACCGAGGCATCGAGGCTCTTGGTCGCGGTGACGAAGATCGTTCCAGAGCCACTCACGACAGCGTGCACGTTGTTGGCGTCAAGCTGTGTGAACCGCGCATTTCCAAAACCGCTGACCGTGATGTCAAGCGAGGTCGCGGTTCCGTTCCCAAAGAGGTTGCCACTGCCCGACAAGGTCACCGTCAGGCTCTGCGTCTTGATGCCGCTAACCATGATGTTGCCGCTGCCTGTGAGCGCCAAGGCGTTGAGCGATGGGACGTTGACCTCGACGCTCATCGAACTCTTGGCTGTGAGGTTGCCGGGGGTGTTCCCGATGACGAGGGCGCCGGACTTCACGTCGGTCGTGACGCGGTTCAAGAGGTTGTCGTCAGCCTTGACGACGACCGACTGCCTCTCACCGACGCGAATGAAGACGTTGTTGGCCCCGGCGAGTTGGACGCTGTTGAACGCGGCCACTTCGCGGCTCTGCGTCGCGGCGACGCCCGATCCCTCGCTGCTTGAACTGGACGAGCTTCCGAACATGTCGAATTGATAGAGCAGCGCGACCGCGAGACCACCTAAAAGGAAGGCGAGGATCCCAACCAGCACCCAGCGTGACCGGTGGTGTTCTCGTCGGGGCTGCACTGGTGCTGGGGCGACGGTCATTGCCCCTCCCTTCTGACGCACACGACGAGAAGCAGTACGCCTTTGCTTCAAGAAGACACGATCAGCATCTCTCGCTCATCCGCCTGGCGCATCAGTCCACCTACTGACTCGCGTGCGGCAAAGCCGCACCCGGGGGCCCCCGCTGGCGGACTGGCGGTTTAGCCGGTTGTCGCGGCCCAGAGGTCGGTGTTGCCGAACGTTCCGTGGCAGTCGGCGAACGGCCACGGCGCCGGCAGGGCGAGCGTCCCCGCTGCGACCGAGGCCGCCCGATAGCTCTGTACCGGTCCGCATACGGTTGCGTTCTGCGCGTCGGGCGGCATTCAAGGCAAAGAGATCCCTTCTAGTGTCGACTCGCACGAGTTACGGTGATGGAACACCCCGAGGAGGTCGCATGAAGCTCACGCTCATCACCGCAGCAGCCCTCGCCTCTCTCGCCGTGGCAGCAGCAGCAGTCGCCGGGAAGCCGCTGATCTTCGCCCAGGCACAAGCGGTCGGCTCGATCAAGAACCCGATGACGCTGAAGATCAAGCCCGGCTCGATGGTGCTTGACACGATCACGGTCAAACCAGGCGGCAACTTCGGCTGGCACCAGCATGGCTCCCCCGTCGCCGTCGTCATCGCCAGCGGCACACTCACGGTCCTCGACCGGTCGATCGGAAACTGCGCGCCATTCAAGGTCTCAAAAGGACAAGCCTTCATCGAGCCTCCAAATCACGCGCACCTCGCGCGGAACGAAGGGACCAAACCCGTCACTATGTACGCGATGTTCCTCGGCATTCCGAAAGGAGCGCAGGCGAACCGCGCAGCGGCACGTCCAACCGGCTGCGCGTCTTGAACCCAATCGGACACCGCGAAGGGCCGTAAATGGGCGCACCTGGGATCGAACCAGGACCTCCCCTGTGAAGCAAGCGGCCGGCGTGGGTCCTTCTGCGGAGAGGTTCGGTAGAACGTTGGTAGAACGAGGACAGCGGAGGCTTCACGCGCAGAAGCCAAGAGCCTTCTAAGCAGGCCATTTGTCCGATGGAGCTCGCCGGACTCGACCCGGCGACCTCCTGGGTGCGATAACGCGGTATCGCATTGGTCCTACGACGACAACGTGGCCGTCAGATCCCTCGCATGCAGAGGTCGCAAGCTGATAGTGCTTCCGTCCGAAGTCTCCGGCGAAAGGAGGACGCCATGACGGACAAGTCGAACTTCTCGGACACGGAGTGGGAGCTGGTCCGCGAAGGACCGCCGACCGCAGGCCTGGTCGCAGCCGCGGCATCCAGCGGCGGCTCGTTCCGAGAGAGCTGGGCGCTCGCAAAGGCGTTCACCGAAGCACGAAAGCAACACGGCGAGAGCGAGCTGCTCGACGCGCTGGTCTCCGAGAAACCGCATGCGAAGCGTTACGGGTCGCGCGAGGCACTCGAGGAACAGGGCATTCAGCGTCTGCGCGACGCTGTCATGCTACTCGAACAGAAGGCGACTCCGGCCGAGGTCGACGACTACCGGAAGTTCACGCTCACCCTTGCCGAGCACGTCGCTGCGGCTCACAAGGAAGCCGGCGCAGAGGTCAGCACCGAGGAACGCGAGGCACTGGACACGATCTCAGCGGCGGTGCGAGCGAGCCGGTCCTGAATCCGGGAGGGCACGCCGTTGCCACCCGTTTCTCGTCCGTCAACGACAGGTGGTCTCGTATGAGCGGTGGCCAACGTACCGAGACCACTCTTCGCGGGTGAAGTTCCGGCCCGCTACGCGGCAGGGCGACCTCCTGGGTGCGATCGGTGAGCGGTGGGGACTGCAGGGGCGTAGAGGGGACGGTTGAGCCGATTGCAGGCTCGCGAGGAAGACCGGATTCCCGCTCCCTCCCCGGTTCTACTCACCACAAACTCATCACTACCGACGGCTGAGGTTCAACCGAGAGCCGCGCGGGGTCTTTGCGAGAGAAGATCCGGTCATGGATCCCGCGCTGCTTGCGCCACGAGACTGCACTTCGCGGACTTCAGGTGTGTGACCGAGCCGGAAAACACGCTACGCGCCGCGACCCTCGTAGAAGCGGCGAGGCTCGAAAGCCGTAATCAGATGTGTCGCGGAGGCGGGACGCCGAGCTGCTCGTAAAGCGCGACAGCCGCGCTCTCGTCGCCGCCCGCTGCCAGGCAGCGCGCCTCTTCCCAGGGCATCTCGACTTTCTGGTAGAGCTGCGCTGCCTCGAGGAACCGGCCGCGATCGTTCCTCAGCACGGCATCCGCCTCAACCCGGCAGGCGTCGTTCAGGGGTATCGACGGAAAGTCGCGTGCCCGCTCGAGGAGCTGACGAGCCTTCTCGCCCGGAAGGAGGCGACTGGAGGCGGGAAGCATCTGTACGAGGTGACCGATGTCCTCCTCAGCGGCGATCTCTACGGCCTCGCGCAGCGCCTGTCGCGCAGCGGCCTCGTTTCCCCGTGCCAGCTCGAGCTCTGCCTCTATGACGAGCGACTGTCCGAGGAACTCGGTGCCGCCGAGCCCGCGAGCAAGACCGAGCATCTCGTCGGCAAGAGCACGGGCTTCCTTGTGAAGACCCCGGCGGACGAGAAGCTCGATTTTCGACATGCCGGCGTTGACCACCCCGACCACGCCGAGAACTGAGCGCTGCTCTTCGAGCATTACCCGTGTGAGGTCGTCGGCTTCCTCGTAGCGACCGAGCCGAACCAGGGCCAGGGCTTCGTTGCCCGCTATGAACCACTCCATCGCGGGCGCACCGAGCCGGCGCGCTGCCGCTCGCCCGTCTTCGGCGACCTCCACCGCTTCGCGGAATCGGCCGGTCCTGACGAATTGGTCACAGAGGTTGATGTACGCGCGTCCGATCGCTTCGGGTTCACCGACCTCGAGCGCAATTCGCAGCGCCTCCTCGATACGGCCGATTCCGTCGATCTCTCCGACGAAGAGCTGACAGACGCCGAGCGTGTTCAAGAGGTGCGAGCGTAGGCCGGCAAGGTCGAGCTCCGTTGCAAGGGCCAGCCCGCGCTCAGCAAGCCCCCGCCCCTCGCGATAGCGGCCGCTCAACATCTGTGTTGCCGAAGCCCAGCTGTACGCTTCGACGAGCTCTGGCGAAGGCTGGTCACCGAGCAACGCGATCGCCCGCTCGAGCGACTCCGCCGCCCGCTCGCCCTCGCCCGACTGCCACTGAGTGCGCCCGAGGAGGGCGAGCGCCCCTCCTGCGCGTTGGTTCTCGCCACGGCCAAGCGATGCATCGACGACCTCGATCAACACCGTTCGCGCCGTCGCGAAGTCGCCAGCGAGCCTGGCGGCTTGCCCCAACTTCAGCATGAGCTCGAGCCGGCCGACTTCGTCTCCCTCTCCCCACACCCGCAACGCGGTCTCGTAGCGGCGAACCGCCTCGACATAGCCGCTGCGCTCAGCCGCAAGATCGCCTGCGGCCATCGCATACGTCCGCGCCTGCTCCGGTGCGTCCGCAAGCGCGTAGTGCTCTGCCAGCTCCTCGAGCAGCGCTGGCTCGTCCCCAGCCCGCTGTTCGAGGACAACCGCCGCGGCTCGGTGGAGATCCCGTCGCTGGCGGAGCAGAAGCGTCTCGTACGTCACCTCCTGGATCAGCGCGTGCTTGAATGCCCATTCGCCGGGTGCATGCATGACGAGGAGCTGAGCGCGCTGCAGAGCGTCGAGCGCATCCGCCACCTCTCCGTTTGCGGCGACCGCTTCGAGCAGATCCGCCGAGAAGGAGCGCCCGAGCACCGCGGCGTGCTGGAGGACCGACCGTGCACGAGGATTAAGGCGATCTACCCGGGCGAGCACCGTGCCCTGCACCGTGTCAGGGATTTCGACGTCGACCTTGCCGAGAACAACGGTTCCATCCACGACCGCGAGCGAGCCGAGTTCTTGGAGAGCCTGCAACAGCTCCTCGATGAAGAACGGATTGCCTTCCGCCCGCTCCGCCACCAGCCGCTCCAGGTCCTCCGGCAGCTCGTCCGCGCCGAGGAACCCTCGTGCAAGCTGAATGCTCTCGTCGGGACTTAGCGCTTCCAGGCGAACGACGGTATGGCTCGCCCGCAGCTCGGCGCGCTCGACCCGCTCGAAGCCCGGCCGGTAGCAGAGGACGAGCATTAGCGGCAATCCTGAGAATCGCTCGAGCAGGAAGTCGAGGAGGTCGCGTGAGGATTCGTCCGCCCAGTGGACGTCGTCGAGAGCCAGGAGCGCGGGCCGGCGGCCGCAGACGGCGACCACAAACTGCCAAAAGCCGTTGAAGATCTGTTGGCTTCGCTGCTCATCGGCCATGCGTACGACGGGAGGCGCGCCGCCGAAGCCAAGGAAGGACCCGACGAGGAGCGCGTGCTCGCGCTCGACTCCGAGCTCCCCCGCGCGAGCGACGAGCTCGTCGGCGTCCTTCGGGGGATCGCCGCCGAGGATGCGCTCGATGAGCTCGACGAAGGGCCCGAATGCCCGTTCGCTCCCGCACGCGATCCTGATGTCTAGTGGATCGCCGGTCGGCCGCAACTCGCCAAGCAGCCGCGACTTGCCGACACCGGGGTCACCGACGACGCTGACTACATGAGTGTTTCCCTTGGCGGCGCTCGACCAGAGCAGATCGAGGAGCGCGAGCTCCTCGCGCCGCCCGATGAACGGCACACGCTGGCGAGGCCCGCCACCGCCTCGCCCGACGAGGCAATACGCCTCGACGGGCTGTCCGCGGCCCTTCACTTCGAGCGCGCCTGCGCTCTCGAATTCGAAACGTTCGCGGACCCGACGCCACGTGGAAGCGGCGACCAGGAGCTCCCCGACACCAGCCGCCTGCTGGAGCCGCGCGGCGACATTGACGGCATCACCCATCACACCCGTCTGGGAGCCGTCACCGACCGCCCCCGCGACCACGAGGCCGCTGTTGATGCCGAGGCGAAGCGCGAGCGGCGACGGCGTTCCTTCCGACCGTCGGCGCACAACTTCCTGCATCGAGAGCGCGGTTTCGACGGCTCGATCGGGATCATCCTCGTGTGCGACGGGCGCTCCGAAGACGGCGACGATCGCGTCGCCGATGAACTTCTCGACCGAGCCACCGCGGCGCTCGACCTCTTCGGTCAGCTCCGAGAGCGTCCCCGTCATAAGGGTGCGGAGCTCTTCGGGATCGAGATGCTCGGCGAGGGTGGTGAAGCCGACGAGATCTGCAAAGAGCACGGTCACTATCCGACGCTCCCCTCCGCCGGCCGGTGCGACGGTGGGACCCCCGTCGACGACCAATGCCTCCAGCTTCGTTCCACAGGCGGTGCAGAAACCCGCGTCCGTCGGCACCAAGGCGCCGCAGGAGGGGCAGGTCCGCTCCAGCGTCGACCCGCAGCTCGCGCAGAAGCGGGCGCCTTCGGGGTTCCCGTGACCGCAAACCGAGCAGCGCACGACGACTATCGAATCACGTCCCATCGGAATTCGTCACAAAAACCCGGTATGGCGTGATCGTGATCGTAAGGACGCGTGAACTCAAGAGGAGAACTCATCGCGGGCGTCCGGGCCTGATGATCGGGCCGATCGCGCGGATCAATTTCTGCAACCTAGGCTGGAATCCCCGAAAGTGGAGCTAGCCGGACTCGAACCGGCGACCTCCTGGGTGCGATAACGGCAAGAGTACATGCTCACGTTTCGGTGAGGCTTGTTCAAGCCATCTCCGGCAAGCTCAGTTCGTCTGCGTTCGCCGGCGGCCGCAACAGAATCCTTCATGCTTCGACCGATCGCAGCGGCATAGCGCGCGCCGGGCCCGGGATCCTCGGCGGTTACAGGCGGTCTACGCGGCCTGAGCCACGACCGGCGACGCGCCGAGCGATGCAAAGATCGCTTGTCCCTCGATCTGCGCGTTCGTGTCGCCGCAGCGACCGAGGCCGAGCAGGGCGTATCCGCGCTCCACGACACTGCCGTAGGCGTCCCAACGTTCGGCTGCATTTTCGTAAAGACCCGCCGCCTCATCGGATCGCCCTGCGTTCTCGGCGAGCATCGCGCGCGCGGTTAGATGGGCACAGACGTTCCATGATGCCGAGCTTTCGGAGCTTCGGGCGAGGAATGCTTCGGCTAGCTCGGGCTCGCCGCTGCCAATCGCAATTCTCGCGGGCCATACGAGGCAGTAGTCGCGCCAGATGGGGCTTCTGCTTTCGAGAAGCTCCTTCACGAACGCGAGTGCACGCCCGGTATTGCCCAACGCAGCCGCGACCAGAGCAGCGGTGGACAACCCAGGGACAAGTACCTGTGGGTCGCCGCTTTCACGGGCTTTCGGAACCAGGGCATCAACGCTCGCCGTGGCATTCTCAAGGGCTCCATGGTGGACGAACACGGTCGCTAGGTGCGTAAGTGCAATCACCTCGAGCTGACCGCCGCCGTGACGTTGTTCCCAATCCAACACCGCGTCGCCCTCACTCTGGAGCTCTGCCCACTCGCCGAGGTGATAGAGGGCACGAAGACGCTCCCCACGCTGCCACATCTCTGTCTCGGTCAGACCCCGGCTGTGTGAGAACGCGATTCCGTCGTCCCAATGTGTCAAGGCCTCGCGGAGGCCGACGAAGTACCCGATCCCGTCTGCGAGGTTGTTGATCGAGACCGCCGTGGTCCTCCCGAGTCCCAAACGAAGCCCGAGGTCAACGGCCGCCTGAATATCGTCGAGCCAGGAGGGGTCGCCCTGATAGGAGCTAAGCGCCGCACGCGCCTGGAGCAGCGTCACATCCTCAACACCGAGCTCGCGGGCGAGCGCAGAACCCTTCTCGACGAACGCGGACGCCTCCGCGAAGCGGTTAGCGATTGCATCACGAAGCGCAATTCGGCCATATACGGAGACGCGCTCCGGCCCTGCATTGTGGCGTTCGAGGATCGAAAGCGCTTCGAGTCCGAGGCGTCGGCCTCGAGCGACATCGCCACGCGACCATGCGACCACTGCCAGTCGGTCGATTCCTTCCGCCGCAGCACGCTCGTCAACGCCTCGAAGTACCGCGACAGCACTCTCCAATAGCTCGACGCCCTCTACGACCTCGCCTCGCTGAATAAGGATCTCGGCGAGCCCCGCCCGAGCTAGCGCAAGCGAGTGCTCGTTCTGCGCGGCGAGCCCGACTGCACGCCGGTAGTACGTCTCGGCCGCTGATGTGTCCAACTGCGCCGCCCGCTTTCCCGCTAGGAGGAGAAGACGGATGAGCTGCTGGGCGATGTCTTGACGCTCGAGGCCTGCGGCCTTGGCAAGGTCGAATGCCTCCGCATAGTGGTGGACGAGAATCTCGGCGTGGTCGGCGACACGGTCCGCAGCGATTTGCTCGACCCAGCGGGCGGACGCAAGGTGTTTTTCCGCACGTGGTGAGCGCGGGATCTGCTGATAGGCCACGTCGCGGACGAGGGCGTGCCAGAATGAAAACTCCTCCTCGCCCTCGATAGCGGCGACCCGGATCGGACGGATGAACTCGCGGTGCACGAGCTCGTTTAAGTCTCGGCGAACTGCGTCGCGCTCACGGTCGCCGAGTGCGGCGACCGCTCCAGACCAGAACACGCGACCGACGACGGCTGCGTCCTGAAGAAGTGCCTTGAGCTCGGGACGCAGTGTGTCGAGTCGTGCGGCAACAAGCGCGTGGACGCTCTCGGGGACAGAGAGATCTTCGGCATTCCCGCGCTCAACGAGCATTCGTGCGAATTGCTCGGCGTAGAGCGGGTTTCCACCGGCGCGCTCAAGGAGGGCGGTCTGCGTTTCGGCCGGAAGAAGGGTGCGATCGAGAAGAACCTGAAGCAGGCGTCCTGATTCCTCAGCGGTGAGGGGCGAAAGAGATATCGTCGTCGCGTTTCGCTTTCCACCACCCCAGCTCGGCTGCCGTTCGAAGAGCTCGGGGCGAGCGGTACAGAGGAGAAAGAGCGGTACCGGCATGCTCCAGTCGAGGAGGTGCTCGAGAAAATCGAGAAGGGCAGCGTCGGCCCAATGCAGGTCTTCGACGACGAGGATGCACGGCCTCAAAGCCGCCATCGCTTCGAGGAATCGCCGCCAGGCAGTGAACGTCTCCTCCCGGCTTGCCGCTGCGATTCCGGCAGAACCGACGAGCGGGCCAAGCCTCGTAGCGATCCACGTTCGATGTGACACGTCCTCGAAGAGCGCACCGACCGTCTGTTCGAGCTTCGCGGCAACCTCCTCGGGGTCGTCGGATTCGCGGATCCCCGCCTCAGCCTTCACGATCTCCCCAAGCGCCCAGAATGTGATTCCTTCGCCGTATGGCAGACAGCGTCCGTGGCGCCAGGTGACGATCTCGGGCCGGTCGTCGAGGGCAGTGCGTAACTCGGTCACGAGCCGGCTTTTCCCGATGCCAGGCTCGCCGACGACGGTGACGAGCTGTGCCGACGACGTGCGCTCGGCACGGAGGAACATTTCGAACAGCAGCGTCCTCTCCTGCTCGCGGCCGACGAAGGGAGTTTGCGTCGCCGCCTCGGGCTGGCCGACGAGGCTTCGCGATTGCAGCGCGCTCCACACGCCGATCGGGTCCGCCTTGCCCTTAACCTCGACCGCAGCGAGCTGCTCGTACATGATGGCCGGCCCAGTGGAGCGTACTGTTGTCTCGTCGACGAGCAATGCGCCTACGGGAGCGGCGGATTGTAGGCGAGCGGCGGTGTTCACAACATCTCCCGTGACAATCCCCTCGCCTCTCTCCGGGCGGGCACTGAGTGCAACGACCGCCTCACCTGTGGTGACTGCAGCTCGCACTGCGAGCTCGTGCCCTTCCGAACGTAGCTCATCGATTGTCTCGAGGATCCGAAGCCCCGACCGTACCGCCCGCTCGGCGTCGTCCTCGTGTACGACCGGCGCTCCGAAGACGGCCATGACGGCGTCGCCTATGAACTTTTCAACCGTGCCGCCGAACCGCTCGATGTCGGCCTTAACGCGCTCGTGGAAAAGACGTAATGTTCCACGGACGTCCTCGGGGTCGGCTTTATCGGAACGGTTGGTGAACCCGACGAGGTCGACGAAGAGCACGGAGACGATCTTCCGCTCCTCCCCGGCCGACATCTCGGCGGCGAGCAACTTTCCGCAGCTTAGGCAGAAGCGCGCGCGCGCGGGGTTCTCCTCTCCGCAGTATCGGCACACCAGCACAGGCGGATCTTGGCAGCGCGCCGCACTGACGTCTACGCGCGGGCGAAGCGGCACTCTCGTCATCAGCAAGGCCCAATCCAGTCCGCATCAACGCCTGCGACAATCGGATCGTCAATTAAGTAGAACGTAAATAGAACGAAGCGCTTGTCCACGAGGACGAAGATCCTTCGGGACTGGCAGTTTGCAGCGACTTCTTGGAGCGGAGCTAGCCGGACTCGAACCGGCGACCTCCTGGGTGCGATAAGGGCAAAACACGTCCTGCTCGAGCCTGTGGGGCTTGCTCAACCGATCTCGTGCGCTCTCGGTTCCGTCAAGTTCTCTCAGTTCGGTAGACGAGTAAGTAGATCGTGAGCTGCCCTAGCTCTCGACTATCAGGCGTGATCCGGACCCGGGTTCGCTGAAGCTGCTGTCACAGGCAGTCGAAAGAGGGTGGTGATTTTCCCCGCCGCAACGTCCTAGACTCCAACCGGTGAGGGTTTGTGCTTCCTGCGGCGAGGAGAATCCCGACCGTGCGCGCTTCTGCTTAGCCTGTGCGACGCCGCTCGCGGAGCCGACCCCCGATCGGGAGGAGAGAAAGACCGTATCGATCCTCTTCGTCGATCTCGTTGGTTTCACGGCGACGTCGGAGCACGCCGACCCTGAAGACGTTCGGGCGGTCCTACGCCCGTACCACACACGGCTGAAAGAGGAGATCAACCGCTTCGGAGGGACGGTCGAGAAGTTCATCGGCGATGCTGTCATGGCCGTCTTTGGAGCCCCGGTCGCACATGAGGACGATGCCGAGCGCGCCGTCCGGGCGGGTCTGCGCATACTCGAGGCGATCGAAGAACTTCGCCAGCAAGGCCTTGAGCTTTCCGTCCGAGCCGCGGTAAACACCGGTGAGGCACTCGTCGCACTCTTTGCCAGGCCCGAGCAAGGCGAGGGGATGGTGACGGGCGACGTCGTCAACACGGCGTCCCGCCTGCAAGGCGTTGCACCTGTCGGCGGTCTCGTCGCCGGCGAGCTGACAGTGCGGGCGACGAGAGACGCGATCGTCTACGAGCCGCTCGAGCCCGTTACGTTGAAGGGCAAGAGCGAAGCAGTCGAGCTGTGGCGTGCTGTGAGCGCGCGAAGCCGGTTCGGCGCCGACGTCGATACTCGCCCTCGAGTCAATCTGGTCGGCCGTGAGCGCGAGCTGGCACTCCTGCAGGATGCTTATGGACGTGCTGTGCACGAAGCGGTACCGCAGCTCGTCACCGTTATCGGCGAGTCCGGCATCGGTAAAAGCCGACTGGTCAACGAGCTTTTCGCTTTCGTCGACAGCGAGCCGGATCTCATCTCTTGGCGGCAGGGTCGGTGCCTGCCCTATGGGGAGGGGATCAGCCTGTGGGCGCTCGGTGAGATCATCAAGGCGCACGCCGGGATCCTCGAATCCGACAGCCCGGAGCAGGCTGCCGAGAAGCTGCGGATCGCTTTGCAGCCGATTGCCGCGGATGTCGATGAACGGAGTTGGCTCCTCTCCCGTGTTGGAGTACTCGTGGGAATTGGTGCCGCGACAGATGGCGGCGCAGAGCGGGAAGAGTTCTTCACTGCCTGGAGCCGCTTCTTCGAGGCAATCGCAGCAGCCGGTCCACTCGTGGTCGTCGTCGAAGACCTGCACTGGGCTGACGAAGTCGTACTCGACTTCCTCGAGCACCTCGTCGAGTGGGTAACGGACGTTCCGCTACTCGTTATCTGCGCCGCGCGGCCGGAACTCTACGAGCGGCGACGCACCTGGGCAGGCGGCTTGCGGAATGCAACCGCGATCTCGCTCGCTCCCCTGCTCCCAGACGAGACGAGCCGTTTTGTTACTGCGCTGCTCGACCAGCACGCCGTACCCGCTGGACTCATCGAGGCTGTCCTCGAACGCTCTGGCGGCAACCCGCTTTACGCCGAGGAGTTCATCCGGATGCTCGAGGACCGGAGTTTTCTGCGCCGGGAGGGGCGCACCCTCGTTCTTGCTCTCGAAGGCGACCTGCCGCTTCCCGAGAACGTCGCCGCTCTCGTTGCAGCCCGTCTTGACACGCTGAGCGCCGGGCGCAAGGCACTGCTACAGGATGCGGCTGTGATCGGGAGGAGCTTCTGGGCAGGCGCGCTCGAGGAGATGGGAGATCGCGAACCCCGGCAGGTCGTGGAGGAGCTCGGCGAACTCGCACGCAAAGAGCTCGTCCGTCGCTCTCGCACTTCAAGCGTCCAAGGGGATAACGAGTACTCGTTCTGGCACCTGCTCGTCCGCGATGTGGCCTATGCCCAGATCCCCCGAGAGGCTCGTGCGCTGAGGCACCTGAAGGCTGCCCGTTGGATCGAACAGATGTCGGGGGAGCGCCTCCTGGATCACGCCGAGCTCTTGGTCCATCACTACGACGAGGCGCTTTCGCTCTCTCAGTCAGGAGCCCAGCAACCCGCCGAGGAAATCAAGGCGGCACTCCAACGTGCCCTGATCCTTGCCGGGGAGCGCGCCTTTGCGGTTGACTACGGCCGAGCAGACGCCTTCTACCGTCGCGCGGCGGAAGTCACCGGCCCCGACGATCCGGAACGCGGTGGTGTGCTCCTCAAGCTGGCAGAGACGACCGAGCTCGCAGGAGATGGGGAGAAGGCACGGCGTCTATGCCAGGAGGCAGTCGAGGTCTATCGCCGACGCGACGACGTCCTCGGTCAAGCGCGGGCTCTCCTGCAGTTCGCACGATTCTGCGCCCACGCAGGGCTCCTAGTCCAGGGAGACGACGCGGTCGACTCCGCATTCCAGCTGCTCGAACCACACCCCGCGAGCGCCGAACTGGTCCGCGCATACATCGTTCGCGCTTTTAACTCACTCTTCCAGGGCCGACTGTCAGGCACCGTCGAGCTTGCAGACCGTGCAGTCGTGCTGGCGCGCGACCTGGGCCTCGAGGACGATGAGGCCAAGGGTTACATGTTTCGCGGCATGGCGCGCTTCTGGAACGGCGATCGGGCCGGAATCGAAGACGCCGAGATCGGGCTCGAACGACTAAGCAATCTTGGAAATTGGGAACAGGTTGCGATTGCACGCGTCAATCTCGCCGACTGCCGATGGCTCGGGCAAGGACCTGCTTCCGGGCTTGAGTATTGCGTCGCCGCTATCAAGGTCGCCGAACAGCGCGGTGCCGTCCAGGAAGCGATGTGGGCGCGTGCGGAGACGCTCCGCATGTTGTTCGAGCTCGGGCGCTGGGAGGAGACGCTCCACGAAGCCGACCAGCTGGTGCGCTGGGCCACGGTGCACGACGTCACACCCGTAGGGCTGGTCGCGAGCACCTACGCATGTTTCGTCCGCTCGAGAACAGGTGCTAATGCCGCCGCGGCTGAGCTTCTCCCCGAGCTGCTCAAGGCCGCGCGGCGCGTCGACGACGAGCAATTGCTCGTGCCCGCGCTCATCGCAGCGGCGCTGGCCGAGCTTGGTCTAGGACATCCGCAGGAGGCGGGCCTGCTCGTCGATGAAGTGGCCGCTCGGCCGGCTTATTGGCGCTCACATTTCGCTGCCGAGGCGGCCCGAATCGCTGTCGATTCTGGGAGACCCGAGATCGCAACGCGGTACCTTCAGGGCCTTTCGCCGAAGCTCACTCGGCATCAACTCGCCCTTCTTACCGGTGAGGCGGTGCTGGCCGAAGCGGCAGGTGACGCGCGCCTGGCGGCGGAGCGATATGCCGAAGCCGCCGATGGATGGGCGGAGTATGGCTTCGTGCTCGAGCACGGCCATGCCCTCCTGCGTCGGGGCCGGTGCCTCCTTGGGCTCCAGCAGCCGTCGGAGGCTCTGGCTTCGGTGGCCGCATCGCGCGCGGTCTTCCAAGGGCTCGGCGCGTCTCCGCTCATTGCCGAAAGCGACGCATTGCTAGGCGAAGAAGCTGCAAGAACCGCCTGACGAGCCGGCGTGGGGACACGCACTGGCGGATCAGCCGCTGATCGAGCGCTATCTCGTGCTCGGACTCGAGCTCGGTCGGCATGTGGACGGATTCGTTGACGCCTATTACGGTCCGCCCAAGCTCCGGCAAGACACCGAGACCGCCACCCCAGCAAATCCCCGTCGGCTCGTTGCGGAAGCCGAGTCGCTCGCCGCCGACGTCGCATCCAGCAGGTTCCTAGCTGAGCGCCGCCGGCGCTGGCTGTTGGGGCAAGTGGCCGCGTGCGAGACGGTGGCGCGTCGAGTCGCCGGAGACGAGCTTTCCTGGACTGAGGAGGTTGAACGGTGTTTGGGCGTGCGTCCGGAGCCGGTCGCGGAGGAGCGCTTTGCAGAAGCACACGGGCTTCTCGACGCCGCCCTACCGGGCAGCGGGCCGCTCCCGGTTCGATATGCGCGGTGGCTCAAGGGCCAAACTGTTCCGCGCGAGCTTCTCCTGACCGCGACTCGGCGGCTTTGCGAGCCGCTGCGCCATCGCTCCCGGGAGCTCTCACCTATACCCGCCGGGGAGAACTTCGAGCTGGATCTCGTTGATGGGGAGCCGTGGAGCGCGTTCAATTACTACCTCGGCAACTTTCGCAGCCGCGTTGTCATCAACGCGGACGCCCCGATGTGGTCGTCCTCGCTGACCGATCTCGTCGCCCACGAGCTGTATCCAGGGCATCACACCGAGCACGCGTGCAAGGAAGCGCTGCTCGCGCGACAGGGCGTTCTGGAGGAGACGATAGCCCTCGTGCTGACGCCGCAAGCCGTAGTTTCCGAAGGGGTTGCCACGCTAGCGCTCGAGATCGCTCTTGGCCAGGACGCTCATGCAGTTGCCGCGGAGCTGCTCAGACCTCTTGGCGTGCCGTACGACGACGCCACGGCCACTGTGATTCAACGGGCCGAGGCGCTCCTTTCCGGCGTTGTTGTCAACGTGGCCCATCAATTGCACGAGGAGGGGCGCTCGGCGACTGAGCTTCGCGACTACGCCAGCCACTGGAGTCTCAAGCCGGCTGCGCTGGTCGAAAGGATGCTCGCCTTTGTCGGCGATCCCGTCTGGCGCACCTACGTCACGACGTATTCCGACGGTTGGCGACTGTGTCGCAAGTTTGTTGCCGGCGACGATCAGCGATTCATGCGCCTGTTGACGGAGCAGATGACCCCGAGCGACCTCGTTCCTGAGGGCTGAGATGATGGAGCTAGCCGGACTCGAACCGGCGACCTCCTGGGTGCGATAACGCCGCAACGTCGTTCGCTGGCGCGTATGCCGCTTGTTGAAGCGCTCTGCCGCGCTCTCAGTTCGGCCAGGTTCTCTCAGTTTGGTAGCACGGTTGGTAGAGCGGGCGCGGCTCCCGACCGGAGCCAACCCCTTTGGAGACTCCAGTTCGTTCGAGAGCGTGGCTGTCAGGCTGGGCCAATACTCCCGCCGATCACGCATACGGATCTCTTTCAGCGACACAACGCGAAGAGCGCGAGAGGTCACAATCGTCGATGCGCGTAGTGCCCCTTCAGCAGAACGGCGAGACTAATTCGGGCGGAAGTCACGGGCAGACACCCCGCCCCCCACACGAGCGGGAGTGGAGAACCGAACACCTCGGAGGCGGCGTCGGGCGAGAGACTTTCTCTGGCTTGCCGGAGGAGTGGCGTTCGCTGCATTCTGTGGGCTGTATCTCGTCGCCTACGTGACGACGGGTGGTCACCACCCGTTCCAGCAGGGAGAAACAAATCCGCCCGCTGCTCACGTGAAGACTGTCGCGACGAGGACACAGACCACGACTTCGTTTCATCTGAGTCCTCAATGCCGCCGCCTTATTCGAGGCACGCAGATCCAAAACGACGTTCGCAAAGCGGTCCGAACATGTCTGCCGGACGCACCCTGACGGAGGGTGAGATGACGCCCGAGGAGCAGGCGATTCGAGACAAACGCGAGACCCTACGCAGGGCCGAACGCGACAAAGCCAAGAAGACAACGAGTCGAGATGACGGCGTGGGAAGAGCGCTCGGCTGCCTCAGCGCTGTGCTAATGCCGATAATCGGTCTCCCCATCGGCGCGTGGGTGGGATCTTCGATTGGGCCGCAACCAGCTCCGAACGCAGTGCTCGATTTCACAGGATTGGACTGGGACCTGTGTGGAGCGGTCATCGGCTTCTTCGTCGGGCTGCTTCTCGCGATCGCCGTCTGGCGGCTCTCACGGCCTACGCCACGCTCTCGCCCGCGCTCAAGAATGCGCGTGCGCCTTTTCAATCGCGGTTTCGTCATCTCGCAGTTCATGACCCGCTACCTCGACGAGCACTCTCCGGTGCCTCAGGCTCCTCAAGGACGTCCTTGAGCTTGCGCAAGCGAAACCAAAACTGCTCGTACGCGGCGTCGTCAGGCTAGACGCGCGCGCGGATACCAGATTCGAACGACTCATGCACGCCTGTCCATCCGACAGACCTCCCGGTCGCACACCAGGCGGTCGGTTGCAAAGCTTCGAATCGCCTCGGTGGAGCCCTCCACGATTCTCAGGCTCTGTCCGGCCCAAGCTAGAGCGTGAGTCGGCGCTCAACAAGGCGCCGTCGCCGCACGCTCGTCTGAGCCCGCCAGTCTCACCCTGTCGGGGGATACGAGGCCCTACCCACCGACCCAAGATGCGTCGGTTCGATGTTTCGGGGTTTCGTCGTCGCCGCTCTCGCAGCAGTCGCGCTGGCCGGACTGCCGACCTCCGCATACGCGGACGAAGGCGACCCGATCGTCTACATGAGCGTCACGGACGGCTGGGCGTACCCGCAGGGCTATGACGTCTCGTTCGGGTTCATCTGCGTCTCGCCGACCTCGGCCATCGTCTCCTGTGAGGCGAGCCAGCCGATGGGCTCGAAGCTCGATACGTTCTACGCTGGCCCGCACACGGTCTGGGTCACTGCAACCGACTACGAGGGACGCCAGACGACCGCGTCCGCGACCTACACGGTGATCGACATCACGAAGCCGCACGTCATCTTCACGACTCCGAGCGAAGGCGCCACGTTCGAGCAAGGCTCCTCCGTCACCGCCGACTATGCGTGCGCCGACGATCCCGGAGGCCTCGGCCTTTTCGAGGGCTACTGCTTCGGCACCATCCCTCTCGGCGCGCCGATCGACACGAGCCAGATCGGCACCTTCTCGTTCTCGGTGACGACCGTCGACAAGCAGTTCAACGTCGATCAGGAGGTCGTCCACTACTCCGTCGTGGACCGCACCCCGCCAACGATCACGTTCGCCTCCCCCACCGACGGAGCGACGTACACGCTCGGCCAGCAGGTCTGGGCTTCGTACTCCTGCGACGACCACAACGGATCGGGCATGAACGGCTGCAAAGGCAACGTCGCAGACGGAGCCCCGGTCGACACATCCACGTTCGGCACCAAGACTTTCACCGTGACCGCCTACGATCGCGCAGGAAACATCGCGCGTGAGACGCACACGTACTCCGTTCTCTACGACTTCGCCGGATTCGCTTCGCCTGCCGCCACGTACCCCACCGCAGCCTCGATGAAGGCAGGCGAAAACGTCCCCCTCAAGTTCTCGCTCCACGGCGACCAAGGATTGGACATCTTCGCTGCCGGATCCCCAGGCTGGGCTCCATGTGGAGCACTCGACGGGCCCACTCGCGCGGACGGAACGCTGTCGTACAACGCCTCCGCCGACCGCTACACATACCAGGCCACGACCTCGAAGTCCTGGGCCGGCAGCTGCCGCGACCTGATTGTGACCCTGAACGACGGCACGGCCCACCGTGCCCGCTTCAGCTTCACCAAGTAGCGCAACACGTCCATCAGCGTGAGGCGCTCGGTCGGCACGACGTCAGCGTGCGACCTTTCTTACGCGTCTCCCGGAAGGCTGGCGCGGTCGACGTGACCAGCTGCTTGAGTCCGAACCGCGCGAGCGTGCCCTCAGTCCTCGCCGAGCAGTCTGACTTCGCACGCGCGACCAAGCAGCTTTCGGCGGTGATCGAGCTGGCGAATCGATTCAGAGGTCATATTCAAGGTTCCGCAGAAGCCGAGACTTCCGCAGCTTCGGTAGCGCCTTCAGTAGATGGCCTGAAGCGGCGTGCACTGCCGAGGGTTACTGCCTGGTCACGTACCAGAAGGTCGAACGGCTTGGCGGCGTCTCGACCGTCACCGTCTCGGAGTCCCCGCCGACAAGCGCGCGGACGACCGTTGCGGTGCCGACGGTCTGCGCGTTGGCCTTGACGAACTCCACGGTGATGTCCGTCGCGGCGTAGGCGCTGGTGTTCTGCACGGTCACGGCGTACTCGATCGCGCGCGGTTCGCGACCAGGTCATTCGGCGCGTCGAGGTCTCCGGCGGGGATTGGGAGCTCGCTCTCCCGCTCTTCGAGAAAACCCCGAGCGGCTTCGCGATCTGTTCATTGCCGTTCGGCACGACTACTGGACGGCAGCGTTCGCCGACGAGTGGCGCCAGCTCGAGCCGAAGCTCGCCGCCGCGGCTGCCGAGGGAGAGCAACTGATCGATCGCGAGGGATCTACTCTCTACTGACCGACCTGAGTCCACGTCGTGTCGTCGATCTCGAGCGTCACGAGTTCGGGATCAACATTCCTCACCACCATCGAGTCCCCGTAACCCCAGCAATCGGCTGATGCTGATGCCGAGCGCCTTCGTCTGGCCGAACGTACGAGTCAACTGCAATGCGCCCTTCCCACTGACATTGATCTATCCCGCACCGTTTATCGCGCGCAACGCGCGGCCGAACGTCCCGAGCCCGCGTCTGCTGCGGATGCTGCGGGCACTTGGCAACGACACGCGGCTGCGAGCACTCCGTCTGATTGCGCAGGCACCGCGATCGACCCAGGAGCTTGCGTCGCTGATCGTCATTTCCGAGGCCGGTCTCTCGAAGCACCTACGGATCCTTACCGAGGCCGGTCTGGTCGAATCACGACGCGAGGGTTACTACGTCCTCTACAGCCTCGCCCGGCTCGCTAGATCAGCTACCCGCTGATCTCCGCCGCTTTCTCGACTCATGAAATACGTCCGAACGCACGGGCGTCGGAGCGGAGCGGCCCACTTCCCTGAGGACCGCCCCACTCCGATCCCGTGACCGTCGTTACGGCGTGTAGAGGTATTTCTTGATCTTCGGGCTGCTGACATTCGCCCGCGTGACGACCGCCGAGCCGGTGCCGTAGTGCTTCTTGATTCCCGCCCTGTGCCCGGTCACGTACTTGTAGGCGAGCTGGACGGCCTTCTGACCGATGCCGTACGGGTACTGCGCAATGAGTGCGTCGATCGTCCCTGCCTTCAGTGCCTGCACCTGAGGCGGGCCCGCGTCGAACTCGACCAGCTTGACCTTGCCCGACTTCCCGGCCGCCTTCACCGCCTGCGTCACTCCGTTTCCGGAGACGACGTTCATGGCGAACATCCCCTTCAGGTTTGGGTGTGCCGCGAGGAGCGCCGAGGTCTGGTTCGACGCTTTCGTCTGGTCGTCGTTGCAGTACTGCACGCCCAGGTAATTGATGTTCGGGTACTTCTTCAACTCTGCCGCGAAGCCGTCTCGCCGCTGGTCGGTCGTGCTGATCCCCGGGTTGACGCTGATCGCGGCAACGTCGCCAGACTTGCCAATCGCTGTCGCAAGTGCATCCGCAGCGGCTCTGCCACCCGCGGGGTTGTCGGTCGAGACGTTTGTGAACGCGATCTTTTTCGTGATGAAGGTGTCCACAGTCGCCACCGGGATCCCGGCATTGATCGCCCGTTGGATCGGGGCGATCAGCGCCGACTTGTCCGTGGGCGCTATCATGATCGCGTCGGGCTTGCGCGCGATCGCTCCGTTCAGAAACGGAATCTGCGTGTTCGGTGAGAACGCCGCGGGTGAGCCTGTGAACACGACCTTCACGTTGCCGAGTTTCTTCGCAGCCGCTTGCGCGCCCTTCTTCATCGTCAGGTAGAAGGCGTCGGAGGCGATCCCGGCGACAAGGTAGAAGGTGTACGTCTTCTTCTGTGCCTGCGGTGCCTTCAGCGAAGAGCCGCTGCCGAGCGCTGCCGTTGAAGCGAGCGCCGCGGCGGCAAGCGTTAACGCGATGAGCACCGCGATCATGCGGCGTGACATCGTCAAACTCCTTCCCGTCGACTGAACGACGATGTGGTCTGCGTTGTGTCGGACGAAGTGAGCTCGGTCGCACCTCCTTTGTCGTGTCACCGACTTGCCCGCCGCCGGCGAATCTGGTCGACATAGACGGCCAGGATGATCGCTGCGCCGACGACGACCTCCTGCCAGAAGGGTTGGACTGCTTCGATGACGAGGCCATTTTGAAGAACGGTCGGAACGAACGCGCCGACTGCGCTGCCGAGCACCGTGCCCACACCGCCGAAGAGACTCGTTCCGCCGATGACGACCGCACCGATCGCGCTGAGGTTGTCCGTCTGGTGCGAGACTGACGTCGTGTTCGTGAAGATCGCCAGGTCGAGTACGGCCGCGACGCCGGCGAGGAACCCGGCAAGTCCGTAGACCCTGATGATGTGACGGTCGACGGCGATGCCTGTGCGCCGCGTTCCTTCTTCATTCGACCCGATTGCCGCCGTGTGGCGGCCGAAGCGCGTGTGGTGGAGGACGACGTGCGCGACGATGAGGAAGACGATCGCGACGTAGATCGGCGCGTAGAGCCCGAGGATCTTCCCGCTCCCGAAGTGGTTCGAGAGGGCCGGCGGGACCGGAGACGGGAGATAGGAGCCACCGCTGATCAGGTCACCGAAGCCGAAGGTCATCCCGAATGTGCCCAGCGTGACGATGAACGGCGGCAAGCGCAGCTTCGTGATGAGCGTGCCGTTGATCAGCCCCCAGGTCGTCCCGGCGAGGATGCAGACGGCGATTCCCACGGGGATCGCCAAGCCCGAGTGCGGGTATTGGCCGTTGATCGTCTGCTCACTCGTCCCCGCGAGATGGATCATCACCTCGCCACCGGCGACGGCGCTGAAGAACAGGATCCCGCCGATCGAGAGGTCGATCCCTGCGGTGACGATGACGAATGTCTCACCGATCGCGAGCAGGATCACCTCGGACGTGTTGAGCGCGATCTGCTGGAGGTTCGTCCAGGTGAGGAACGTCCCCGAAGGAGTCGAAAGCCAGAAGTAGCCGATCAGCGCGATGAGGAAGAAGAGGAGCCAGGAGCGTCCGAGTGCTTCCGTCGCACGATCGCGCCGCGTGCGTTCTTCGAGGGGTGGCGCCGCCTCGGGCTCCAGCCGCTCGATCTCAGTCTTCGACGTCACGTTTCCGATCTCCACTCGGCGCGGGCGGAAGGCACCTGATCACGTCGACCGAACCTGTCAGCTCGCCCGGGCCCGCCGCGTGCGGGACGAGCAGCGAATCGCCGCGCGAGAGTGTCGCCGTCCCGCCCTCCGTGTCGAGCCTGCCCTCACCGTCGAGGGCGACGAGGATCGAGAACTCCTGCTCGAGGGACACCGCCGGGGCCGGGCGGAGTCGCTCCGCCCTGAAGAAGGAGCTCGCCGCGGCCGGGAGGAGCGTGCGCGCGCCCGGGCGCGATTCGGGAGCGGCCGCCGTCTGCCGTCTCAGCTCCGTGAGCTCGTCGCCTCGCAGGGCGGCGCGCCGCGCATTCTGGAGCGCAACGGCGAAGCCGAGCCCCAGGTGGCCGTCTCGCCGTCCGTCGACGTCGAACCCCGCCCATTCGAGCAGCACCGAGAGGTCGGACGGTTCTTGGACCTCGAGGAGGAAGACTCCCTCGCCGATCGCGTGCGGGAGCCCAGCCGGGACGAAGAAGCAGTCGCCCGGACCGACGGTCAGCTCGTTGAGTGCATCGAGCATGGTCGTGCGGTCCTGACGATCGACCCAGCCCGCAAGGACGTCGAGGTCGACGTCTTCCCGAAAGCCGAGCCACACGGTTGGACGATCGCCGCGCGTCTCGACGATCAGCCAGGCCTCAGTCTTGCCGTGAGCGAGGCCGAGGCGGCTCCGCGCGAATGCCTGGTCCGGATGGAAGTGCACAGGCAGCCGCTCGCCCGCGTCGAGCAACTTCACGAGCAGAGCTGAATCGGTGCCGTACTGCGCCGTGTGCGCGGGGCCGAGGTACGCGACTGGATCGGCAGCGATCGCGTCGCGGAGCAGCCGCCCGGCCGGGAGCGCACTCAGGCCGGCTCCGTTCGCTCCGAATAGGGACGCGGTCGAGCCGACCCAATCTTCTGGGGCGTGATCGTCGGTCGACGGGACTCCCCGGAACCTCGCGATCGCCTCTCCGCCGCGGTAGAAGCGGTGGAGCTGGTTCGGCGCGAGCTCGACCGGCTTCACGGCTTCACCCCGCCGGAGCCGCGCGCGATCAGCGCCGTCGGCAGGACGATGCGCTGCGGTGGGCTGTCGTCGCCCGCGAGGCGCTCGGCGAGCAGCTCCGCGGCCCTTCGGCCGAGATCGGCTGCGTCGTACGCGACGACGGTCACCGGCAGCGCGAGCATCTCACCGAGCTCGAGGTCGTCGAAGCCGACAAGCGCGAGGCGGAGCCCGCTGCGGCCGAGCACGCGCGGCACGCCCACCGTGATGCGGTTGTTGCGAAGAGAGCCGTTGGCGGCTCCGACAGAGCCAGAAGCTCGTAAACGGCGCGTTCCGCGGCCCCAGCGTCGTGGGCGCCGAGCCGGATCAGCGACGGGTCGGGCGGAAGACCCGCTTGTGCGAGCGTCTTCCTGTAGCCGCGCAGACGCTCCGCCGCCGTGAAGATTCCGGACGCGTCGCCGACGAAGCCGATTCGCCGGTGCCCATTTGCGAGCAGGTGCTCGACTGCAATTCGCGCTCCGCCCATGTTGTCGAACAGGACGACGTCTGCGTCGATCTTACCCGGAGGTCGGTCGACGAAGACGACTCTTGTCCCGGAGCGGAGCTCGGGCAGCATGTACCGGTGATCGTCACCGGCGGGCACGACCAGCAGACTGTCGACTCGTCGCTCGCAAAACAGGCGGACGAGGTCCCGCTCGCGCTGGTCGTCCTCGTCCGAGCTCACGGCGATCGCGAGCATGCCGCGCCTACTCGTCACCTCCTCGACGCCGCGGGCGATCGCAGAGTAGAAGGGGTTCGAAACGTCTTCGATCACGAGGCCGAACAGACCCGAGCGCCGGCCGTGTCGGAGCGCTCGCGCCAGGTCGTTGCGGCGGAAGCCGAGCTGCGCGATCGTCCGGTGGACGATCTCGGCCGTCTCGCGGCGGACACCCGGCTCGTCGTTCACCACTCGAGACACCGTCTTGAGGCTCACTCCCGCGGCCGCCGCGACATCGCTCATCGTGGGGCGCGGCTTCGTGCCGTTCGCGCGCCCTGGTGTGTGCGCTACGGACAAACGCCTCTAGGCGGCAACCGCCAGCGCACCAGTCATCATCCCGACGACGCTTTCGAGACTGGTCTCACTCGTCTCGAGGGTCACGATCGTCCTGCCGAGACGCAGCACCGTGATCCGGTCGGCGACCGCGAAGACCTCGGGCAGGTTGTGACTGACCATGATCACAGCGAGTCCCTGGCTCCGAACCTCCTTGATCAGCTCGAGCACCATCGATGATTCGCGCACTCCGAGCGCGGCCGTCGGCTCGTCCATGATCACGATCCGCCTCCCCCACGCGATCGCGCGCGCGACGGCGATGGCCTGCCGTTGTCCGCCGGAGAGGCTGAGCACGGGCTCCTCGACCGACTGGATGCCGATCTTGAGCCGGCGCATCTCTTCCTGAGCACGGCGGCGCATCGCCTTCTTGTCCAGGAATCCGAACCAGGACAAAGGCGGAGGAAGCAGCTGCTCGCGGCCAAGGAAGAGGTTTCCCGACGCATCGAGGTGGTCCGCAAGCGCGAGATCCTGGTAGACGGTCTCGATGCCGAGCTCGCGCGCCTCGCGCGGGTTTGCGATGGTGACCGGGCGGCCGTCGATCGCGATCTCGCCGGCGTCGGCCTGGAAGACGCCGGAGATGATCTTGATCAGGGTCGACTTCCCGGCCCCGTTGTCGCCGACGATCGCGTGCACCTCGTTCGGCCGGAGCGTGAAGTTGGCCTCGCGCAATGCGACGACACGCCCGAAGTGCTTCTGAACGTTCCGCGCTTCGAGCAGCGGTGGCGGAGAGGACGGCGTCGTCATCGGCGGGATGACATCGTTGCCATAGACGGGCCCTGACTATCTCGGACGCCTGTGCCCGAGTCAAGAGGCCGCCGTAGTCCACGACCAGCGCTTCGACCCAACAGACCCCGCGTCCCGTTCCGGAAGGCAAACCCGCGAGGACGAGTACACCGGCCGCTGGCAAGATCGTGCGTGCGAGCCTGAACAGCGCCGCCCGAAGCAGCGGATTTCCTCGCGCAAGAAATTTCCTCGCGCAAGAACGTTGTCCTTGGTTTCGCCCGACTGCAAAGCGCAGCGACGGCAAGCGTGCCCACTACGAGGGGAACGCGCCAACGCCGCATTGATCAGTCATCCCGGGGGCAGCGACACACATCCCTTGAGAAGGGGTGACGCGAAAATGACGAACACGCACTAGTATCGTGTCGTCGTCGCTGCAACGTCCAGGGACGTCCCAGCGGTTTCGCGTGTCGCGGCGTCGGCTCCGCAACTGGCCTAGTCCATGGTCGGCTAGCTCGAGTCGGTGTGCCAGAGCGCAGGGATCGACGTTGCAGTCCATCTTGGTGTTGCTGGGCCGAGACCGCTACGGACACGCGTGAAGCGTGTCGGCATTCGGCCGACCCAGAGCAGTTCACCCTCGCTCCATCGGCCCGGGAAGCGGCCCCAGAGCGGAAGACCACTGTCTAAGTCAATAAGTTGCGGTGATGACTGCTGCTGTGCGTCAGGATCGAGTTTGTGCGCTGTGCCGGTGCGATCGGTGATGCCGCTCTGTACGACGCTGACGAGGCGGCGCGCTTTCGAGCGGTCTGCTTTCGCGACGTTCTTGTAGACGCAGCGGAGAAACTGGGTCGGCGACGATGTCTGCTCGAAGTAGTTTGCATGTGAGCCGAGCGCGACGTAGTCGATGGGATGCGTGTCGACGCGCTTGACCTTCGACCAGGCGCGAACGGTTCCGGAGCAGTGCTGGCTATAGGCCGCGAAGATGGGTTTGAGATCGGCGTCAAGCGCAACCGAGACGTTTTCCCAGTCGCCCTCGTGGGCTTGCCAGAGTCGGTCCCCGCGGGAGCGCCAGTCATCGAACGAGTAGAACAACCAGTAGCGGACGAGATACCGCGCGGCGACTTGTATGCCGGCTGGCAACGGTGTTCCGGCGGGAACGTCCAACACGCGCCCGTAGATGGTCGGATGGCTCCAATCACCGAGCGTTGGTGCATCCCGCTCGTAACACCTGGCGCCGGCGTTGAGAGCGCAGGGAAGGTTGAATCGGTAGCACGGTGTCGACGTGCAGCCGATCGTGTTCGTCGGTAGCGCGGTAGCTCGCGTCCACGTCCCCGGCCTCGTTTGCCGCTCGACCCGCGCAACGCGCAGGAACCGCTCCACGGCAACCGGAGCCCACGCCTCATCGGCATGGAAGTACAGGGCCGGCATGAACCGCTGAAGCAGGTCGTGCCGCTCGGTTGGGGTCAACGCGCTCGAGCGGCCACTCGCCGCACCGGCAGCGACTGCGGCCACAACACCCGAGACCGCAACTACGACACCAGTAGTCAGGCGGCCGGCTCGAGCAGGTGACATCGGCGCGAGCCTACCCACCGTCGCCGCCGCCCCGTCCGCGGACATAAATGCTTACCTGCGGCTTACAGCTGGGACACAAACCGAGGACGGGTCGTGGTCGCTTCCGTCGCCGCCGACCTTTGCCCCAGAAACCCCGGCGAAAGCGGTAGGGGGCGTGGCGCCCCCTACCGCTCCTGCAGCCGAGCCTAGGGCGTGCTTGCGCCGTAGATGTTCTGGTCGAGCCCGCCCGCGTAGGGACACGTGTCGCTGGTGAAGCTGCCGTCGCTGTTTTGCGTTCGGCATTGGTGGACGTCGGCGCCGTCGCCGTCGCTGTCGCCTGCCTCACGCGGGTCCGGCCCCGAAACGACGTCTCGCCAGTCGGTCCACGTGCTGAACGAGAACGTTCCGACGGAGCTGATGTACAAGTAGTCGCCTCCGAACGGCACCGTCCGCCCCGAGAACTGCTCGTAGTTCGGATTGCTCGAAACCGAGCTCAGCCGCGTCGCGGCTGACCAGTTCAGCGCCGCCGTCGAAGCGAACGCACCGTAGGCGTCGAGCGACGCTGTCGTGCCGCCGCCGGCACAGTTGCCGAGCGGACGGGTCGGGCTGTAGCAGGGATCGTTGCGGCTGTCCCACCAGAGCACGTGCATGCTCCCGGCGTCAACCGCGATGTCTGGGAAGCGCTGCAGCCCCGTCTGACCGCGCCGATCGTCGATCAGCACCGGCGTCGTATGCGCCCCCGTCGCGCCGTCGAGCCGCAGGAAGTAGATCCCGGATTGGCTACCGACGTCCTGGTGATACTTCACCGGCAGGTCCTCCGAGACGACCGACCCATAGGTCGTTCCGCTCGGCACCTCCGTCCCGGGAATCGACGGATCGTAGACGACGTAGACGTAGTCGTGACTCCCATCGGTCTGGTCGGCAGTGGCACGTACCTGGGTGCCTCCACGCATGAACGTGTAGCCCGAGTCGCAAGCCGATGCTGAGTCGCCGCACTCGCCTACCACGTCGCCACCGCTGATATCGGTCGGGTCGTAGGGCTCGAACTGCGTCACGACGTGCGGCGTCGAAAAGGTGGCGCCGCAATTCGTCGACGCGTTGTACGCGATCGCGTCGGTCGTCTGGTTGCTGCGAACGTCGGCGAACTCCCGGTAGGTGACGTACACATGCCCGTCACCCGTGACCGAGATGTCGGGGAACTGGATGTCGTGCACAGTCTGGCTGAGCTTCTGCGGTGAGGAGAACGTCTGCCCGTGATCCGTCGAGCGGACGAAGTAGACGCTCGAGTTGAAGCCGCTCGGCCCGCCACCGGTGAACCGCGCCCACGCGAAGTACACGTTCCCGTCGCAGGCGCCACCGGTCCGGTCGACCTCGATCGCCGTCTTGTCATGGAACTTGCCGAGCAGATTCGGCGCCGCCGAACCCGTCGCCACGTCAAGCGAGCGGACGAACTTCTTACCGTCCTGGCTCGTCGGCCCGTTGATGCCCTGCGGGTTTTCGTATGTCCCCACCCACACGTCGCCGAACGTTTTCGCCGTCCCTTCGGGATCGCCCGAGCTCTCTGAGCCCGCGAACAGCCGCCCGTGGTTGTCCCACGCCAGCACCGGATCGCCCGAATCGGCGGTCCGGACATGCGCCGCCGCAGCGTACGGCGAGCTGTCGAGCGGATAGCCCGGCACGAGCGAGCTCGCAAAGCTCGCGCCACCATCCTCCGAGCGGTAGTAACCAAGCCACACGTCGCCCAGCCCCACGAAGCTTCCATCCGCCGCGAACACGCCGCAATAGTCATTCGAACTGCCGACGATCACCTGCGGGTTGCGCGGGTCGACAGCCACCGCCGGCTCGTTCTGGCGACCCCGGCTCTGAGAACACGCTGTCAGGAATGCGTCCGTGTACGGCGTCCCCGTGACCATCGTGTAATCGCTCACGTAGCCGCCATTCGACCCGTTGTCGTTCGTCAGGCGCACATTCGTCGGCGTCGCCTGCGCCGCAGGCAGCGCGACAACCAAAGCTACGAGCGCAAACAAACCAACGCTCAACACTCCCCGTCTGAACATCGAACCCCCCTTCTCCCCTACTCGCCGCCAAACGCGGCTTCCGGCCGCGCACTCTACGCCGTCCGCGAAGACGCCGCCCGCCATTCGAGCTAGGCGAGGGGACCGCGCGCGGAGCCGCCTTAGTAGCGCGGACATATGTTCGCGGCACGCCGCCGCACACGGTGACGTTTCTAGCGGCTTACGAGCGCGGAGGTCGAAGAATCCGACCGCGATGTTAGGTAGAACCTACGGAACTCAAGCTGGCGGGGTTCATTGACACGCCGCCGACTCTTTTGCACGGAATTTTGTTAGTGGAGCTACCCGGACTCGAACCGGCGACCTCCTGGGTGCGATAAGGGATTCCCGCTGCCTTGTGCGGCAGCTCGGGCTTGCTCAAGCCATCTGACGTCGCGCCAGTTCGGTCAGTTTCTCTCAGTTTGGTAGACGGATAGGTAGAGGGGCGAGACACAGATCGGTCATCAGCACGCTTGACCACGTCGCTCTTATTTCGCGCCCTCGCTGCAGGCTATTCGGTTGTGAGCGTCCCGTTGCTGGAGCGAGAATCCGCGCGCTTCTGACCGATCGCGATCCCGAAGCCCGGGAGAAGCGGGATCCAACAGGTGCGCGCGAACCCGGTGGCGTCGAGGAGCGCTCGGAACTCCTCCGGCGTCTTCCAGCCGATCCAGCCCGGATCGGCGAGCCGCCCGAGCGGCGCGCTGAGCGCGTTGAACCAGGCGGGGCCTGGATCGATGATGCAGTAGATACCGCCGGGACGTAGGCACCTAAGAACGCTCGCGGCCGCGGCGGCGGGGTCCGGATAGTGGTGGTGGGCGAGGGAGCTGTAGACAAGGTCGAACTTGCGGTCGAACCGAGGCGGCAGGCTGCCGACGTCCGCCTGGAAGAAGACGCAGTTGTCGAGCGCCCGGGCACGCGCCGCCGCGTGCGCTACCTCGACCATCCCAGCGGCCAAGTCGACGCCAACCGCCTCGCCCCGCGGGAGGAGTGCCGCTACGCGCCGAACCTCGCGGCCCGGGCCACAGCCGGCGTCCAGAACTCGCGAATCGGGCCTCAGGTAGCGACGAATCACGGCGAGCGCCTCGTCGAAGATCGGCGTCGAGAACGGTCGTACCAGGAGCTCGTAGAACTCTGCTAGCTCGTCGAACTCGTCAACCAGATGACGATGCTCACTCGGCTCCTCGAGCAAGACCGGCTCGCGCCGGTTCTTCGAGAAGCCCCGCCCGAGACCCGGCCGCGGTAGCCCAACGGGCTCCTCGCCGACCGGATCGCTCATGACACCGACCCCGCTCCGCTTCAAGAGTCTGGCGGGATACAGCACGCTCGCTGAGTACCACCAGAGCGTGCCAACCAGATACGCCTCGGCGACCTGCCTCGGCCCCAGCTTTCGGAGGGTCGAAACGCCCCGGGAGAGGTGCTGCCGAGCGTTCACGCGTTCAGCTGAAGGCGGTGCACCAACGGCAGCGTAGCCGTGCGACGAGGCGAGCTTCGACCGAGATCGACGCGTTGGCGCGTCTTCGCCAAGCTCGCTCGTGCGCTCGTCACCTATCGCCACCTCACCTGCAAGGAGGGGCGAGATCAGGCAGAGACCTTCTGTGTTGCGCCTCGGCTTCGTCGTTCCCGGTGCTCGTGTCCCGGCCGCTAGGCCGACTAGGGCAGCTGCGCCGCGATCATGGCTCTCTTGGTGGAGGCGTGCGCCCGCTCCATGAGACGCCTGCGCACGCCACGACCACGAGCGCGATCGCAACCAGTTCTGCTGGGCCAAGGCGCTGGCCGAGTATCGCAAGGCCAGCGAGAGCCGCGAGGGCTGGTTCGAGGCTCATCAAGACTCCGAAGGTATGAGTGGGCAGGCGACGCAGAGCCTCGATCTCAAGTGACCACGGAATTGCCGAGGAAAGCACACCAATTGCCGCGCCGATGATCAGAACGCGGCCGGAGAGCAACTCACTACCGCCGCTCGCGATACCCAATGGCGCCACTAGAAGCGCGGCGAGTGACATAGCTACCGCGAGTCCACTTGGCCCTGGATATATGCGGCCGATGCGGGCACCGAGCACGATGTACGAGGCCCAGAAACCGCCGGCGAGCAACGCAAGGATAACCCCGAGGAGGTGGATAGAACCCTCGCCCGCTCCAGCTAGCAGCACGATCCCTGCTGCGCTCAGGCCGACCCAGACGAAATCGAGCAATCGGCGGGAGCCGAGTATGGCAACCGCGAGAGGGCCGACAAACTCGAGTGTGACTGCGATTCCGAGCGGGATCCTGTCGATAGCTCCATAGAACGCAAGGTTCATGGACGCTAAGGTGGCCGCGAATGCTCCAATGAGCAACAGACCGCGACGTCCAGATCCATTTCGGATGCGCGGTCGCCAAAGTAGGGCAATCGCCGTCGCCCCGAAGACGAGGCGGAGCATCACGACGCCGGCTGGCCCGACTTGATCGAACAACGTTTTCGCGACTGCCGCCCCAACTTGCAGCGAGATCATCGCTGTGAAGACAACCGCGATCGGCGGCACTGATGCGCGCTCCGCCTTCAGACGGACGACGGCGAATCGGCTCTGCTGATTCTCCAATCTTGGCTCGGCTCCCGGCCTCTACGAGCGAAACTCTCCAATCAGAAGAGTTTCACTCGGGTGGGAGGAGGAAGGGCCGGTAACTCGGAAAGAAGATCATCTTTTCGAAGAAGGGTTTGCCGAGCTTCGTGAGCGGGATCAAGGTGAAACCGAGCTTCTTCTTGTTCAACCCTGCCGCCCGAGCCTCTGCCGAGGTAGCGCGGGCATAGGTGAAATCGTCCGTAAAGCGTCAGTACTGAGACGTGAACTCGGAGACGATGATCCGAGCCGCGGCCTCGATCAGTGCGAGATGGGAGAAGGCCTGGGGAAAGTTGCCGAGGTGCCGGCTGGTCTCGACGTCGAACTCCTCGGCGTAGAGCCCGAGCGGCGACGCGGCCCGGAGTAGTCGCTCCATCAGATCGCGCGCCTGCTGCAGCTCGCCGATGATCGCGAGTGCGGACACGAGCCAGAACGAGCAGATCAGGAAGGAGCCTTCCTCGCCGGAGAGGCCATCGTCGGTCTCGTCGGTGCGGTAACGAAGGACGAAGCCGTTCACCGTCAGGTCGTTCGCGATCGCCATGACCGTCGCGTGGAGCCGTTCGTCCTCGGCGGGGAGGAACCCGAAGATCGCAGCGAGCAGCACCGAGGCGTCGAGGGCCTCGGTCGCGTAGTGCTGGCGCAGCACGCCGTGGCCGTGCTCGGAGACACCGTGCTCGAGGATGTCTGAGCGGATCTCGTCTGCCGTCGACTTCCATTCCGCGCTCAGCTGGGGATCGCCGCGAATCTCCGCGAGCGTGGCAGCGCGGTCGAGCGCAACCCAGGACATGAGCTTCGACGAGACGTAGTGCTCGGGCTTGCCACGGGCCTCCCAGATGCCCTGGTCGGGATCCCGCCAGACCTTCGTGGCACACTCGGCCTGACTCCGGACGATCGGCCAGAGCCGTCGCGGCAGCCGTGCGCCGCGCCGCGTATGGAGCAGGATCGAGTCGAGCACCGCGCCGAAGACGTCGTTCTGGCGCTGGTCAAAGGCGCCGTTGCCGATGCGGACAGGGCGGGCGCCTGCATATCCGGAGAGCTCGTCGAGCGTCGATTCGGTCAGCTCGCGCCTTCCGTCGATGCCGTACATGATCTGCAGCGAGCCGTCTTGCGTCGCCTCGATGTCTGCGACGAACTGCATGAACTCGTCCGCTTCCCAGTCGAGGTTGAGCCAGTGCAGCGCCTGCAGCGTGAAGGTCGTGTCGCGCATCCAGGTGTAGCGGTAGTCCCAGTTCCGCTCACCCCCCGGGGTTTCGGGGAGCGAGGTCGTGAGCGCGGCGACCGTCGCACCCGTCGGCATGTAAGTCAGGCCCTTGATCACCAGCGCCGAGCGCTGGATCGGCTCCCGGAAGCGGTGATCGGGGATGCGGGCGCGATCGAGCCAGTTGCGCCAAAAGCGCATCGTGGCGGCGATCCTCGTCTCGGCGTCGACGGCAGCTTGTGGTGCTGCGAGCCCTTCGGCCCAGCTGAGGGTGCAGAACGCCTTATCGCCTTCCGCGAGCACGTGCCGCGCGCGCACTCGGTTGCCCTCGATTCCGAGTGCCAGGTCGGAGACGAGGCGAACCGTCTGGTCGGCCCCGGTTGCGTCGGCTGCGTGCCGGCCACCGTCGACGAGGGTCCACTCAGCAGCCGTGCGGCCGTAGTCGAACGCGGGCTCACACACCAGCTCGATCTCGACCTCACCGTCGATGCACTCGACGGTTCGCACGAGCATGTGGTCGCCGTCGTCGTCCGCGGGGGGCCTGGTGTGCGGCGTGATCAAGTCCTCGTGATTGCACGGCCCGATCGTGAGCGCGTCGCGAACGACGATCCAGCCGCCGGGTGTCTTCCAGGACGTCTCGAGCACGTTCGTCCCGGGCTCGTAGGCGCGGGCGGTCGGATGGGTGATGCCATAGGGCCCGAACCGGAAGAAGCCCGCCTGTCGGTCGAGCAGGCTCGCGAAAATGCTGGGCGAGTCGAAGCGAGGCACGCAGAGCCAGTCGATTGCACCGTCCGGTGCGACGAGCGCGCCCGTATGGCAGTTCGACAGGAACGCGTAGTCGGCGATCGGCGGAAACGGCGACGGGGCCGCCGCGCTCTGCGGGCTCGACTCGGCGGTTGGCGCGTCAGTAGTCATGCGACGACGCTACGTTGCCGCGCTCCGCGGGGAATCGTCACGGCGGGATGAAATCGAGCCCGCTGAGGAGAGCGCAGGCTCGGAGCCTGAGTCCTGGGCTGGGGTTGCGGTTGCAGGCGAGAGCTTGCCTGGGAGAAGCAGCGCGGCGCCCAGCCCGACAAGGCCGGCTACACCGAGTACCACCATGGCGAGCGCGTACGACCGAGTGCCATGGGAGATCGCGGCGACGAGCACCGTTCCGGCAATGGCCGTGCCGAGAGTCGAGCCGAGGTTGGAGACCGCGCGCGAAAGGCCGGAGATCTCACCCTGCAGGTCTTCCGGCCAACTCGACTGCACCACGTTGACCGACGGCGTCAGCATCAGGCCGCAGCCGAAGCCGATCAGGAACAGTCCCGGCGCGAACGCCCACACGCCGGGCGTTCCTGCCACCAGGGCGAGGAGGACGACGATTCCCACGCTCGTCGTGATGAAGCCGGCGACGATCAGGGTTCGCTGCGCCCGTCGCTTGGCGAAGCGCTCGGCGCCGAGCGAGGACAGCAGGATCCCGCCGGTGGCCGCGGTGAAGATGACACCGGTCTGGATCGCGTTGTAGCCGCGAACGACTTGCAGGTACGCAGAGACCACGAACGCCGTGCCGAGCAACAGAAGCCACTGCGCCTGCTGGGTCACGAGGCCGAGATTGGACGTGCGGTTCCGGAAGAGACCGGTAGAGAGCAGCGGCTGCTCGCCCTTGCGCTCCTTCGCCCGTATGTGCAAGAAGAACGACACGAGGAAGACGGCGCCCACCGCGACGAATGCGAGTGTCCACGAGGCGTAGTCGGCCGCGACCTGGATGCCCATCACGACGAGCACGAGCCCGAGCGCGGAGAGGACGGCGCCAGTGGTGTCCGAAGGGCTGTCCGGATCGGCCGGCAGCGGGTCTCGGAGCGACCGAGCCAGGAAGAGGATGGCCACGATCACGAGCGCCTGGAAGATGAACGACGCCCGCCAGCTGATCCAGGTGGTGATAAGACCTCCGATCAACGGTCCGGTCGCGGCGCCGATGCCGCCCATGCCGCTGATGGTGCCGAACGCACGGGCGCGCGAGGTCACGTTCTCGAACAAAAGTGTCGTGAGGATGTAGACAGGGGGGATCAGCATCGCCGTGCCGACGCCTTCGAGGATCGAGTTCCCGAGGATCAACACGCCCAGGCTCGGCGACAACGCGCTGATCACCGCGCCGACGCCGTAGACCACGAGCCCGACGTTGAAGCACCGCTTCCGTCCCCACCGGTCGCTCAGCTTCCCTCCGGGAATCATCAGCGCGGCCATCACCAGCAGGAACAGGGTGATGGCGGTCTGCACGCCCTTCACCGACGTGCCGAGGTCGTCGCTGATGTCATTGATCATCACGTTCATATTCGAGCCGGCGAAGCTGCAGATGAACTGCGCGAGCGCGAGCGGGATCAGCATCCGCCGCAGCGCCGCCGACGGCCGTGTTGTCGCAATCGCAGCTGCGTTCGCCGTCCCGGCCAAGTTCACATCCCTCCCGCGTTCGGACAAAGGGCGACGGGATGGAACCTAGGCGGCGCCGCCGCCGTTCGAGCATCACCCAGCCGGGGTGATAACGCCTTCATGCCACACGCAGCGCGACGAGGCAACACGCTCAGTTCTGTAGTACTCCTTCGCCGGGGACGGTAGAGTGCGTTCAGCCACGAACCGGGGAGTTGCCGTGCCTGAAGGTTCCGACAGCTGCGGCGTGGAGGTCGGCCGCTGATGACGGTCCTGGCTGGTCGCTACGAGCTGCTCGACCAGGTCGGCGAAGGGGGGATGGGGGTCGTCTGGCACGCTCGCGATCGGGAGCTCGAGCGTGACGTCGCGATCAAGCTGCTCCGTTCGTTCGTTGCCCAGGACTCCGAGCAGGCTCGGCGTTTCCACCGCGAAGCCCGCACGCTCGCCGCGCTGACGCACGAACACATCGTCCGCGTCTACGACTATGTGTCGAACGGCGAGGAGTCGTTCCTGGTGATGGAGTACGTCGACGGCAGCAACCTCGCCCAAACGACCCGCGGACGGCTACCGCTCTCAGCCCGCGAGGCTGCTGCCTACACGCAGCCGGTGGCTGCCGCGCTCGCCTACGCGCACCGAACGGGAGTCGTTCACCGTGACCTGACTCCAGCGAACATTTTGATCGAGCGCAGCGGCGGACGCGTCGTCACAACCGACTTCGGTCTTGCCCGGATCGCCCGGACCTCCGACTCGCTGCCGGTGACCGCAATGGGTGCGCTCCTCGGCACGCCGGAGTACTGGTCTCCTGAGCAGGCGCTCGGCCGGGAGTCCGCCGCTCCGGCGGACATCTACGCGCTCGGCTGCATTCTCTTCCTGCTCCTGAGCGGCCATCTGCCTTTCGAGGGAGACGACCGGCTCAACGTCGGGCTCCGCCGGGCGCACGAGGACGCACCGTCGCTGCGGACGAGGCGACCTGCCGCGCCCGATGCAACGATCGCGCTCGTCGATTCGCTGCTCGCGCGCGAGCCGGACGAGCGGGCGGACGCGTCGGCGGCTGCCGCCTTGCTCGGCGAGCTCGCGGACGACTCGAGCACGCCTACGGTGGGTGTCGCCGCTGCCTCGGAGCCCGGCTTACAGACCCTCGTGTTTGCGTCAGAAAGGCCCACGGCCCGGCTGCCTGCTGAGGCGGCGACGATTGCTGCAGGAGCAACAGAGGCAAGCTCAGCTCCCGGCACATTTCGCCGGCGCGCGAGCCGGCGGCTGCTCGGCGCGGCGGGCGCAGCGACGGCCGTGGTCGTCGCCGCGCTCCTCCTCGCCGGCGAGTTGCGCCATCCGCTGCTGCGGGTGCCGAACGTTGTCGCGTTGCGCGAAGACGTCGCGCGGGCCGAGATCCTGCGCTCGCTGCCTGCGGCCAACGTGTCCGTACAGCGGATCTACAGCACGAGGGTCGCCGCCGGTAGTGTCATCCGCCAGCGGCCCTTGCCGCGGACGACATTCGCCAGTGACTCCGAGATACGGCTGGTGGTCAGCATGGGAACGCCGTTCGCATCTGTTCCCGCGCTCGCCGGCTCCCCAGCTGCGGCAGCGAAGGCGTCGCTCGCGCGGCAGGGCTTCAACAGCCGCTCCACATACGCGCCTTCCTGGACTATCCGCAAAGGGTCGGTGGTTCAGCTGCGCCCGCGGGCTGGTACGCGCGTCCGCCGCCCGGCGACGGTGACGCTCGTCGTCGCGAGCGGCTACCCGCGTTCGGTCGTGCCGGATGTACGGAACACCGACCTTGCCTCGGCACAGGGGCAGCTCGAGGCGCGCCATCTGCGCGCCCGGCTCGTCTGGCGGCTGACCGACACCACGGCTCCGGGCCAGGTGCTGGAGCAGATCCCGGCCGGCGGAATGACCGTCTACGAGGGGACACAGATCCGTCTCACGGTTGCGCGAACGCTGCGCTGGGTGAAGCTCTTTGCCGCTTCAGGGGCAGAGGAGTACGAAAGCGACGCCTTCAGCGTGCCCGGGCGCTGGCGGATCCGCTACAGGCTCGTCGGAAACGACTTCGGCCTCTCGCTCGCCCAGTTCGGCTGGTCGGGTGACGGGTCGTCCTCAGGCGGCGGCAGCTTTCTCGCAAGCGCAACCGCAAGCGCAAGCGGCGCGCCGCGCACATACGGCGTCCCCAACGGCGCCGGCACGTACCGATTGGCCGTGCGCCCCTATGCAGGCACACGCTGGTACGTCGAGGTCGACGTGCTGAAGTAGCGGACGGGCGCTGTGATGTCACCCGGGCGACTCTCGGCCTCAGCGACGGCGGGACGCCGTAGGTGGGGGGCGCCATGCGCTCGCTCGCAACGACCACCGCCGGCGCGACCGCGAGATCGGCCGAGCGAACGCGGATACGCCCGGCCGCACTGGCCCCCTCGAAGTGGCGGCTCCCATGGGCTCCAGGTAGAAGGTGCATTGAAATTCGTTGGGCTCCGCGTGAAAGAACATGATCGGAGTCCCAAGGGGGCCGACGGCCACTTGTCCCGGCGTGACCGTCAGTGTCCGGTGCGGTTCCGGGCTTTGCAAGCCGAAGATCAGAACCACAGCGAAGCGCCTAGTCAGGCAAGTCGCGCAAGATTTTGGTAGCGCGTAGGTAGATCAACGGCGAATCGTCCGATTAGCAGGAGCTTTGCGTAATGGAGCTAGCCGGACCCGGCGACCTCCTGGGTGCGATAACGCTGAAACGACCTTCGCTGACGCTTGTGCCGCTTGTTCAAGCGCTATGAGGCGCTCTCAGTTCGTTGAGGTTCTCTCAGTTTGGTAGCACGGTTGGTAGAACGGGCGTGGTCGACGACCACCACGTCCGCGGAACTCACCGGCGCACACCCTCGCGCGCTTGGACTTTGCAGGTTCAGAACGAGTGCGACACCGGTGATGCCGCTGACACATTGCGTACTGCACTGTCGGCATCGAGAACTGCTTCATCGTCCCTTTACGGGCTACGACGCTTTCGAAAGCAGAACACAAGCGCATCAAATCGGAAGTTGACTCGCTCAGCCGCTTGCCTTCGACGTCAGTGCGGCGTGGTGCGGCACGCGCCGAGGAGTGGCAGCTCCGTCAAGCTGTGTCTCTGCCGCTCTGTCGACGAGCCTTAGGCTATCTCCATCGTGGTGATCCGTCCGTACACGGACTCCGACCGGGGATGGGCTGAGAGCTTCCTCAACGCTGAATTCGGCGGTCCTTATCAGTGCCGTCGCGGCGAACTCATCGACGTCCTTGCGTTGCCGGGTTTCGTGGCCCAGCGAAATACACGACCAGTCGGGCTGCTGACTTATCGACGTGAAGCCGGCGCGTGCGAACTCGCATTCATTGCGGCAGTGGAGAGGCATCAGGGCATTGGGAGCGCGCTTCTCGACGCATTGCGGGGCGAGGTCGCTGACTGCGAACGGATCTGGGTCGTAACTACGAACGACAACCTCGAGGCCCTGCGCTTCTATCAGCGGCGAGGCTTCGTGGTTTCTGCGCTTCGCGCGGGAGCGGCCGACGATGCACGGAGGACTCTTAAGTCCACGATCTCGAGGGCGGGCCAGTTCGGGATTCCGATCCGTGACGAGATCGAACTCGAGGCTCGTCTCCCCACGAATTCCTAGGCTACTGCGGGAAAGAACTTCCCGTCGGTTTTGTCGGAAGTCTCAGCTCACGCCGGCCGGGCCGAGATCGCGGCAGGGCCTATGGGTTCCAAATCTCGGATTAGCCTCCGGAGCCAAGCGCGTACTCGACGGCATCACCGAGCGACATTCGGCGTCCCTCTTCTTGCGCGCGAATCTGCTCCGGTGTGGAAGCTGCAAGAACGTGCAGGGCGTACTGCTCGCGATCGCTCGCCCATCCCCCGATTAGGCCCTGCGCCTCTACAACATCCAAGATCCCCCAAAGTCGGGCGGCACGCTGAGGGTCACCGGCCTCTGCCGCAATCCGTGCGAGATCCGCGAGTGTGTAAATCATGTCATTCAGATCGCCGGTCCGGTACGAAAGCTCAAGTCGTTCCCGTGCCCACGAATCCGCGTCGCCAAGACGCCGGCTGTCGAGGGCGTGTTCGACGAGATAGCCGAGCATCGCGCCCCGCCAAGACGGAGCGCCGAGCGCTCCGGCCATTGCGGCGCTTCGTTCCAGCAACTCGAGTCCGGTCTCGGGATCCCCCTCTCGGTATGCGACCTCACCGAGGTAGCCCAGCGCCTGCATTTCCCCTTTATGGCTACCGCTTCGACGAAAGCTCTTTAGGCTCTCCTCGAGTAGGGCGCGCGCTCGTCTCAGATCACCGCGCTTGGTTGCTATGAATCCAAGGCGACAGACGGCGATGGCAGCGCCTCGGTCGTCGCCGATAGCCCGGAAGCGCGCAAAACTGTCGTTATAGACGCGCTCGGCACGCCGGTGATCTCCGGCCATGTGGGCCGAGGCACCGAAGGCGCAGAGTGCGCGCGCGGTGAGCCTCGGAGGAACTTCGTGCGCCTCCTCAAGCAGTGCCTGAAACCAGCGCATTCCGTTGAAGGGTTCGTTCGTGAACCAGAATTCCTCGAGCGCGACCGCGAGACGCAGCCCGAGCTCGGGATCCGACCGCAGTGCCCACCCGAGCGCTGCGTGGACGTTGTCTCGCTCGCGCATCACCAGGTCGTGGCGCTGTTCGCCCTCGGCCTCGAAGTCAAGGTTTGCCGACTCCGCGAGCGCCAGCACGTACTCCGCATGCCGCCGAAAGATCGACCTGTCACTGAAGGACTCCTCTAGGCGCTCAGCAGCGTACTCGCGGATCGTCTCGAGCATCCAATAGCGCGGTCGGCCGTCCTTGTCGCTGGTCCGGCGGAGCAGACTCTTGTCCAGAAGCCACTGAAGTGTGTCCACATCGGCATCGGTGACTTGCTCGGCCGCCTCCAGGGTGCAGCCGCCGACGAACACCGACAGCCGTGCGAACAAGATCTTCTCGTCCTCAGCGAGTAGGTCGTACGACCAGTCGATCGTCGCACGCAGCGTTTGCTGACGCGGATCGGCGTCACGGCCGCCCTTGAGCAGGTCGAGGCGTTGCGACACTCGCTCGAGCAGCTGCTCGGCGCTGAAGAGCTCGGCGCGCGCGGCCGCTAGCTCGATGGGTAGCGGCAGCTGGTCGAGGCGACTACACAACTCCCGCATCGCCGGGGTCGGCGAGAACGCTGGATCAATAGCCCGGGCCCGAATAACAAACAGCTCCACCGCGTCCCGCTCGGCGAGCGGTGACACCGGATACGACTGTTCACCCTGGATTCGGAGCCGCTCGCGACTCGTCACTAGGAGGATCGGCCCACCTAAGTCACGCAACACCCCAACGGCTGTCGCAGCCTCGGGCAGCAGGTGCTCGAGGTTGTCCAGCAGTAGCAGATTGCGTTTACCCGCGAGCTCTGTCGCGAGCGTCTCCGCGAGATCGCAACCGGGTTGCTCCTCCACGCCCAACGCCTGCGCCACCGAGAACAACGCCAGCCGTGGGTTTTGCACAGGCGCAAGCGGCACCCACCAAACCCCGTCGGGGAACGAGTCCGAGGCCTCCGCCGCCGCCTGCAGCGCGAGCCGCGTCTTCCCCGTCCCTCCAGTCCCCGTCAGCGTCAATAGACGCATACCCTCCTGAGTCAGCAGCTCCGCGACCTCCGCCACTTCCCGCTCGCGCCCCAGGAACGCAGTCGAAGGCACCGGAAGGTTGCTGCGGTACAGGCTGTTGAGCGGCGGGAAGTCCTCCTCTCCGAGTTGGAACACCCGCTCGGCTGCGGCCAGGTCCTTGAAGCGATGCTCTCCCAGATCCCGGAGATGGCTTCCGCTCGCAAGCGCCACCGTTGCCGCCGAAACGAGCACTTGCCCCGCGTGCCCCGCCGCCGCGATCCTCGCCGCCCGGTGCACGTCCACACCCACGTACCCCTCTTCCGTCACGAGCGGCGTCCCTGTGTGCACACCCACCCGCACTTGAAGCGGCCCAGACGTGAGCCCCGACGTGATCGCCGATGCCGCCTCGAGTGCAGCTGGCGCGGTCGCGAACGCCAAAAAGAACGCGTCCCCCTGCGTATCGACTTCGACTCCGCCGTGCGCGGCGCACGCCTCCCGCACCCGCAGACGATGCTCGGCCAGCGCCAGTGCATAAACCTCGGCCCCGAGCTGATCGAGAAGCCGCGTCGACCCTTCCACATCGGTGAAGAGGAAGGTCACGGTCCCCGAAGGCAGGTTGCGTCGCATCTTGCCCGTAAATGATGCGACGGACTTCGCATTTGGTCTAGTTTCGAGCTGCGTAGAGCCACCCGAGCAGACTTCACCAGAAGTTGACCACCCACCGATCGTTGCCCGCAAGAGCAACGGGTCTCTGATTAGCAGCCGATTCTGATGGACTCGAATAGCGGCGACCTGACTGCGATTTACGCAACGATCACCGCCGATCTCACAGTTCGCGCGAAAGTTTGGTAACGCGTAAGTAGATCAACCGCCCGGCGCGATCCGCGCGATCCGAAAAGATCACGCCTTGAGCAGGACCTTTGTGAATGGAGCTAGCCGGACTCGAACCGGCGACCTCCTGGGTGCGATCCAGGCGCTCTCCCAACTGAGCTATAGCCCCGCGGTCGGCCCAGTGTAGCCGCCGCTCTGGCGTGGTTCCGTCGCTATTCGGGGGCTGCAGCCTGCCGAGCCTGCGGGCCGCCCGACCGGAGCCTGCTGGAAAGCAGGCCGCAGGTCCTGAGCTCGAGGGAGGTCCCGACCTGCTCGCAGCCCCTGGGAGATCGTCTCTCCGGACGATGCGCTCGTCTTGACCCAGTCGGGTCAACATTTCAAAGCGGGTCGCCCTCGGGAGTTCCTCGGTGAAGTTCGATTCCGGCGTCGCGGAAGACGTCGACGATCGCCGCCGTTGCACGCTCGTCGACCTCGCGTTCTGTCGCCCAGGGCAGGAACCCGAGCCGGCGGCGCTGTTCGAGCTGACGGACCATCAACGCCCACTCGCCTGTCCCAGACTCACCGTCGAGCCCGGGATACACGGCAATTTGCAGCCTCGCATCGTCCGCTTCGTGCGCGCCCACGAGCCAGCCCCAATCCTCGTCGACGAAATCGGCCGTAAACCCGCGCGCGGTCAGTCCTTCGCTGAGAAAACCTGCGACGTCTCTGCCGTAGAACCGGTTGCCGGCGTTGTAGTCGGCCGGCAACTCAGAGGACTGGTCGAACCTGTCCGAGACGAACGTGAACCACTCCGCGAACTTGCCGAACTCGGGCATGGTTCGAATCTAGGTCATACGCGCAAGGGGATCAGCCCTTGCCGAAGTACTCCTTGATCCGCGCCCGCCGGCGCTCCTGGGCGATCTCTTGCAGATCCCGGGAGAGTTCCTCGTCCCCAAGCTCTTCGACCGCTGCTTCAGGCTCGGGCTCCGGCTCCACTACCTCCTCGACCACGTCGAGCCGCCACTTCGTTGCCGCCAGGACGGCTTCCGACGTCGCGCGCAGTCGCGCCGCCTCGTCGCTGAGCGCCGACTCGACGTCCGCAACTCGCTCGTCGCTCCCGAACGCACGCCGCATCTGCTCGACGAGCTGCCGCAGCCTCAGCGTTTCGTCGTCGTAGGCGTCGAGCGCGGCGAGCAGGTCGGTCGCCGCGCCGACCGCGCGGTCGGCTGCCTCATGCTGGGAGCGGACCTCGTTCTCGTACGCCTCAAGCGCCTCGAGCCGCTTCGCCTCGGCCAGGTCCTTCTGCTTGTCGGCCAGCCGCGCCTCGTGCTCGGCCACGCTCTCGCGCGTTCGCAGGAGGTTCTCGCGGAGCTGGGCGACCTCCTGCTCGAGCGTGGCGAACGAGGAGCTGTCCTTCTCGACACGAGTGCGCAGGCCCGACAGGTCGCGCTCCAGCGCCTCGATGTCCTGAGAGATCTCCTCACTCTTCAAGGTGGACAAATTCTCCCCGTCTCACCTTCGAGCGGGATCAGGCCCATGGTCTAGGTTCACTGCGGCGCACGTCTAGATGTAGCTTTGGCCGATGGAAACCGGTCGCGTCGAGGCCTTCAGCGACGGCGTCTTCGCCATCGCGATCACGCTGCTGATCCTGGCCGTCGGGGTCGACCTGGAACGCGCGTCAGGCAGTCTCCGCCATACGCTTCTTCACCTCTGGCCTGCCTACATCGCCTACATCGTCAGCTTCTTGACCGTCGGGATCATGTGGATCAACCACCACGACCTCTTCCGTCACTTCGCCAGGGCCGACCGGATCCTCCTGCTGCTGAACACGCTCCTCCTGATGTCGATCTCCTTCACTCCCTTTCCGACGCGCGTCGTCGCCGAGTTCGCGCACACGAACTCCGACCGACGCGCCGCTGCGCTGCTCTACGGGATCAACTTCACCATCACGGCGATCCTGTTCTTCTCGCTCTGGATGTACGGGTCGAGGCGACTTCTGCGACCCGGTGCCGATCCGCGCGAAGTGAGCGGGATCACCAGGAGCTACCTGCCGGGGGCGCCGCTCTACGCGACCGCGACGCTGATCGCATTCGCGAGCCCCGTCGCAAGCCTGATCATGTTCGCCGCGATCGCCCTGTTCTACGCGATCTCGAGCGCCGTGTTCGGACGCAGCGAAGATACTGTGGCGCGAACAGCGTCCGTCGGCGACCCGTCTGCGTAGGCGGCGGAGCCGAGCAGGACCATCACTCCCGAGCGGACACCCGCGAGCGCAACTTGATCGGCCGCGTTCTCCGGCGACACACCGCCGCCGAGCACTGCGATTGCCGGCTCGATCCCGGGGAGCTGCCGGTGGCAGCCGGCGATCTGCGCTCGAACATCCCCCGGCTCGTCGTAGACAGAGTTCGTGAAGGAGCCGACCTGCACGTAGTCCGCGCCGCAGAGTCGGGTGAGCTCGGCGACGACCACAGGCGCGACACCGACACGCGAGCCCCGCGCCCACATGGCCGCGCCGACGCGGTGCGCAAAGATCGGCACGCCGAGCTCGGCAGCGCGCAAGGCTCGCAGCGAATCGAGCCCTTGCGCGAAGGCATTCACCATCAGCGCGCCGGCGCCGAGCTCCACGGCACGCGCGGCCCGGCGGAGCAGGGACTCGGTCGGCCCGGTGACGTTTGCGGCGTAGCGGACCCGCGCAGGAATCGCGGCGGCGACGGCGCGCACACGCTCCTCGAGCGGACACGACGGGAGATCGCCGAGCAGTTCGTCGTCCTTCACGAGATCGGCTCCGCCGGCCGCGAGTGCGGCCGCAGTCGCCGCGACCTCGGCAGGCGACAGGCCCAGTGAGGGCTTGACGATGGCACCCACGAGCACTTCGTCCGGCGCAGCGAAGGCCGGCCCGGGTAAAAGACCCGCGGGCCATTCCGCCTCGACGAGGTGGCAGCGTGAGAAGGAGGCGCTGTCGGCCCATTCGCCCGCAAGCAACGAGGAGACGAGCAGCGTGACATCTCCAGCCCAGTTCGCATCGGGAAACTCGAGGACCGCGCGGTCGCCGTCTTGTGAGACCACCCGACCGCGCGCGTGTTCGGGGCCGTCGGCGCGCCCAACCGATTCGATCAGGGCGAGCGTGGCCGCTGCCTCCGGGGGATCGAGCTCGTAGGTGACTCGCATCGCTGCCGCGAACGCTAGAGGCGAGCGAGTCCTGACGCTGCGCCAGCTGAACCGCGCGCTGCTCGAACGCCAGCTGTTGCTGGAACGGAAGCGGCTGAGCCTGCAACGTGCCGTCGAGCGACTCTGCGCCTTGCAGGCGCAGTACTCGCCGTCGCCGTACATCGCGCTCTGGTCCCGGCTGTCCGGATTTCGCAAGGAGCAGCTGACGAACGCGCTGAAGGAGCGAAGCGTGGTCAAGTCCACCCTCTTCCGGATCACGCTCCACATCACGAGCGCACGCGACTATCCCTACTTCGCGGCCGCCTGGCTGCCCGCCGGCCGCGAGATGACGCCGCGTGTCACCGTCGAGACGATGGCGCAGCTGTCGCGACAGGTCGAGGCCGCCGCACAGAAGCCGATCTCACACGCCGAGCTCGAAGCGATCGGAGCCGAGCAGATGCGCGGCCGCTGGCGGACGCGGACGCTCGCGCCGTTGCTCCACCTCCCGCCGAGCGGCACCTGGGGCTTTCACGGCGGCCCTCGGCTACTCGCGATGCAACGGTGGCTCGAGGTCGACCTGCCCTCGAGGGAGGAAGGCGCGAAGCGTGTCGTCCGGAGTTACCTCGCTTCGTTCGGGCCCGCCACGCAGCAGGATCTGCTCCGGTTCGCCGGTGTCCGCGTCGGCGATCTGCGCGCCGGTATGGACGCGCTCGAGCTTCGAACCTTCCGCGACGAACGAGGACGCGCGCTGCTCGACCTGCCGCGTGCCCCTCTCCCCGACGGGGACGTTCCGGCCCCGGTCCGGTTCCTTCCCAAGTGGGACTCAGCACTCCTGGGGTATGCGCCGCCCGAGCGGACGCGCATCCTTGCCGAGAAGCACCGGAGCACGGTGATCCGGAAGAACGGTGACGTGCTCCCGACCGTGCTCGTGGACGGGTTCGTCGCCGCCACCTGGAACGTCGACAACAAGCGCGGGCTCGAGCTCGAGCCCTTGCGACGGCTGACGAAGGCCGAGCGTGCGGAGATTGACGAGGAAGGCGAGCGCCTCGTCGAGTTCGTCCGCGGTTAGTGCTCGGCGGCCGCCCAGTGCAGCCAGGCGCTGTCCGTCGGCAAGACGGCGACCGCGAGGATGGCCCCGAGGACGAGCGCCAGCGCGATGAACCCGTAACGCAGCCCCGTTCCGGGAACCGCTCGGCTTCGACCCCAGTCGGCGGCAACCAGCCGCGGCAGTCGAGTTACATAAGCCAGGACGTGGATCGCGAACGCCCCGACCCACACGATGAAGCTGGCTTTGTGCAATCCGAGAATCACGCCCCCGCCGGGGCCGATCACGAGGAGCGCGACGCCGGTTCCCAACAGAGCCATGGTCGCTGCCACGAGCCCCGGCGCGACCAGCATCCGCATCAGCAGCATCGGTGGCCCCTGACGCAGATACTCGCGGTCGCGGGTGTAGTACCTCACGAACCGGTAGCCGGTCGAGGCGAGCTTGAGCGCAACCGGTGGAATCAGCATCAGCCCGATGAAGATGTGGAGCGACAGCAGCGAGCCGACGGAGAGGAGCGTCACTCCCTCCACTGCCAGCAGAACGAGAAGCAAGACGCCGGTCGAGGCCGTCAGGCGCGCATTCCCCTGAGTCCCGCCACGCAGCAGTCGCGCAAGCCGTTTTGGCACGGGCTTCACGGGACGAGCGGAGGCGTCATGCGCTTCCACACTTCCACTACAGCAACGGGAGATGAGACGCCGGTGAGAGACTCTTGGGGCCCGGCGACCTTAACCTCAACTCAATACTTCTCTCATCGTCCCGTCCACTTGATGCGGCACCCTTAGCCGGCCATTCTGGTTCCAACCCAACTCAAGCGGCCCGGCCGCTGCTGCCGATGAGGTTCAGATGCAGCGGGGTCTGACGAGGAGCTACGGACGATTCGTCCGCATCGAGCGGCACCCGCTCGGAGCACGTCTCCACCTGGCCGGATTTCGGCTGCACGAATGGCATCTCGGCGGGGTGATCCTGATCCTGCTCGCGGTCGGCTTCGTCTTCGGGCGGGTCGACGACAACCTCACCGCGACGCTCGCGGCACTGGCCGGCGTCTGGCTCGTTGCGAAGGACTGGCACGACCTCACCCCGTCGCGCCGAGACACGGCGGCCTGGAAGCTCGGCTTTCATCGGCGGCCGAATCCGCTCCGCACCTTTCGACGCGCCGATCCGCTTCCGATGCTCGCGGCGCTGGGTGCGATCCTCATCGCAATCGTCAACCTTGTCTCTGCGCTGACGCCCAACGTCGCGTGGCGTGGACATGCACTCATGGCGCTGGAGCCGCTGGCTGCCATTCGCGTCTCGCACGCGCTCGCAATTCCGATCGCCTGGGTATTGCTCGTGGCGGGTGTCTACCTCGGCCGGCGGCGCCGGCGCGCGCTGCAGCTTGCCGTCGTGCTGTTGCTGGTTCTGGCAGCGCTGAACATCCTCAAGGGCCTCGACGTCGAGGAAGCGACCGCCGACCTGCTCGCCGCCGGGCTCCTCTGGCTGGGCCGCGGGTCCTTCTGCGTCGAGCACGAGCCGTTCGGCCGCAGGCGGGACGCGCTCCTGCGCGTCGCCGGCCTGGCGGTGGGATCGGTGCTCGTCGCGGCGACGGCCGTGTGGATCGGCGCGCCCGAACAGACGTCGATCGGAACCGTCCTGCGCGCCACCGGCGACCTCCTCTCCTGGCAGCAGGCGCCGATCGCCTTCCACGACGAGCTCGGCCAACTGGGGCTCACGGTCGGGATCCTCGGCGTGATGGCACTGTTCGCCTGCGCGTCGGTTCTGTTCCGGCCGCTGAGGGGCCCGCGGCTCTTGCCAGACCCAGCGACGCGCGCAGCAGCGGTTGCCCTGGTGCGCAGACACGGCTCGGACACGCTCGCGTACTTCAAGCTGCGGCGTGACAAGCACTACCTCTTCTCTCCGGATCGCTCAGCCTTCGTAGGCTACCGGGTCGAAAACGGCGTCCTGCTCGTCTCGGGGGATCCCGTTGGTCCCGAC
>JBKPTB010000028.1:0-17786 GCA_046735315.1 Actinomycetota bacterium
CGCCGAGTTCGACCGCATCGGCGAGGATTTCGTGATCTTCGTCGAGCCACCGTCGTTCGACGAGCGCATCGTCAACCAGTACGCGCTGTTCTCGCTGATGGCCGGCGCCGGTTCCTCCCTCGACCAGCTGCTCGCCAGGCACCCGGAGCTCGTGCGGCGCATCGTCATCCCCGCGGCATTGAAGTGGGAGATCCGCGACAAGCTCGACCAGGCGAACATTACCGAGCGCGTCCTGTTCCCCGGGCTGGACGGCCTGTCGCGCTGGGTCGCCCGCTACTACGCACCGCGCGAGCGGTGACCGCAGGGGCGGTCACCGCTCGGTTTGCTGCTTCCTACGGCGAGATCGTCGCGTACTCGACTTCGAGGTTGAGCGGCTGCGGCGGCGCCACGCCCGTCCACGTGATGCCGACGAAGTCGTTCGTCGAGACCTGGCCGTTGTAGTCGCCGATGAAGGGCCGGAAGCCCTGCGCATTCGAGCTGGGCACGCCCCACTGCGACGGGTCGAAGCCGCTCTGGGTCACCCGCGCCTGGCTCCACGTGTGCCCGCCGTCGAGGCTCTCGGCGTAGGTCAGATCGACCAGCTTGTTGTCGCTATAGCTGCGGTCGTAGAAGGAGAGGTCGAGCCGCCCGTTGGGTGCGACGGTGAGCTCGTTCTCGAACCGATCACCAACGCCGGACGGAACCATCGTGGTGAAGTCGAGCGAGAGATCGGGCTTCAGCGAATAGATGTAGATCTCGGCGCGCGGCCCGCGAATGTCCGGCACCGCGACGACGAGCCGGTCGCGTGTGGTGTCGAAGGTCGGCGCAGGATAGGTGCCGCCCGCCCGGAACGCGCCGCCGCTGATGTTGAAACAGCTGGGCGGGAAGACGCAGACCGGGTTCGTCAACGAGGCGAACTGGACCGGCGCTGACCACGAGAGCCCACCGTCGACGGACTTGGAGGCGAACAGCACGGTGCCCTTGCCACCCTGCAGCCCGTTGTCGAAGACGAGGTACGCGTTGCCGTTCTGATCCGTCACGACGCGCTGGTCCTGGTTGCTCCGGACCTTGCCCGCCGTCACCTTGTTCACGATGAACGTGTTCCCCTGGTCGTGCGAGACTGCCACGAAGACCGGCGAATGCGTGCCCTGCAACCCGCTGAACTCCGCCCAGGCGACATAGACGTACCCGGTAACGGGATCGACGTGAATGTTCTCGTGGTCGGGGAACTTCCCGTTCGAGCCCTTGGTGCCGCCGTTGCCGTTGAAGGTCGAGACCGTCACCAGATCCCGGTGCTGCCAGGTCCTGCCTCCGTCGATCGAGCGGTTCAAGAGCAGGGCGATCTGGTACGGCGAGGTGAAGTTGAAAGCCTGGCAGACGTAGTAGGCGACCCTGCCGTCGGGGCTGAAGGCGATCGTTGGGTCGCCGCCGGCGTCGTAGGCGCCGTCCCCGGGCACGTTCGGGTCGTTCGTGAACTTCGTCACGCCCGGGAGGAAGCCGTCGGGCAGCGTCGGCGTCCAGGTCTTGCCCCCGTCGAAGGTCGCGTTGACGGCGCAGCCGTCGTTGAAGTTCCAGTCGTTTGCCCCCGTGATCAGGTTCTGCGGATTCGCCGGGTTGACCGCAAGCGGTGTCTCGTTCTGCGACAGCTGGTCGTTCGAGACATCGACGACACGAGAGACGCCGATCCGGCCACTCCCCGCGCTTGCGCCAACGACGATGCCACCGGCGATCAGGACCGCGGCGCCGAACGCCACCAGGCGCATTGCTGTGCGCTTCATGCGTTGCTCCCCTCCCTCGGAATGACGCGCTGAGTGTAGCTATCTATATAAGGCGCGCGCCGGAGCTAGAGGCCGAGCCGCTCGAGGACGGATTCGTCCCGCCGCCAACGGGGCTTGACCTTCACCCGAAGCTCGAGATACACGGGGTGCCCGAGGAGCGTTTCGATCTCGGGGCGCGCTCGGCGTCCGATCTCCCGGACCATCGACCCCCCCTTCCCGACCACGATCTGCTTCTGGGACTGGGTCTCGACGAGCACGTCTGCTTCGACCACCCGCTCACCGAGCTCCTGAACCTCGACTGTGATCGCGTGCGGAAGCTCGTCCTTCGTCAAGCGGAGCGCCTGCTCGCGGACCAGCTCGGCGACCTGCACCTCCACGGGCAGATCGGTCCGCTGCTCCTCCGGGAAGTACAGCGGGCCTTCGGGCAAGAGTGCGACGAGCTCGTCGCGCAGCGCGTCGATGCCGTCGCCGGTCTTTGCGCTCACGGGATGGAGCGCGTGGAAGTCACCGAGCCGTGACGCCGCCTCCATCTGCGTCGCGATGTGCCCCCCTTTGAGCCGGTCGACCTTGTTGAGCGCGATCACGACCGGAACGCCGAGCTCGAAGACGCGACGTGCGACGAAGCGGTCACCGGCGCCGATTCGTTCCCGGGCCGACAGAACGAGCAGCACGGCCTCGACGTCTTCGAACGAGGCGTCGACCGTACGTTGCATGTGCTCGGTGAGCGGATCGAGCGGCCGTTGGAAGCCGGGCAGATCAGCGAGGACGAGCTGGTAGTCCTCGCCGTTGGCAATTCCGAAGATGCGGCGCCGCGTCGTCTGCGGCTTGTCGGAGACGATCGCAACCTTGCCGCCGCTGAGGGCATTCACGAGTGTCGACTTGCCGACGTTGGGACGGCCGGCAACGGCGACGAACCCGGACTTCAAGCCGGCAAATCCCAGGTGGCGGGCAGCAACTCGCCCGCCGAATACGTCGCCAGCTCGCCTTCGGCGCTCAGGAACGTGACCTCGCCGATCCGGAACTCGTACAGCCACTGCCTGCAGCCGCCGCACGGGGAAGCCGTGATGCCGATCGCTTCGAAGTCACCCGGTTTGTAGCCCTCGCTCACCGCCTTGACCAGCGCGCTCTTCTCCGCGCACACGCCGAGCGGATACGCCGCGTTCTCGACGTTGACGCCCTCGAAGACCTTGCCGTCCAAGGTTCGCACCGCGGCGCCGACCAGGTACTTCGAGTAGGGCGCGTAGGCGCGCTCGGAGATCGCGACCGCTCGCTCGTACAGGTCTCTGCTCACAGGAGCTGGAACACGGAGAGGGTGACGAGTGCGCCGAGCGCCCCGCCGTAGGCGACCTCGAGCGTCGAGTGGACGCCGGACTCGACGCGGGTCTGGGCAACGAGCAGGGCCATGATGAACGTGAGCGCGCTGACGACGAAGCGATGCGAGTCGCCGACGATATAGGTCGCAGCCATCCAGCTTGCGAACGCCACGGCTGCGTGGCCGGAGGGCAGTCCACCGCGAAGCGGTGTGCCGCGGCCGGTCCAGGCCTTGGTGGCGATGACGATGATCACCGTCAGCACCAGGGCGACCAGGCTGATCTCGGCCGGAGCGTTGCGAACGCGGTCGAGGACGTCGGCCGTCTTGTCGGCCGCCTTCCCGGCGAACACGAGATATCCGACCGCAACGGCGTTGACGGACGCGATCAGGACGGCGCCTGCAGCGATGTCCTTGGCCAGCTTCGCCATCGGGTCGAACGAGGTCGTGGCGGCATCGATCGCACCCTCGATAGCGGTGTTGATCATCTCGGCGATCAGGACGAATGCGATCGAGAGGAGCAACACGATCAGCTCGATCTTCGATACGCCCACCGCGACCGAGACCACGATCACGACAACGGCCGCGCCGAAGTGGATGCGCATGTTGCGCTGGGTCCGCAGCACGTGGATGACGCCTTCGATCGCGAAGTTGAAGCTCTCGATCACCGAGGGCCGCGACTTCATGCGTGCTCCCTCTCGCGCGTCTCCATCTCGGCACCGTGGCCGTAGCCGACCAGGTGCAACACGGCGTGGACGAGCGGAGCGCGCCACTGCTCACCGACGATCTGCGGGCAGAGGACGACGTCGCCGAGCTGCCTCGGCAGCCCTTCGGGCAGGGTGTCGCGGCCGTCGATGGGGAACGCAAGCGCGTCGGTCGGCTCGTCGACGCCGAGGTGCTCCCGCTTCAGAGCTCGCATCTCCTCCGGTCCCACGAGTTGAAGGCCGACCTCGCCGTCGTCGAGACCCTCCGCAGCGAGGACCTCGCGGATCACCTCCGCGGCGGCTCCAAGGTCGAGCTCCGCGCCAGAACGGTTTGCAACCTCGATCTCCACCATCACCGCTACTTCCGCCGCAGCGTTCCCGTCTCTTCCGCGTGCAGCTTGTACGCCTCGACGATGCGCTGGACCAGCTTGTGCCGCACGACGTCTTCGTGACCGAAGCGAATGAACGCGATTCCGTCGATCGCGCCGAGGATGTCCTGCACGTGGATCAGGCCGGATGCTTGCTCGCGCGGTAGGTCGACCTGCGTGACGTCGCCGGTGACGACGACCTTCGAGCCGAAGCCCAGCCGCGTCAGGAACATCTGCATCTGCTCGGGGCTCGTGTTCTGGGCCTCGTCAAGGATGATGAAGGAGTCGTTGAGGGTGCGACCGCGCATGAAGGCGAGCGGAGCGACCTCGATCGTGCCGCGCTCCATGTAGGTGTTCAGCCGCTCCGCATCGAGCATGTCGTAGAGGGCGTCGAAGAGCGGCCTCAGGTAGGGGTCGACCTTGGCGAGCATGTCGCCGGGGAGGAATCCGAGCCGCTCGCCGGCCTCGACCGCGGGGCGCGTGAGGATCACGCGCGCGACCTGGCGCTCCTGCAGCGCGGCCACGGCGAGCGCCATCGCGAGGTACGTCTTGCCCGTTCCCGCAGGCCCGATCCCGAAGGTGACCGTGCAGTTCCGGATCGCATCCACATAGCGCTTCTGGGTCACCGTCTTCGGCGTGATCTGCTTGCCACGATGTCGCCAAACGACGTCGCCGAAGACGTCCTGGACGTTCTCGGCCTGGTCGATCGCCTTCAGGACGGCATCGACGGTCGCAGGCCCGATCTCCTGTCCGGTCTCGACCAGCTCGACCAGCTCGTCTACGACCGCGCGCGCCTCGGCGACGTGCATGTCGTCGCCCTCAATCGTCAAGCGGTTGCCGCGTAGGAGAATCGTGATGGCGAGCCGGTCGCGCAACGCGTCGAGGACGCCGTCCCCGATCGACGCCAGCTCCGCCGCCACGTCGTTGGAGACATCGAGCGTCTGTTTCACTTCCTGCACGCGCTCAGTGTAGGCGCGGCCTGGGGACGTCAGGCCAGCTTCTCTTTGACCGGCCTAGTTGTCCCCTACGCGAGCTTCTCTTTGACCAGCTGGCTGACGACCGAGCCGTCCGCCCGACCGGAGACTTGCGGCATCACCTCGGCCATCACCCGGCCGAAGTCGCGCTAAGGCGCCGCTTGCGGCGCCGACCGTCAAGGAGACGCGGGCTCGGCCCGCGTCTCCGCCCGGGTTGTGACGTCCGCCCTACGCAAGCTTCTCTTTGACCAGCTGGCTGACGACCGAGCCGTCCGCCCGACCGGAGACTTGCGGCATCACGTCGGCCATCACCCGGCCGAAGTCGCGCTAAGGCGCCGCTTGCGGCGCCGACCGTCAAGGAGACGCGGGCTCGGCCCGCGTCTCCGCCCGGGTTGTGACGTCCGCCCTACGCGAGCTTCTCTTTGACCAGCTGGCTGACGACCGAGCCGTCCGCCCGACCGGAGACTTGCGGCATCACGTCGGCCATCACCCGGCCGAAGTCGCGCATGCTCGTCGCGCCGTTCTCGGCGATCGCGTCGTCGACGATCTCCTCGAGCTCGTCCTCGGAGAGCGGCTCCGGCATGAACTCCTGGAGCACTGCGAGCTCCTCCTCCTCGGCTGCCGCCTGTTCCTCGCGTCCGCCACCTCGGAATGCCTCGGCGGCCTCGATCCTGCGCTTGCGCTCACGCTGGAGGACCTGCAGCTCCTCCTCGTCTGAGAGCGGTCGCTGGAGCTCTTTCTCCGCGGACCGCAGGCTGGCCAGGATCAGTCGTAGCGCGTCGCGGCGGCCGGTGTCTCGGGCCAACGTCGCCTGCTTGACTTCCTCCTCCATCCGCGCGATGAGACTCATCGAACGCCTCTCATCCAGGAATCCCCTTCAGGCGTCCGCCGAGGATGTGCCAGTGGAGATGGAAGATCGTCTGCCCCCCGCCCTCGCCGACATTGACGACAACCCGGTAGTCCTCGAGGCCCGCACCCCGCGCCGTCTCGGCGATGAAATCGAGCATGTGCTTCGCCTCGTCCGGAGGGAACTCGGCCACCTCCCTGAAGCTCGGCACGTGTCGCTCCGGGATCACGAGGAGGTGGACGTCCGCCCTGGGATTGATGTCCCGCACCGCCACGAACCCATCGGTCATAGCGACGTGTTCCCCCTCGGCGTAGAGGCGGCAGAAGAGACAGTCCTCAGGCAGCGAGGATCCCCTCCTCGGAAACGGCTGCACCGCGAACCGGGATGAACTCTCCCACCGGCCCATCGACGAGCCACGGCGAATAGTCGTCCCCATAGCCGCGTCCGGGACGATCGACGAGGACGACGTCATCGGCGCCGATCTTCTCATGCCACCGGGCAAGACAGGCGCGGTGGGAGGCCTCGCGAAGTCGTGCACTCCGAGCCTTCTTGATCTCCGCTGGGATCGAATCGAGTGCAGCCGTCTCGGTTCCGGGTCTCGGCGAGTAGGGGAAGACGTGCACCTTCGTGATTCCAGCGGCGGCGACGACTTCGAGCGTCCGCCGAAACGCCGCCTCCGTCTCGGTCGGGAAACCGACGATCACGTCCGTCGTCAGGTTGAAGTCCCCGAACGGCTCGAGTCGGCGAAGGTAGGTCTCGGCGGAGTAACGCCGCGCCATGTCACAGAGAACGCCGTCGTCGCCCGACTGCAGGGGAACGTGGAGATGGCGGCTGACCGTCGGCGTCTCCCGTAGTGCCTCCTCGAGCTCCGCGCTGACGTGATTGACCTCGATCGAGGACAGGCGCAGACGCTCGAGACCTGGGGTCGCGCCGACCTCCCGCACGAGTCTCGGCAGCGCATAGCCGGCACCGCGGTCCCGATAGCACCCCAGGTTGATGCCGGTGAGCACGATTTCCCGGTGGCCCTGGGCGATGCGCCGTTGCACTTCGGCGAGCACCGCAGCGGCAGCTCGGCTGCGCGACCCACCCCGCACGAGCGGGATGACGCAGAAATTGCACGAGAAGCTACAGCCGTCCTGGATCTTGACGAACGCGCGAACCCGGTCGAGCCGCGCGTCGCCCTGGACGCAACCGATCGCGCCCACGTCTCCGGCCACGAACTCCGGGGTCTCCTCGCCCCGCCGCGCCACGACCGTGACGTTCGCGGGGAGACCCGCGAAGGCCTCGGCTGACAGGTTCGCGGCGCAGCCGGTGACATACACACGTCCGTGCGTGCGGGCCGCGCGCGCGGCAGCCTGGCGAGACTTGCGGACGGCCTCGTTCGTGACGCAACACGTGTTCACGACCGCAACGTCGGCGCCGTACTCATGGGGCTGCTCCGAATGGCCCTCGTGGAGGAGACGCTCACGCACCTCGTGCGCATCGACGTGCGAGACCTTGCAGCCGAGAAAGCGGACGGAGAACGTCGCCACGGCGTGATGCTACTCGGCCCTACCGGGAGGTCGTCAGCTTGCGTCGTAGAGATCCGCGGCCCAGCCGTCGCGCGTGACGCGCCGAACATGCGTGAAAGCCGGTAGCGGTGGCTCGTCGGTCACGAGGTAGCCGGAAGCAACGAGGCGCCGACATCGCAAACGCGGCGCGAGCGTCGTCACTGCGGGACGCGTGATGTTCGCAAGTGCCACCTCGCCCGCCGGCGGCGAGTCGGTGAGGGCGTCGGCAAGTCGCACGTCGACGACGACGGAGTTGGCCGCGGCGTTACGGCGAGTGGCCTCGACCGCGTTGGCGTCCGCGTCCAGGGCGACCACCGGCGCAAAGCCGAGCTTGGCCGCGACGATTGCAAGAACGCCCGAGCCGCACCCCACATCCACGACGCTTCCCGGCTCGAGCTCGAGCAGCAGCTTGATGCAGAGTTGCGTCGTGGGATGTGCGCCCGTCCCGAACGCGCGCCCCGGGTCGATCACGATCGCCGTCGCGTCTGCGGGCGAGTCGTGCCAGGGCGGTCCGACCCAGAGCGGCCCGAGGCGGACCGGATGGTGAAACGACTTCCAGCGATCGCGCCAGTCGGCGGCGACATCTTCCCCGCGGACGCCTCCGAAGGAGTGCCAGAGACGCTCCTCTCCGCCTGAGTCCGTGTATGCGATCAACTCGATGCCGTCGGCCCCGTCCACTTCCTCGAACCCCTCGGGGAAGAGCTCCAGCATCTGTGCCCGTGCTGCTTCGACGCGCTCGGCAGGGACTGCGACGGAGACGCGTCGCAGGACGCTCAGCGGAAAGCGCTCTTCAGCTTGTCGAAGAACCCCTCGTCCGCCCGGTAGGTCTCGTCCGTCGAGAGCTGCTCGAACTGCTCGAGCAGACCTCGCTGCTCGTCGGTGAGCTGGCGCGGCACCGTCACGTTCACCAGTACTCGCTGGTTCCCGCGCCCGAAGCCCTGCAACACAGGCAGGCCACGGCCACGCAGGACCCGCACCTCGCCGGGTTGCGTGCCCGGCTCGAATGTGACCTCGAGATCTCCCTCCAGGGTCGGCACCGACAGCGTGGCGCCAAGGGCAGCCTGGGTCACGGTGAGGTCGACGGTCGTGAAGACGTCGTTTCCTTCGCGCACGAAGCGGTCGTCGTGACGGACGTGGACCTCGACGTACACATCGCCGGCCCGTCCCCCCGTCGCGCCTGCATGCCCCTCGCCGCTCAGACGAATCCGCTGACCGTCGTGAATTCCGGGCGGGATCTCGACGTCGAGGGTCCGCTCCTCGATCACCCGGCCGGCGCCCCGGCACTGCTCGCAGGGGTGTTCGATCAGCTGACCGGTGCCCGAGCAGGTGGGACATGTTCCTGCGCGGACGAACTCGCCGAACACGCTCCGCGAGACCTGGCGGACCCGCCCGCTGCCCCCGCAGGTGGGACACGGTCTGATCTGCGTGTCGGGCTCCGCACCGTTCCCGCCGCAACGTCCGCAGGGCACGGCAACACCGAAGGGAACCTCACGCTTCGTCCCGGTCACGACTTCTGCCAGCTCGATCTCCACCTGCGCCGCGATGTCGGCGCCTCGCCCTCGCCCGCGGACCCCGAACAGGTCGTCGCCGAAGAATGCCGAGAAGAGATCGGACAGGCTGCCGAGGTCGAAAGCGGACGGCTGGAAGCCGCCACTGCGCAATCCCGCGTGTCCGAACCGGTCGTAGAGCTCGCGGCGCTCGGAATTCGAAAGCACTTCGTAGGCCTCGACGACCTCGCGGAATCGATGCTCCGCGTCTGGCGCTTCGGAGACGTCGGGATGCAGCTCGCGCGCAAGCCGGCGGAAGGCGCGCTTGATCTCGTCCGCGCTCGCATCGCGCGTCACTCCGAGAAGCTCGTAGTAGTCGCGCTCGGCCGTCGCCACGTTCGAAGCGTAGCGCCGGCCTCAGTTGTCCTCGTAGACCTCCTCGACGAATCGCGACAGCTCCCGAGCCGCACCGCGCACCGAGCGAATCGCCTTGTCGTAGTCCATCCGCGCGGGGCCGAGCAGCCCGACAGCGCCGAGCGCGCGATTCGCGAGGCCGTACGTCGCGCCGACGAGAGCGGCATCCTGGAAGGCAGGGTGCTCGAGCTCGCCGCCGACCCGGACGAACGCTCGGCGGGGATCGAGTGCCTCCCCGAGGATCTCCAGCAGCGCTGCTCGGCGCTCGAGGGTTACGAGAACGTGCCGGTAGAGGCGCAGGTCGTCCTCTTGAGCAGAGTCGAGAACACCGGCTGCTCCGCCCACGTACAGGCGCTGCTCCGCCTGGAGGAGATCGGTGAAAGCGGGCTTGAGCGCTGCCAGAAAATCACGCTCGGCGCTCGAGTGGCTCGGATCCTCGAACTGTCGGCGCAAGCGGCTCGTCCCGAGCTGGAGGCCCGAAACACGGTCGTTCAGATACTCCCCAGCCCACTTCGCGAGCCCTGGATCGACCGGTCGCCCGAACGTGACGATTCGTTTCCCGACACCTCCGGTGGACGTGATCACGACCGCCATGACCGTGCGCGGGTTGAGGAGGAGGACCTCCACGTGGCGCACGGTCGTCGTCTCGAGCGCGGGGGCAGAGACGAGGGCGAGCTGGCGCGTGATGCGCGAGAGCATCTCCGTCGTGGCCTCGAGCACGGAGTCGATCTCGCGACGGAGCTCGGAGAGATCGAGCGGGAACAAGCCGGGCCGCGAATCCTCCCTCGCCAGCAGCTCCGCGGCATAGAGCTTGTAGCCCTGCTCCGTCGGTACGCGTCCGGCCGAGGTGTGCGGATGCGTCAGCAGCCCGCGGTTCTCCAGCTCCGCGAGCTCGTGCCGCACGGTGGACGGCGACACGCGCAGCGCCCCGCGCTCCACGAGGTACCTGGAGCCGACGGGCTGGCCGCTCGCCACGTATTCCTCCACAACGAGGGCGAGCAGCCCACGCTGCCGCTCGCTGAGAGCTGTCGCTCGCTCCGACGCCATTTGCAGGAATTTTACCGGCGCAGCTACGCGAGCAAGTCCGCCGTCACTCCACCGCCGAGGTAGCGACCGCGCGAGGTGAGGGAAACCGTCCGCGCATCCGTACGAACGAGTCCGAGACGGACGAGCCTCGACATGGCGTCCTGGTCGACCACCTGCGCGAGGTCACCGAGGATCAGAGGCTCGTCGAGGCGCAGGCCGAGCATCACCCGCTCGCGCCGACGAACCTCATCCGAGAGGGGTTCGAGCTCACGCTGTGGTCTCGCCCCTTCTTCGAGGGCCCGAAGGTAGGAGGCCAGACGAGGCGTGTTCCGCCAGCGGCAGCCGTCGATTGTCGACACCGCGCCAACGCCGATGCCCAGGTAGTCATGTCCGAGCCAGTAGGCCAGGTTGTGACGCGAACGGAGATCGCGGTCACCTTTCCGGCAGAAGTTCGCGGTCTCGTACCAGCGATACCCCGCCGCGGTCAGCCGGTCGACGACGTGCTCGAAGTAGTACTCCATCGACTCGGCCTGACGGCGAAGCTCGTCGCCGTGGGCGTGGGTGAAGCGCGTCCCCGGCTTGGCTTCGAGCTCGTAACACGACAGGTGCTCCGGGCCGAGCTCGAGCGCCGCGGCGAGGTCCGCTTCGAGGTCGGAGGCGCTCTGGCCGGGGATCCCATAGATGAGATCGAGCGAAATGTTGTCAAATCCGGCATCGCGCAGATCGTAGAATGCGCGCCGGACGGTGTCCGGACTGGCAACACGATCCAGCACTTCGAGAAGTGAGGGCTGGAAGCTCTGGACGCCGAGCGAGACACGATTCGCCCCGAGCCGGCGCAACCTCGCTGCCAGCTCCTGCGTCACCGTCTCGGGGTTCGCTTCCACCGTGAGCTCGGCCGCCTTCGGCAGGGCGATGAGCAGGCGCTCGAGGGCGCCGGGCTCCGTGAAGGTGGGGGTCCCGCCACCGAGAAAGACCGTCTGGAGAGGTGAGGCCAGAAGCTCACGCTCGAGCTCGAGCTCGCTCAGAAGTGCCTCGACGTACTGTCCGTGCTGCGAGCCGCGACCGACAACCGTGACGAAGTCGCAGTAGCCGCAGCGCTGCGCGCAAAACGGCAAGTGCACATAGAGGTGACGCACGCGCCTCACGACTTGCGCTCCCCGTCGAGGTTGAGCACCGCCAGGAATGCTTCCTGAGGAACCTCCACCATGCCGACCTGCTTCATCCGCTTCTTCCCCGCCTTCTGGCGTTCGAGCAGCTTGCGCTTGCGGGTGATGTCACCGCCGTAGCACTTGGCGAGCACGTCCTTTCGCCGCGCCTTCACCGTCTCTCTGGCAATCACCCTCGCGCCGATCGCCGCCTGGATCGCAACGTCGAAGTGCTGACGCGGGATCTCCTCACGAAGACGCTCCACGAGTGCCCGTCCCCGGTCGTAGGCCGAGTCGCGATGGACGATCAGCGAGAGTGCGTCGACCGGCTCTCCGGCGACGAGCACGTCGACCCGCACGAGCTTGCCGGGCCTGAAGCCGATGATGTCGTAGTCGAAGCTGGCGTACCCACGGGTGCGCGACTTCAGCTGGTCGTAGTAGTCGAGGACGATCTCGGCGAGGGGAAGCTCGTACGTGAGGTGGACCCGTTCCTCCGAGAGGTACTCGAGATGATCGAACCGGCCGCGTCGGTCGTTGTTGAGTTCCATGACCGCACCGACGTACTCCTTCGGGACGATGATCGACGCCTTGATGTAGGGCTCCTCGACTTCCTCGATCTCGTCCGGCATGTCCGCAGGTGAGTGAACCTCCACCCAGTCGGCGTTCGGCGGCTTGACGCGATACGCCACGTTCGGCGCGGTGACGATCAGATCGAGGTCGAACTCGCGCTCGAGGCGCTCGCGCACGATCTCCATGTGGAGCAGCCCGAGAAAGCCACAACGGAAGCCGAAGCCGAGTGCCTGCGACGTCTCCGGCTCATAGAAGAGCGCGGCGTCGTTCAGCTTCAGCCGCTCGAGCGCGTCACGGAGATCCGGGTACTCGTCCGAGTCCGTTGGGAACAACCCGGAGAAGACCATCGGCTTCACGTCCTTATAGCCAGGCAACGGCGCCGAAGCCGGCCGCCGCTCGGAGGTGATTGTGTCTCCGACCCGCAGACGCGAGACGTCCTTCAGGCCCGTGATCACGTAGCCGACCTCGCCCGCCTCGAGCTGCCCGGACTCGCTGCGAGTCGGCGAGAAGAACCCGAGCTCTTCGGCCTCGAAGCGGGTGCCGAGCGCCATCGCGCGCAACGACTCCCGGGTGGAGAAGCGTCCGTCCACCACGCGAACGAACGCGACGACCCCCCGATACTGGTCGTACGACGAGTCGAAGATCAACGCGCGCGGCGGGGCCTCCGGATCGCCGGCGGGTGGCGGTACTCGTTCCACGATCGCGTCGAGTACGTCCTCCACCCCCTCCCCGGTCTTGGCGGAGATCCGTAGAACGTGCCGTGGGTCGTCGCCGATCAGGTCGGCGAGCTCGCGTCCAGCGGCATCGGGATCGGCCTGCGGGAGATCGATCTTGTTGACCACCGGGACGATCTCGAGGTCGTTCTCGATCGCGAGGTAGGCATTCGCAAGCGTCTGCGCCTGCGTCCCCTGTGCGGCGTCGACGACGAGCAGGGCTCCCTCGCACGCCTGCAGTGAACGAGACACCTCGTAGGTGAAGTCGACGTGCCCCGGCGTGTCGATGAGGTTGAGCTGGTGCCCCTTCCACTCGACTCGTACGGCCTGGGCCTTGATCGTGATGCCCCGTTCGCGCTCGAGCTCCATCGTGTCCAGTACCTGCGCGCGCATGTCGCGCGTCGCGACTGCATGGGTCAGCTCGAGGATGCGGTCGGCCAGCGTCGACTTCCCATGGTCGATGTGGGCGATGATCGAGAAGTTCCGAATGCGGTCCTGGGTCATGTGAGCCGCGCTCTGAAGCGGCCCAGCAAAGCTAGCAACGCCCCGAGCTCGCGAACCTTCAACGCCCGGCAGGCGAGGAGGTACACGGCCGTGCCCGCGACGAGCGCGAGGACGACGGAGACGAGCTGGCCGACGAACGATCGGCCGAGTAGCTGGTCCAGGCCGGACCAGGTCCCGTAGGCGGCACCCGCGAGCAGTGCGGCTGCCACGACGATCCGCAACACGGAGTCCGCGATCTCGCTGAAATTGATGCGTCCGAGCCGCCGTCGCATCAGGACGAGGAGCACCCCACTACCGACGACGTTGACGACCGAGGTTGCCAGCGGGATGCCCCACGTGCCGAACCGGTAGAACGCGGCATCGAGCGCAGCGTTGAGGCCCAGATCCGCGAGCGCAACCGAAGTCGGGATCCAGTTGGACTGGAGGCTGAAGAAACCGCGGTTCAGCAGCAGCATGATCCCGTTGAAGAAGAGGCCGGCGGAGAAGGCGGCGAGCGCTGCCGCAACGACGGGCGTCTGTGAGGGCTCGAAGTGGCCGCGCTGATACACGATCCTCGTGATCGGTTCGGCCAGCACCGCGCTCATGACGCCTGCCGGAATGAGGAGGAACGCGATCTGCCGAAGTCCGAGCGAAAGGGTGTCGCGGAAGCCCGTCCGGTCGCCCCGCGCGGCAAGTCGCGCCAGGGACGGAAAGAGCACGGTCGTAATCGCAACGGAAAAGATCCCCTGCGGGAGCATGTAGAGGCGGAAGGCCTTGTCGATCGCGGTCGGCGCGAGCGACGGATCGATGAGACGTGACGCGAAGATCGAGTCGACGACTGCGTTGAAGTTGATCAACCCGAGACCGAGCGTCACGGGCAACATCAGTTTCAGGACGCGCCAGACCGCAGGGTCACGCCAGTCGATCAGAACGCGCAACCGCCCGTCGAGCCCCCGCAGCCACGGCATCGGCAGCAGAACCTGGATCACCGTGCCGATCACGATCGAGATCGCGTACACGTAGAGCTTCGCGTCGATCGAGTCGGCCTTCGGAACGCCGATGACGAGGCCGGCGATGATCGCGAGATTCCAGAAGACCGGGCTGAGCGCGGGCACGGTGAAGCGCTCGTAGCTGTTGAGAATCCCGACCACGATGCCGGAGACGCCGAGCAGCCCCACGATCGGGAAGAGCACACGCGAGAGCCCGATCGCCAGCTGCCGGTCACCGCCCGGATCGCCGAACAGGCCGATCACCCACGGAGCGACGACGATGAAGAGCGCCGTCAGCCCGGTGAGCACGAGCAGGACGAGCCAGAAGAGGCTCGATGCGACGCGCCAGGCCCGTTGACGTTCCCCCTTCTCCTGCAGCTCGGTAAAGACCGGGACGAAGGCCGACGACAGCGCGGCGTCGGCGACGAGCGCGCGGACGAGGTTGGGCACCTGGAAAGCAACCGTGAAGGCGTTGACCTTGCCGGCTGCGCCGAAGAAATAGGCGGCTACGACCTCACGGATGAGTCCGAGGATCCGCGAGAGACCGGTCGCGAGCGAGAAGATCGCCGTCGACCTCGCGAGCCGGCGGCCCGATTTCTCGTCCACGCGGCGAGTATAGGGAGGGCGCTGAACGACGCTCCGTAAGCTCCGGAGCGGCTTTGCTACGATCGTCGCGCCCGCGCACCGCGGGTCTTTTCACGCGATGCCGAACATCAAGCAACAGAAGAAGCGCGTTCGTACGGCTGCCACGGAGCGGCTCGAGAACCTGCGCTACCGCTCGACGGCGAAGACTCTCGCCAAGCGTCTGGAAGCTGCCGTCCGGTCAGGCGACCGGAATCGCGTCGACGCCGAGCATCGCGAGCTCGTGCGTTGGCTCGACCGTGCGGCGGCCAAGGGAGCGCTGCATCGGAACACCGCCGCCCGCCGCAAGTCGCAGGCGGCGAAGCTCGTCTCCCGCGAGTACTAGCTCGCCAGCGCAGCTTCGCGCGGGCGGGTGATGTCGATCAGGGCTCGCTCGAGCTCGAGATCGACTGCCAGGCGGGAGCCTCCTTTGACGGCATGGTCGAGCGCCGCAAGCCGGACGACCGCGCCGCGCAGCTCGTCGGGACCGTAGTTCCGGGCCTGGGTGTAGAGCTTCTCCACGTAGAAGGGATGACGTTTGAGCCGCGACGCCGCCTCGCGGGAGCTCAGGCCTTCCTCCGCGAACGCCTGACAGTCGCGAACCCGCCCCACGTGTGCGACGAGCAGGCCGATCAGCGCAGGAACGGTCCGCGACACGGGATCACCTGATCGCTCGAGCAGCGTCTGGCACGCGGTCAGTGCGCCTGCGAGATCGCGCCGTCCCCACGCGTCGGTGAGCTCGTAGCCGGGAACCTCCGCGCAACCTGCCGCGAGCTCCTCGATCTCGCGCGCGCCGACCGGATCCGAGCCGGCCCAGGTCGCGATCTTGTCCACCTCGCTCGCGAGCTCCTCGGGATTCTCGCCGACGATCTCGACCAGGACGCGCGCGGCTTCTGCGTCGACCAGCACTCCACGATCCTTGAACTGGGTCGACACCCAGTCTCCGAGGCGACGCTTCGGGACGTCGTAGGTGAGGATCTCGCCCGTCTTGGCGCAGGCCTTGCCCAGAGCGGAGTCTTTCTTCAGCTCGGCGGCAACGAGGGCGAGCACGGTGTCGGGTGCCGGGTCGGCGAGGTACTCGGCGAGCGTCTTGACGTCGGCTGCCTTCCAGCGCTCGACATCTTCGATGATCACGAGTCGTCGTCCACCACCGAGCAGCCCCATCGAGTTGCACGCGGCCACCGCGTCTGCCCCACTCGCCTCGTCTGCAGAGAGCAGCTCGACGGCGTCCTCTCCGATCCGGCTCCGAAGCCGCCGGAGGGCACGCTGGATCTTCGGACGGTCGCCGCCGGTGATCAGATAGACGGGCTTGAGCTCCGCTTTGGGTTCCACTCCCACCTCGACGGGACAGCATAGGCGGCGAGCAGGAGGACTCCGGCGAGCAGGAACAGCAAGCTCCGGGTCGTTGTGATCTGCGCGATCGGCAGGCCGCCGATCAGCCGCGCCACGAGGACCAGGTACGCGGCGCACCACCCGTTCAGCCAGGCCAGCGCAGCGGCCGCCCCCGGCGACAGCGGCGCGACGACCGCCGCTCCGAGCGCGAGACCGAGGAGCGGCATCACGACCGGCGCGGCGAGCGCGTTGGCCGGAATGGTCAGGAGCTGCAGCGTGTGGAACTGCAGCCATGCAATCGGAGCCGTGGCGAGGCCGCACGCCGCCGACACAGCGACGACGAGCCGCAGGGGCTTGCCGAGGGGATAGCCCTGCAGGACATGGTCGAAGCGCGGCACGAGCACGAAGATGGCTGTCACCGCGGCGAACGAGAGCTGAAAGCCGGCATCGAGCAGCGTGTAGGGGTTCCACGCGAGCAGGACGATCGCGCCCAGCAGCATCAGATGCCAGCGGTCAGCGGCGCGGGCGGTGAGCCAGGCCAGGGACCCGAGCGCGCCCGCAACACCTGCGCGGACCACCGATGGTTGCGCGCCGACTGCGAGGACGTACGCGAAGATGGCTGCCAGAGCCCCGGCTTCCGCGACGAGACGCGAGATGCCAAGGAGCCAGGCGAACACGAGCGCACTCCCGGCGACGAGCGCGACGTTCTGACCCGAGACTGCGAGCAAGTGATACAGACCGGCAGCACGGAATCGCCGGCGTAGCTCGTCCGACAATCCGCTGTCCTCGCCGAGAACGACGCCTTCGACCACCCCGGCGCGCGAACCGCCGAGACCGCGCGCGACGGAGCCCCGCAGCCGTCGCCGCACCGCATCTGCGAGACCACCGAGTCCGCCTCGCCGACCAACCTCGTGCCAGTAGTGGGCCCGCAGCACGACGTGGACCCCGTGCCGCCGCAACCACGTCCGCTCGTCGAACCCGTTCTTCGGTCCCCGCGGCTCGGTCACCTGCGCGACCGTGTCGAGGATTGCGCCCTGTGGCGGTGCGCGCCCTAGCGGAAGCCTCAAGACCACCGGCTCGCGCAGAACGAGCTCGCCGTAGCGAACTGCAAGGGCCGGCACGCGCAGGTCGAAGCGGCCGCGCTGGGCAGGACCGGTCACGATCAGACGTGCGCGGTCAGCGGTGTCCAGCTCCGCGCGCAAAGCGCTCCGGTCGATGGCATCCAAGCGCGCGCTCCCCCACCACCAGCCACACAGGGCCAGCGCCACCGCAAGGAGTGCGAGACGACGTGGGTCGTCGAGAACGACAGCGACGGCAGCAGCAACCGCCGACAGAAGAAGGACCGAAGCCGTCTCTGCGCGCAGCGCATTCGCGGCGGCGAGACCGAAACACGAGGCGCCGGCGAGGGCCTGGGGAAACCGTCGCAGGGCGAGGGCGCTCACGGTGCCACGAGGTCCCGGAGCTGCTCGAGCCGCGCGGGCCCGATACCGGGGACCG
>JBKPTB010000029.1:0-7057 GCA_046735315.1 Actinomycetota bacterium
CGTGTCGCGAGTCGAGCTTGCGAGCGACGAGCTCGTCGCGGTCTGTCCGGTCACCGGGCAGCCCGATCTCTACCTCGCGTCGATCGACTACAGCCCGACCGACCGCTGTCTCGAATCGAAGTCCCTGAAGCTGTACCTCAACAGCTTCCGTAACGAGGGACACTTCTGCGAAGCGCTGGCCGTGAAAATCCGCGACGACGTCGCGGAGGCTCTCGGACTCGCTCCGGACGATGTGACCGTGACGCTCGAGCAGAAGGCACGCGGGGGCATCACGATCACCGCGGTCGCATAAGCCACAGCGGAGCACGTTTTCCGATGAATTCCCGCGGCGCGTCGAGTCATAGCTGCTGATGGTCGTCAAGCTGCAAACGCAGCTGGCAGCCTGATCACAACCGACGACACCAAGGAGGTTCGAGAGATGGGCAGGATCGTCGTAACGGAGTTCGCGTCGCTGGACGGCGTGATCGAGGATCCCGGCGGCTCGGAAAACTTCAAGCACGGCGGCTGGAGCTTCGAGATCGACCGCGGCGACGAGGGGAACAAGTTCAAGCTCGACGAAACCGAAGCTTCTGACGCACTGCTGCTCGGGCGAGTGACGTACGAAGGGTTCGCCGAAGCCTGGCCCTCCAGGGAAGGCGAGTTCGCCGACAAGTTCAACAACATGCCGAAGTACGTCGTCTCCTCCACTCTGTCGGAGCCAGAGTGGAACAACTCAACCGTGGTGCAGGGCGACGTCGCCGCACAGGTCGAGAAGCTGAAGCAGCAATACGACGGCGACATCGTCGTCCACGGCAGCGCTCAGCTCGCCCAGTACCTGATCGAGCACGATCTGGTCGACGAGCTCCGGGTGATGGTCTATCCGGTGGTGCTCGGAAGCGGCAAGCGCCTCTTCGGTGAGACGAGCGACAAGAAGACGCTGCAGCTCGCCGATTCGAAGGTGGTCGGCGACGGCGTGATTATCCTCACCTACACGAGGCCGTCGGACTCCTGATGTCAGTGCTGAGCGTGAGCACCATGCGCGTGGTGTGCGTGGTGCTCATGGCCCTCGGCCAACGGCTGGTCCATCATCCGCAGCATCTCCCAGCCGCCGCCCCTGCGGAAGTAGCGCCAGATGAGAGCGGCCGCGACCAGCAGGAAGACGACGTTGAGGAACGTCGTGTAGTTCCACGTCACCGACGCCATGACGACCTTGGCGTTGCGGGCGTGACGCTCGATTCCCAGGCCCTCGAACAGAAACTCGATCGCCAGCCCCGCCAGCGCCATCGTCGCGTAGAACGTGCCGAGTAGGAAGGCGGCCATCCTCCAGCCGTAGTAACGACGATAGATGTTCAGGATCGGGAGGATGATCAGGTCGGCGAAGATGAAGCTCAGTACGCCGCCGAAGCTGATGCCGCCGTTCCACAGCACCGCGGCAAGCGGCACGTTCCCGATCGAGCACACGAAGCTGAGGATCGCGACCGCCGGACCGATGAGCGGTCCCCATAGCTTCGCGAGCGTGTGATGGTCTTCGACGAAGAATCCCTGCCAGAAGGAGTTGGGAACCCAGGCGGCGAGCATGCCCGCGATCAGCAGTCCACCGAAGACGTCGCGCGCGACGGCCGCCCAGTCCATCACGAAGTTGTTCGCGGTCGCAGTGAAGCCTGCGGGCGAACACAGCCGCTGCCGGATCGAGCGGCCGTTCTCCACCGACATGTCCATCTCGGCGTGACCTTCCATGGAGCCGAGACGACCCTTGCCGGCTTGCACACGCGCTTGCTCGACCAGCGCCGGCGTGAGGAAGACTCGGAAGAGCGCGGCGAGGAGGGCGATCATCAGCAGCCCACCGGCGAATTCCCCGACGACGAACTCCCAGCCGAGCACGAGCGCGATGATGATTCCGAGCTCGATCACGAGGTTGGTCGAGGCGATCTCGAAGCCCATCGCCGCGGTGAAGTTCGCGCCCTTGCGGAAGAGCGAGCGTGTCAGCGCCACTGACGCGTACGAGCATGAGGAGGAAGCGGCGCCGAGACCGGAGGCGACCGCCAGGGTCTTCGGCGAGTCGTCCGGGAGCAGGCGGCGCATCTCCCGCTTGGAGACGACCGCCTGAACCACACCGGAAAGCGCAAAGCCCAGGATGAGCGCCCACAGCACCTCCCAGGTCATGCCGAGGGCGAAACTGATCGCCTGCCAGAGCTCGTGTCCGACCGCGACCGCGACGACCATCTTGTCCTAGCGGGTCTTGGCGAACCGCTGGACGGCGGCGAGGAGCTCGGCAGTCTTCGCCGTCGCCTCGTTCCTGTCACCCGACGCGAGAGCCTGCGCGACGCAATGGTTCACGTGGTCGCCCAGAATCTCGTACCCAAAGCTCTCGAGCGCAGTCGACACAGCGCCGATCTGCGTGAGGATGTCGATGCAGTACCGATCCTCCTCGAGCATGCGCTCGATCCCGCGCACCTGACCCTCGATTCGGTGCAAGCGCTTGATCAGCGCCTCCTTGTTCTCCGAGTATCCGTACATTCCGGGGGGACTATACCCATAGGGGGTATAAGATCCTCGGATCCAGCTCGAGAAGACGAAGGCCCAGCGGTTGCCGGGCCTTCGCAGTTCATCGACCTACGTCGGACTAGCTGCAGCCCTGTGCGTAGCTACCGAAGCCGGCGTACGGACCGCCGATGCCGGTCGTCAGCGGCCCCATGAAGGTGAGGTTTTCCTTGCCGTTGAACTCGAACGCGTTACCGAGAACCGGCTCGACCCCGCCGCGCCCGAACCACTGCGCGTAGACCTCGTCCTCCGGGTGGTACTGGCCATAGTAGTTGTACCCGTCTGTAGCGCCTTCGTTGTTGCCGCTCAGCGGGAACCAGACACCGACAACGGGATCGCCCGTCTCGAGCACACCCGTACAACCGTACTGAGGTGCCGTCGGCGTCAGCCACGGCTGGACGGCATTGTTCACGTACGGGTCGTCGAGCCACTCCGAAACCTCGTGGCTCAGCGCGTGAATGTCGGCCAGGCCGCGAGTCGGGGCCGGCGCTGTCCGCGATGGGTTCAGGTAGTCGGCCAGGAAGCCCGAGTAGGTCCCGGGCGTCGTCCAGGCTCCGTAGATGAACGTCTGCACCGGCTGCTTGCCGTTGCCGTTCGCCGAACCCGCACCGTGACCGATCGGCATGCCGGCACCGTGGTAGCCGAGAATGCAGCAGTTCAGGTAGTTGTCGTGACCTTGGTACAGCAGGACGTTGTCCGTCAGGAAGATCGGCACGGTCGTCGCGCTGATCTGGAGCGAGCCCATCAGCGACTGCAGCTGGGTCGAGAACCAGTTCACATCAGCAACGCCGGTGATCGTGTCTGTCGGCATACCGTTCGCCGTTCGCCACGCACCGACGGGTCGCTGGTAGGCGAGGCCATTCGCGGCCGGGACATCGAGTGTCACGTGCTTCACGCCGTCGTTGACGAGGTTCACGTGGTAGTTCGAGCCCCCCGCGTTGGGGAACTGCGACCGCATGAACGTGTCGCTGAGCTGGCCGGTAAGCCCTCCGGTCGCGGCCGGATAGGTGGCGTTCTGGAAGATCGGCGAGTTCAGCAACGAGCTGACCCGACGATCGGCGTTGAACGTGTGGTTCAACGGCGGTGCCGTGAAGCCGGAAAAGCCGAGATCCGTCAGCGCCGACGTGTCCTGGTGGCCTGCGACGAAGTTCATCTTCAGGGCGATGATCACCGTGTGGATCGTCGACGTGCCACCGACCCGCGGGTCCTTGCCGACCATCGTGATCGGATAGGTGACATGGTTCTGTGGATCGGTGTACTGGAACGTCCAGTGCTCGATCGTGGTTGCGTTCTGCAGGAACTGCGGTGCGACGCTGCCCGCGGTGGTGAACTGCGCGCTGACGTCGGGCTTCGCCGGCCCTGTCGAAGCCGACGCCGCGGAGACGGCACAAACTGCGAAAGCCGCGACGGCCAACAGGCCAGTCGCGACGCGTCGCAACGTGCGATAACTCATCTAGGTTCTCCCCTCTCCTAGTTGACTGGCCGGCACTGGGCGTTTCAACGCCGGCGCGCGGGAATATAGCGCACTAGATCTGGACTTGGAGTTTAAGCCGCCGCGAACAATGGCTATGGAAGAAGCTCGACTCGCACTGACGACCTCGGGACTCACGCCCGACGGCGAGGGCTGGTTCGTGGTCAACGTCGGGGAGGCAGCCTGGCTCACGAACGAGGCCTTCGGCGGCCGCTGCGTCTTCGAAGCCGATGTGCCTGTCGTTCGCAACCGGCCCGGGCTCGAGCCGCACAGGTTCCGCGACGTGGGCTTCACGCTCGCGGTGCTCGAACCTGGGAAGCCGAGCGGCCTCTATCACGCCGAGTCGAATCAGGAGGACTTCCTCGTCCTCGCGGGCGAGTGCCTGCTGCTGGTCGAGGGCGAGGAACGGCGGCTGCGAGCCTGGGACTTCGTGCACTGCCCTCCCGGCACGGAACACGTCTTCGTCGGCAGGGGAACGAGCCCGTGCGTGATCTTCATGGCGGGCGCCCGCATCGGCGAGCGGAAGATCGCCTATCCCGATTCGAAGCTGGCGCGCAGTCATTCCGCAGGGGTTGACACAGAGACGAGCTCGGCTGCTGAGGCGTACGCGCCGTTCCCTCACTGGTCGCCTGGACGGCCGGCGAGCTGGGACACACTGCCCTGGGCGTGACGAACGGTTTGCTACTCGTCGGCAAGCGCGAGCAGGCTCGTAACCGTGGTCCAGTTTCGCGCGGTCGCAGTGACACCGAGGCCTTGACCGGCGAGGAGCGTCCATAGCTTCGAACGGGCAACGCCCTTCGGGTGCCAGGCGTAGACCTCTCGACCGGCGATGACGAACTGCTCCGAGGGAGCTGCTGCAGCCTCGAGCTTCCGGATCACCTCCGCGGAGAGCTTTCCGGTCAGGAAGCTGACCTGGTAGCGCTTGGGATCCACGACCACCTTGGCGAGTGGGTTCTCCCGCACCACCTTCGCGAGCTGGGCGCGCGTTCTCGTCACCACCGGGATGTCGAGCCCGAACTCCTCGGCGATCAGTCGTTCGCACTTGCGGGCCAGCTGTGCGGAGGAGCCCGTGGCGGAGAGCACGATGTTCCCGCTTTGCAGGTAGGTCTTGACGTCGTCGAAGCCCGCGCCCGTGAGGAGGTCCCGAAGCTGCGGCATCCCGATCCGGTTGCGACTGCCGAGATTGATGCCGCGCAGAAGAACGATCTGCGTCGCCACAGACAGGAGAGTACGAGAGCCCGGACGTGCGTCAGACGCCTGCTGGCATGCTGAGCCCGTGGGGCAGCTGGCCATCCGACTCCGTGGCGTCGTCAAGCGGTACGGGCCGATCATCGCAGTGAACGGGCTCGATCTCGACGTCCCTCAGGGGACGTGCGTCGGACTGCTCGGCCCGAACGGCGCGGGCAAGTCGACGACGATGCGGCTGTTGACGGCGCAGGCGATTGCCGACGAGGGTGCGCTCGATGTGCTGGGCTTTCGGTTGCCGGCCGAGTCGAAGCAGGCCCGCGCGCGCTGCGGTGTCGTGCCGCAGCTCGACAACCTCGACGTCACGCTCACCGTCGAGCAGAACCTCCGCGTCTTCGCATATCTCTATCGGATCGCCAGAGCCGAGAGGCAGGGCGCAATCGAGCGGGCGCTCCAGATCGCGAACCTCGTCGAGCGGCGGGACACGCGCGTCGACAAGCTCTCGGGCGGCATGCGCCGGCGCCTTCTGATCGCGCGCGCCCTCGTCCATCGTCCCCAACTTCTCCTTCTCGACGAGCCTACGGTCGGTCTCGATCCACAGGTTCGGCAAGAGCTCTGGGCGCTCATCGACGCTCTGCGGGCCGAGGGAACGACGATCCTGATGTCGACTCACTACATCGAGGAGGCACAGCGCCTTGCGGACACGGTGCTGATCATGTCCCACGGCAGTGCCGTGGCGGCGGGCCCGCCGGCCGACCTCGTTGCGGAGCATGCGGGCCGGGAGGCGATCGAGGTGTACGGCGGTCCAGCTGCGCTCGCCGAGGCCGAGGCGGAGGCCCAGGCGGCCGGGCTTCGCACGCGTCGCACGGGGACGAGCATCTCCGTACTCGGCGTCGAGGCAGCCGATGGACGCGCGCCTGAGGGAGAACGGCGGCCCGCCAACCTCGAGGACGTGTTCGTGCTGCTCACCGGCGAGGAGATCTCCTGATGGCGGTCGCGACGACGCAACACACTCCGCGGCTCGGTCGTCTCGAGCGGCCCGCGATCACCGGGGTGCTCGTACGCGAGGTCATCAACTTCTCGTCCTACTGGCGCTCGGCGACGTTCTCGTCGACGGTGGAGCCGACGATCTACCTGCTCGCCTTCGGGTTCGGGTTCGGGTCGCTGGTCAGCCGAGTCGGCGGCTTCCGCTACGTCGAGTTCGTCGGGACGGGGACGGTTGCAACGGCCGTCCTCTTCTCCAGCGCCTTCCCGGCGATGTTCGGCACGTTCGTGAAGTACCAGTTCCAGCGCACGTACGACGCGATCCTCGCGGCGCCGGTCGACACGGAGGAGCTCGTCTCCGCCGAGGCGCTCTGGATCGCGACGCGCGCCGGGGTCTACGGCTGCGTCCCGCTGATCGTGGCCCTCTTCTTCGGCCTCGAGCCGGCCTGGGGAATGCTCACGGTGCCCGGAATCGCGTTCCTCTCCGGCTTCGGCTGGGCCTGCTTCGGCATCGCAGTCGCCGGCTTCGCGAAGTCGATCGAGAACTTCAGTTACATCGTGAGCGCGGTGCTCACACCGCTCTTCCTCGTCGCAGGCACGTTCTTCCCGTTGAGCCAGCTACCCGAGTGGGCGCAGGTCCTCGGCAACCTCAATCCGTTGCACCACTGCGTCGAGCTGGTTCGTGACGCCGCGTTCGGCACGGGCGGGTGGGACGACCTGGGACGTGTGGCTTTCCTGATCGGTTACGGGCTCCTCACCTGGCGCGTCGCCATCTACGCGATGACGCGCAAGCTCATCGACTAGACGCTTCAGTCAGGCAGCCGTCGGAGTCGGAAGCCCTTCGATCGCGTGCAGGGCGCGCTCCATCTCGGCCTCGTCGAGAGCGACGTCCTCCAG
>JBKPTB010000030.1:0-11231 GCA_046735315.1 Actinomycetota bacterium
GCCTTTCCACTCTGGCACGCGTTCCTGGCGCTCGTGGCGAAGGTGGGAGGAGTTCAGCCGACCGACGTGATGCTGCACGAGCCGAGCGCGATCGCCCCGGTGGCGTTCGCGGTGGTGTACGAGGCGGGCCTTGCGCTCTTCCGCTCCGTCTGGCTCGGACTCGCGGTCCTTTCGGCCACGGTCGCGGTGGTGCTGCTCGCCCCGGGACACGGCGGTTCGTTCGCGCTCCTGAGCCAGCCGGGAACCCTCGACCGTCACGTGCTCGTCCCGGTGGCGCTGACGCTCTTCTTCCTGTTCCTGCGGCATCCGGGCTGGGCGCTCGGCCTGTCCCTCGCCGCGGTCGGCGTCGAGATCCTCCTCGTGCACACGAGCACTGCCGTGTTTCTCGGCATTCCGCTCGTCGGCTTCGTCGTCGCCCGGTACGTGCTCTCGCGGAACGACCTCCGCAGCTCCATCGCGGCTCTGGCGGCGCTGTTCGTGCCGGCGGGCGCAGCGCTCGCGTGGCTTCTGCCGCTCGTGCGGGAGACCAGGTCGCACTCGCCGTCGAACGCCGAGCTGCGACGTGGGTTGACGAAGTACGCGGACGAGCTGGACGTCGACTCACTCCATCACTACGCGTTGCGACCGGAAGTCGTATCGCGCGCAGGCGCAGTTGCAGTGGCCGGGCTCGTGCTCGTTCCGTTGGCGGGATTCGCGGCGCGACAGCGCTGGGCCGCCTTCGTCTTGGGTGGGACGTTGTCGGTCCTGGCGATCGAGCTCGTCCCCTGGATCTTTCCGCGTTTCGCCGACGCGGTGTCCCTGTCCCAGGCGCGCCGCCTGGCTGGATTCGTCCCGCTCCCGTTCGCGCTCGCCGGAGGGACCGCCGTGCTGACCGGCTTCGTCGGGCCGCTCGTGCTGCCACTCGGGCTGGGCGCGGGGATCGCTCTGCAGCTTGCTTACCCGGGCGATTTCGGGCCGGGGCTCGAGACGGGCGGTCCTGCCTGGGCCACCTGGGTCGCAGCCATCGGCGGCGCACTTGCCGTCGTGGTGGGCCTCGTCCGGACGCGCCGGACGGAAGCGCGGAGCTGGATCGTTCCCGCCGCAGTGTTCCTCTTCTGCCTGCCTGTCGCCGTGCACGGATTTCGCGACTGGACGCCCGCCGCGACTCACGATCGCTACGCCCTGACCCCCGGGCTGCTGCACGCTCTGCGAACTGGCGTCCCGAAGCGCGCGGTTGTCTTCTCCGATCTCGAGACGAGCTACCGCATCTCCGCGTACGCGCCCGTCTACGTCGCCGCAGCGCCGCCTGCGCACGTCGCGGACACGGCCGCGAACCGGCCCTATTCACGACGGCTCTCGGTGAACCGCTTCTTCGCGAGCGGGGACGTCGCAATCCTCGACCGTTACGGAGCTGACTGGCTCGTCGTCGACAAGACCCGGTTCCACGTGCGGTCGCCGTGGCCGCTCGCCTACGACGACCAGCGCTACGCCCTCTACCATCGCCCCGGCCCATGAAAGTCCTGCTCGTGACCATGTACTTCCCGCCCGCCGGCGGCGGAGGCGTACAGCGGCCACTGAAGTTCGCGACTCATCTCCCCGCTCTTGGAATCGAGACGCACGTCCTGGCGCCTGACGATCCGAAGTGGATTCACTCGGATCCGGATCTGCTGCCGCCGACCCAGGCCTGGATCCATCGTGCGCGTTACCTCGGCCCGCGCGCACGGAAGCTCGCGGACGAGCTGCACGGGCAGCGCGGACTCGAGCGGCTCTCGACGCAGGCGCGCTCGCTCTCGAGGCGCGTGCTCGTGCCGGACGAGAACGTCGCGTGGAACCTGACTGCGATTCCGGCAGCGGTTCGCATCGCACGGGCCGAGGGGATCGACGTCGTCATCACGACCTCGCCGCCGAACTCCGTGCATCTCATCGGCGCCGCCGTCAAGCGGACCACCGGCGCGCGCTGGGTCGCGGACCTGCGCGACTCGATCGTCGGACATCCACATCGTCGCGTGGAAAGCGCCGCGGTGCGCGCCAAGGAGAAGGTGAGCGCCTCGGTCGCGCGGCTTGTCGCAAGGCAGGCCGACGCGATCGTCGCGGCCTCGGCGGCAATCGCCGACGAGGCCCTGACGCTCGATCCGGCGGGCGTCGTCACGACGATCTTGAACGGCGCGGACTTCGACGACTTTGCCGGTCTCGAGTACCGGCCCGGTGACCGCTTTCGCATCACGCACACGGGCAGCTTCTTCGGCAAGCGCGACCCGCGTCCGTTCCTCACTGCGCTCACTGAGTCAGGGCTGGACGACGTCGTGGCGAGGTTCGTCGGCGACTTCCGCGTCGCGGATCGCGAGTGGGCCGAGGAGCTCGGGCTCGGCAAGCGGCTCGAGCTGCTTCCGTACGTCGCGCGCCGAGATGCGCTTGCGTTGCAACGCGACTCCGAGGCGTTGTTGCTGTTGATTCCGGACGCCGGCGGGCGCGGTCAGGGTGTGCTGTCGGGGAAGGTCTTCGAGTACCTCGCCGCCGAGCGGCCGATCCTCGCCGCGGTTCCACCTGACGGTGCCGCGGCGGAGCTCATCCGCGAGACGGGAGCCGGTGTAGTCGCCGCGCCCGACGACGTCGACGCCCTGAAAGACGCGCTGGCGAGCCTGTACGGACGCTGGCGGGCCGGGACACTCGACGGGAATCGTCTGTCCCCCGACGATCGTGAGCACCTCGGGCGCGGCGCGCGCGTGGAAGAGCTGGCAGAGGTCCTGCGGAGCCTGGCGAGGTGAGGCTCTCCGGCACTCTCTTTCTCGCGACGCTCTTCTGCGTCACCTGGGAGAAGGTGCAATGGAACGTCGCGGGGGCCGTCGGGATCGCCGACATCCTGACGGTGTTGTTCCTCATCGCGTTCGCTTTCGAGTGGGGCACTCCGCGGTTCCCGCGCACGACCGTGACAGTGCTCGTGATCTTCGCCGCACTGCTCGCCGTCTACCTGATCGGCTACTTCAACATCGACACCAAGCAGTCGCTCGACCAGTGGGGGAAGGGACTCGTGAAGTTCGTCATCCACTTCCTCTTTTTGGGCGCAGGCGTTGCGTATCTGGCGCGCCGCTCGACGCTCTTCTACTGGAAGGCCGTCGGCGCGCTGACCTTCGGCCTCGTGGTGAACGGCATCTACGGTGTCCTGCAGCTGCTGGCCGCGCGCGCCGGCACGAACCTGGACCAGGTCGTTCTCTCGCCGTTGACCGGCGGTGCGAGCTCGATCAACGTCTACGGAGCGATCGGCGGGACGACCGTCTACCGGCCGAACGCCCTCACCGGCGACCCGAACCACCTCGCGGTGATGCTGTGCATCCCCCTCCTCACCCTGCTGCCGGTCTACCTCCGGCTCGAGCGCGGTCACCGCCTGCGCGTGCCGCTCGCGGCAGTCCTCGGCTTCCTGTTCGTCGTGATGCTCTCGACACTGTCGCGAAGCGGACTGCTTGGCCTGCTCGTCGGCCTGCTCGTTCTGGCAATCCCGTACCGGCGACGGTTGGTCTCGCGCGCGCTCGTCGTCCCACTTGGCGCCGTCGCGGCGCTCCTCATCGCGGTGGTGTGGAGCCGCCGGCACTACTTCGAGGTGCTGATCAAGTCGCGTATCCAGACCGGAGGGCGTTCCGAGAGCGCGCACTTCGGCGTGTACGACTTCGTTCCGCAGGTCCTCCACTCGCACCCGCTGTTCGGCCTCGGCCTGAACACCTTCTCCGTCTACTACGAGTTCGTTACCGGCAAGTCGAACTGGGGCCCGCACTCCTTCTACGTCGCCTTGATCGTCGAGACCGGGCTCGTAGGTGCGGTGGTCTTCCTGCTCTTCCTGCGCTACCTGTTCTGCAGGCTTCGCGCTGCGCGCGCTCTCGGACGCCGGCTCGCTGCCGAAGGAGCCGCCGTTGCGCGGCGCGTGCGGCCCCTGGCCTGGGGCATGACGGCCGCTCTGGCAGGGACGATGGCCGCGAACCTGTTCTATCTGACGATGCAGTTCTATTACTTCTACGCGTTCGCGGCGCTCGTGCTGGCGTTACCGATCGTCTTCGGCCAGACGATGCGTCGATGACGTCCGTCCCGGCGCTGCGGCTTGCCTCGGCGATCGTATGGATCACAACCGGTCTGTTCCTACTGGCCGCGTTCTTCGTCGCAATAGTCATTCCGATTCACGCCCAGGACGCACTGACCTTCGGGGAATGGTCTCGCCTCATATCGCAGCACTGGCATCTCCATTACTCCGCGGCGACGCCACAGGAGTACGGACGGCCGCTCTTCTACGTCCTCCAGGGTTGGTTGTGGGGCGTCTTCGGCTTCTCCGAGGTGCTGGGTCGTGTGTTGAGCGGGCTCTTCTCGGTGTTGTTGCTCGCCTCTCTCGTGTGGATCGTGCGCGACCGCGATTGGGGCTCCCTTGCGGGTCTCCTCGCAGCCTTCGCGCTGATCGCCTCGCCGGTGTTCGCCGCACAGGTCGTGTCCGGCCTGACCGACATTCCGGTGGCTGCTCTGGTCGCCTTGACAGGCGCGATGCTCTGGCGCAGGCGGCCGACTCCGCTTCGGGCGACTGCGATCGGCGTTGCGTCAGCGCTCGCGATGCTCGCCAAGCCGAGCGCCTTCCTCGCGCTCATCGGTCTCGCGGTCGCTCAACTGCTCTTCGAGGAGTCGTGGCGCTCGCGGCTGCTGTATCGCGTGGTTCCCGTCCTGGGGGGCGTCGGAGCCGGGCTCCTGTACGACGTTCTGCAGGCGCGGTACGTTCATCAGGGCCTGCGGACGTTTCTTCAGGCCGGCGTCAACACCGACTACTACCGCACTCTCGCTGATGAGGCTCGACGCTACGCGTTGCTCGACGGGAACTGGTTCGGTGACGGCCTGCGAGTCGCAGCGTTCTTTGCGCTTGCGTATGCGGTGCTCCGCCTCGGCGGCGTACCGCACCGGCTTGCCGTACTGATCGGCGCGCCGCTCGCCCTGTTCGCGAGTTGGTTCGGGCCCTGGCTTGCCGCGCGCGAATCCCGGCTCACGGTTGGCTCGCTGCACTCGGTCGGCGCCGCTGCTGCTGCGGTCGGGATGACGGCATTCCTCCTCTTCGGCATCGCTTCTCGTCAAGACGGAGTCGTGTCCAGGGGCGAGCTGGCTCGCCTCGCCGTCTGGGCGATCCCAACGTGTGCGGCTTGGGCGCTCTACGGCGCCTACGACTTTCGGTTGCTGGCGCCTGCCTGGCCGCCGCTGCTTGCACTTGTCGTGCTGAGCGCGCTGCCCGCGGCCGTCGCGCTCGCCCGCGTCGGCCCGGTGGCGCTGGCCATTCCCCTCGTCCTGTTCGCCGTTGTGGTCGCGGAGAACGTGTACAACGTTGACGGTCTTCAAAAGTCCGGCTGGAGCGAGGTGCGCAGAACTCCGGCCGGCGATTGGCTCGACAAACCGACCATGCGTGCGATCGTGATGCCGGCCTTCAGCCGGGCGCTCGCTGCCGCTCGCCCGCAGATGCGGAAAGGCGATCTCCTCATCTCACCAGAAGGCGCCTTTCGGTTCTTCTTCCCAGGGCATGTCGAGCAGTCGTACCCGAACAATTGCAACGACCTCCACCGCTTTCGCGTCTTCGTGCTCACAACCGACGAGGGAAGCAAGCGCTACATGGAGCAGTTCCTCCACGTCTCGGGCGAGCCCTCCTTCTGGGCAGCCTGCACGCAGCCGCGCCTCAAGCAGCTCACCGACGGTTCGGAGGGCTACGCGGTGTTTCGCGTCCAGAGCTGATGCGCGTTGCCGTGCTGACGACGTCCTACCCTCGCTGGCCGACGGACACGGCTGGGCGCTTCGTTGCGGACGCCGCGCGGCATGTTGGCGCGCGTGGCGTGGACGTGGAAGTCATCGGCCCTGAGCAATTCCGCCATTTCGGGATGGCCTACGGACACGGCATCGTCGGCAACCTGCGCCGCCGGCCCTGGCTCGTGTTCCTGATTCCTGGGTTGCTCGCGAGTTTCGTGCGCGCGGCCCGGCGGGTCGAAGCGGACCTCCTTCATGCCCACTGGCTTCCGGCGGGTTGGGTGGCAGCCAGAACCGGCAAGCCCTACGTCGTCCAGGTCTGGGGGACGGACGTCGAGTTGGCACGCCGAGCACCGCGCCTCGCCCAGGTAATCCTCCGGGGCGCGCGCCTGGTGATCGCCGCCTCGACCGATCTGGCCGAGAGTGCAAGGGCACTCGGCGCCGCGGAGGTGCGGGTGATCCCCAGCGGAGTGGAGCTTCCGCGTGAGGTCGGTGCTGAGGCCGATCCCCCTGAAATCCTCTTCGCGGGCCGTCTCTCGCCCGAGAAGGGCGTCCTCGAGCTCCTGGAGGCCACACAGGGCCTAAGGCTCGTCGCGGCCGGAGACGGGCCGCTCCGTCGCCGTGTCCCTGCGGCGCTGGGCTTCGTCCCTCACGACCAGCTCCAGCAGCTGTACGCGCGAGCGGCGCTGGTCGCATGCCCGTCGCGCCGAGAAGGCTTTGGGGTCGCATGTCTCGAGGCGATGGCGCATGGCCGTCCCGTTGTTGCGACCGCCGTCGGAGGCTTGCGCGACCTCGTAGTCGACGGACAAACCGGCGTCCTCGTCCCGTCTCGCGACCCTGCCGCGCTGCGGGCGGCGTTCGACCGGCTGCTCGGGGATCGCGAGCTCCGCCGTCGGCTCGGGAGTGCAGGACGCGAGCGGGCGCGGCGGCACTTCTCCTGGCAGACCGTTACCGACGCCACCCTGGACGCCTACGCCGAAGCTGTAGGGACAATGTCGTCGTGAAGCGCGCGCTGATTACCGGCATCGGCGGCCAGGACGGCTCATATCTGGCGGAGCTCCTGCTCGAACTCGATTACACGGTCGTCGGCGTTGTTCGACCGGGCGCCCCGCCGTACGAGAACCTCGAGCCGATCGCGGACCGTATCGAGCTCGTCGAAGCCGACCTCTTGAACCAGACGTCGTTGGCGCAGGCCGTGAGAGCTGCTCGTCCGGCTGAGGTGTACAACCTTGCGTCACCGTCCTTCGTCCCCGCTTCGTGGGAGGAGCCAGTTCAAACCGCAGAGTTCGCCGCCGTGGGTGCGACCTCGTTGCTCGAAGCAATCCGTCTCGTCGATCCGGGGATCCGCTTCTACCAGGCCTCGTCGTCGGAGATCTTCGGCGATCCTGCGGAGGTGCCACAGACGGAGGCGACGCCGCTGGCGCCGGTGACCCCGTACGGTGTCGCGAAGGCGTACGCGCACTTCAGCGCACGTTCGTACCGGCACCGCTACGGCCTCTTTGCGTGCTCGGGAATCCTCTATAACCACGAATCCCCGCGCCGGCCTTTGAAGTTCCTGCCACGCAAGGTCGCGTATGGGGCGGCTGCGATCTCGCTCGGCCTCGACCACGAGCTCGTCCTCGGCGACCTCGATGCACGTCGCGACTGGGGTTACGCGGGCGACTATGTGCGGGCGATGCATCTCATGCTGAAGCAGGACGAGCCCGACGATTACGTCATCGCCTCAGGTGAAATTCATTCGGTGCGCGAGCTGGTTCAATGTGCATTCGCGTACGTTGGCCTCGACTGGCAGAAGTTCGTTCGAGTCGATCCCATGCTCCAGCGCGGGCCGGCGGAGCTCCACCGGCTCGTCGGCAATCCGGCCAAGGCGCGGTCGAAGCTCGGCTGGGAAGCGGACGTCGACTTCACAGAACTCGTACAACTGCTGGTGGACGCCGATCTCGAGACCTTGAGGGCTCGTACCGAAAAAACGCCGACTAGCATTGAGCGACCATGACGAGGCGACTCACGATCGACGGCTTCGAGATTCAGGACAGCAGCCACTGCTACGTCATCGCGGAGATCGGGCACAACCATCAGGGCGATCTGAGTCAGGCAAGGAGGCTCATTCACGCAGCCAAGGAGTGCGGGGTCGACGCAGTCAAGCTCCAGAAGCGCGCGAACCGCACGCTGTACACGCGTGAGTTCTTCGACCAACCGTACGAGAACGAGCTGAGCTTCGGCCGGACGTACGGTGAGCACCGCGAAGCGCTGGAGTTCGACGCGGACGAGTACCGCGAGCTGCTTGGCTATGCACGTGAGGTCGGAGTCGCTCTCTTCGCCACGCCCTTCGATTTCGAGAGCGCGGACCTCCTCGCGGAACTGGACGTGCCGGCATTCAAGTTCGCCTCGGGTGACCTCCGCAATACGCCGCTTCAACGACACGTCGCGGCGTTCGGGAAGCCCATGTTGCTCTCGACAGGCGGGGCGACGATGGAAGACGTCGAGCGCGCGGTCGACACGATCCTCCCGATCAATCCTCAGCTCTGCGTGCTTCAGTGCACCGCCGCGTATCCCGCCAGTGTGGAGGATCTGAACCTCGCCGTCATCGCGACTCTGCGCGAGCGCTTCCCGGAGCTCGTGATCGGGCTCTCGGACCACCAGAACGGCATCGCGATGGCGATCGTCGCAGTGATGCTCGGTGCACGTGTGATCGAGAAGCACTTCACGCTCGACCATGCTCTCAAGGGACGCGACCATGCTTTCTCGCTCATGCCCGAGGGCATGCGCAGGCTCGTGCGCGATCTGCATCGTGTTCCGGCGGCACTCGGCGATCCGGTCAAACGGCCGCTTCCGATCGAAGCCGATCCACTCGAGAAGATGGGCAAGAAGCTCGTCGCGGCCCGCGGCCTCGATCAAGGTCATGTCCTCACGGCCGACGACATTGCGATCAAGTCGCCTGCGGATGGTGGGCTTCCACCCTACGAGCTCGACCGGCTTGTCGGGCGACGTCTTCGGCGGCCGATCGCCTTTGAGGATTTCGTGACGTTCGACGATGTCGAGCCTCTCTCGGAGCACGCAGGAGCGCACGCGGCTACTCGGCAGTGAAGGACCTCCGGCCGCTGCTCGAGCGGGTGCGCTTCGCGGCATTCGATTTCGACGGTGTCTTCACCGACAACCGCGTCTGGGTCAACGAGCACGGCGAGGAAGCCCTCGCTTTCTCGCGCAGCGACGGGCTCGGGTTACGTCGACTCGACGAGGTGGGCGTCGGGTCTCTCATCATCTCGATGGAGCGAAATCCCATCGTCGGCGCCCGCGCGCAGAAGCTGCGGGTGGACTGCGCGCAGGGGGTAGAGGACAAGCTCATGCTTCTTCGCGAGCGAGCGGGCGCCCTCGGCGTCTCGCTCGAAGACACGGCGTACGTCGGAAACGACATCAACGACATTGCGTGTCTACGGGCGGTCGGCCTCCCGGTCGTTCCAGCGGACGCCTGGCCCGAGGTCCTCGCCCTTGCTGCGTTGGTCCTGACGCGTGCCGGCGGTGCCGGCTGCGTGAGAGAGTTCTGCGACGCAGTGTGGGAAGCCCAACGGTGACAGATCTCTTCTCGCTCGACGGACGCGTGGCGATCGTGACCGGCGGGGCCGGCCAGGTCGGTGCCGAGATCGCGCGCGGCCTCGAGCGGCAGGGCGCACACGTCGCCGTCTTCGACCTCGTGGCCGAGAGGTTCCGGGTCGACGTCACCGACCGCGCGACGCTCGAAGCCGCAACCGAGGAGCTCGTACGCGAAGTCGGGCCGCCGCACATCCTCGTGAATGCGGCTGCCCTCGATTCGCCACCCGACGCGCCGCCCGAGGAGGTCGGGCCTGTCGAGTCCTATCCCGAGTCTGCGTTCGACGAGATCATGAACGTGAACGTCAAGGGAACGTTCCTCGCCTGTCAGGTGATCGGCGCGCGGATGGCAGAGGCCGGACGTGGGTCGATCGTGAACATCTCGTCGATCTACGGGATGCTTTCACCCGTTCAGGAGCTCTATGGCTTCCGGCGCAAGAGTGGCGAGACGTTCTTCAAGCCGATCGCCTACTCCGTGTCGAAGTCGGCGCTCTACAACCTCACTCGCTATCTCGCGACGTACTGGGCAAAGAGCAACGTGCGGGTCAACACGCTCACGCTCGCGGGCGTGTGGAACGACCAGCCGAAGGAGTTTCTCGAGGCGTATACCGAGCGCATGCCGCTCGGCCGCATGGCGGATGCGAAGGAGGTCGTCGGGCCGGTCGTGTTCCTGGCGTCGGATGCGTCGTCCTACGTCACGGGTGCAAACGTGGTCGTCGACGGTGGCTGGAGCGCCTGGTGATCGGCTAGGACTGTCGCCCGGCCGCAAGTCCAGCGGCGAGCCGAGCGGCGCCGCGCAAATGATCCGGGAGAGCTTGCTCGAGCTGCTGGATCACCAGCAGCGCGCCGACCGGGTCGTCTTCGACCGATCCGGGTCTGCCGCGTCGCTCCACCAGCGCGACAGGTACCGAGACGATCCGCGCTCCCGCGCACGCCAGGGCAGCCAGCAGCGGCCAGTCCGGATCGCGTGGGGAGGGTTGTGCGTCGACCAGGTCTTCGAGCAGACCCCGGTCGAGAAGGGCAACGTTTCCGTACGTGTTGGCGATTGCCCCCAGGCCCGCCGGCTCTCCCGAAAAGAAGTGCAATCGGGCCCCCCCGCGACCGTCGGCGACGCGCACGCCGCAGGTGACGACGTCTGCCTCCGTCTCCCGCCTGGCTTGAAGGAGTGCGTTCAACAACTCGTCGTCCGGAAGATCATCGGCATCCAGGAATACGACGTATGGGGCAGAACCATGGCGCAGCCCTTCCTCTCTCGACCTCGCCACTGACACCTCGAAGTTGCCGTAGGTCTGGCGTTTCAGCGACGACAAGCAGCGTGAGACCAGTTCGGGCGAGTCGCGCTCGACGACGACGACGTCGACTTTCTCGTGCGGGTCGACGGCCGCGCCCGCCGGCCGCCCGTTCCGCCTCATCCCGAGCACTTCAGCCCAGCGTTCGGCGGAAACCGATCGGCCCTGCGCGCGGCGCGCCGGTCTGGGGACAACTCCTTCCTCGAGCACCTTCCTGAGCGCTGCTGCGACACCCTCGGCAGTCGGCTCGAACAGGACGCGGGCGTGGTCCTCGGGGGCGATCAACTCGGGCGCGCCGCCGACATTGCTGGCGATGAACGGAATCCCGTACTCGAGGCACTCGTAGACCGTATTGGGCGAATTCTCCTGGAGCGACGGCATGACCGCGAGCGTGCCCGGCCGGCTCAGGTGCGCCAGTGCCTCCTGTTGGTCGAGCGTCGATTCGAACTCGACACGAGCTAGTGCGCGTCTTGTCGAGTCGGAGAACAGCGCCAGGACGCGCTCCTGCGTCCAGGTCGCGGTGGTCTTCCCGACAAAATGAAGCTCGAGGCCGCTCAACCGCTCCGGTTCGAGCGAATTGAGTCCAGCGGCGAGCGGCCTGAGCCCCTTCTTCTCATCGACGCGGCC
>JBKPTB010000031.1:0-3475 GCA_046735315.1 Actinomycetota bacterium
TCGAGCGCCAGCATCTGGCCCTTCTTGGCGTAACGCTTCTGCGCGTCGTCGAAGCGGACGCCGGGCTCGACGATCGTGGTGAGATCGCCCTCGTTGTGCTCGAGCAGCTCCTTGAGCGAGCTCGTGGAGATCTCCACATCCGGGTCGGTCGTCGGCGTGCCCCAGCCGAGCTTTGTGCCGCCGCCGCGCACCCGGACGGTGAGCCCGTCGGCGCCGCACTGTCGCACCAGCGCCGCCGCCTCCTCGGGAGTGCGCGGCGCCTGCAGCTCGCGGGTGGCCATCAGAACCGCTCCGCTATCCCGGCGCGCTCGAGCGGATGCGCGCGGTACGGCCCCGGCACCTCGCCGCACAGCCGCGGCGTGGGCATCACCTTGCCGGGGTTCGCGAGTCCGCCCGGGTCGAACGCGCAGCGCAGCTTCTGGAACGTCTCGAGGTCGGGGTCCTCGAACATGCGCGGCATGTAGCGCTTCTTGTCGAACCCAACGCCGTGCTCGCCGGTGATGGAGCCCCCGGCCTCCACGCACACTCCCAGGATCGCGCCGGACAACTCCTCGGCGCGCTCAGCTTCGCCCTCGATGTGGCTGTCGTAGAGCACGAGCGGGTGCAGGTTGCCGTCGCCCGCATGGAACACGTTGGCCACGCGCAGGCCGTACTCGCGCGACAGCTCGTCGATCCGTTCGAGCACCTCTGGCAGCCGCGTGCGCGGGATCACCCCGTCCTGCACGTAGTAGTCGGTGGAGATGCGCCCCATCGCCGCGAAGGCGGCCTTGCGCGCCTTCCAGATGAGCTGCCGCTCGGCCTCGTCCTGGGCTACGCGAATGCCCGTGGCGCCGTTGCGATCGCAGAGCGCCTTCACCTCCTCGAAGCGGTGCTCGCACTCGGCCTCGGAGCCGTCGAGCTCCACCACGAGCGCCGCGGCCGCGTCGGCGGGATAGCCGGCACCGGTGGCGCCCTCGGCGGCCTCGATGGAGAGCTGGTCCATCATCTCGATCGCTCCAGGCACGATGCCCGCGGCCACGATGTCGGACACGGTTTGGCCCGCGTTCGTGGTGTGGTCGAAGAAAGCCACCAGCGTGCGAATGCTCTCCGGCACCGGAATCACGCGCAGCGTGATCTTGGTCGCCACGCCGAGCGTGCCCTCGGAGCCGACGAACGCGGCGAGCAGGTCATAGCCCGGCCGGTCGATCTCCTTGCCGCCGATCGTGATCATCTCCCCGTCCGGCAGCACCACCTCGAGGCCAGTCACGTAGTTCGTGGTGAAGCCGTACTTGAAGCAGTGCGCGCCGCCGGAGTTCTCGGCCACGTTGCCGCCGATCGAGCAGACGATCTGGCTGGACGGGTCGGGCGGGTAGAAGTGCGTGGGCCCGACCGCGCCGGACACCTCGAGGTTCGTCACCCCCGGCTCCACCACGATGCGCTGGTTTGGCAGGTCGACCTCGAGCACGCGCCGCATGCGCGACATCGAGATCAGGATGCCCTCCTCCACCGGCAACGCGCCGCCGGAAAGCCCCGTGCCCGAGCCGCGCGCGACCCACGGCACCTCAGCGCGATGGCATGCACGGACCGCCGCCTGCACCTCCTCGGCCGTGCCCGGCAGCACCACGGCACGCGGCGTGACGCGGTACTGCAGCAGGCCGTCCGACTCGTAGGTCCGCAGCTGATGCGGGTGGGTGACGACGTGCTCGTCCCCGCAGGCAGCGCGTAGCTCGTCGATCAGCGAGTGGGCCATCGCCGAGCCATTTTGACGGGTTCTCCTATACGACCATCCAGCTCAGAGCCGGCGTCGACTGGAGTAACACGAGCACCGCCATGATCAGCAGCAGGAGCAGGCTCCAGCCCACGACCTTGCGGAACAGCTCGCCCTCCTGTCCGGCGATGCCCACGGCGGCCGCGCCAATCGCCAGGTTCTGCGGCGAGATCATCTTGCCGACCACTCCGCCCGAGCTGTTCGACGCGGCAAGTAGCAGCGGATCGATGTCCGCCTTCTTGCCGGCCGTGACCTGGAGCAGGCCGAACAGCGAGTTCGAGGAGGTGTCCGAACCGGTCACGGCGGTACCCATCCAGCCGATCACCGGCGACAGGAAGGCGAAGAAGCCGCCGGCGCCCGCGGCCCACGTGCCGAGCGTGATCGTCTGACCTGAGAGGTTCATCACGTAGGCGAGCGAGAGGACCGCCATGACGGTCACGATCGCCCACTTGAGCTGGTTCAGCGTCGCGCCATAGGTGCGCAGCGCGCGCTTGGGACTGACGCGCAGCGCGGCCATCGTCAGGAGGCCGGAGATGAGCATCAGCGTGCCCGCCGCCTGCAACCAGTCGAACTTGAACGTGGCCGACTTGGGCGCCTCGCCCTTGCCGTTCAACACGTGCAGTCCGGGCCACGAGAACGACTTGGTGGCGTTGCCAAGCCAGTCGTGCACGGTGCCGATCTGGGCGATGCCGAAGACGGCGATGATGATCAGGTACGGGGCATAGGCGCGAAGCACCTCGATGGGCGGATCGCTGTTCTTCTCCCGCTCCCGAACCTCGCGCTCCAGCGCCACGTTGTGTGATGACGCGCCGGCGATCGCCGGACGCGGCCCCTTGAAGCGGCCGCGCACCTCGCTTGGCTGCCATACCTGCAGCAGCGCCACCACGGCGGCGGCTGAGCCAAGCGCGGCAATGATGTCGGTGAGCTCCACCGAGATGTAGTTCGAGGTGGCGAACTGGAGTATCCCGAACGTCAGGCCGCCCGCGAACGCGGCCGGCCATGCCTGCCGCACTCCACGCCTGCCGTCGACCATCCCCACGAGGATTAGCGGCACGACGAGCGCGAGCAGCGGCGTCTGGCGGCCGACCATCGAGCCCAGGTCGTTCTTGTCCAGGCCGGTCACCTGACCGAGCGTGACGATCGGAATCGCGATCGCGCCGAACGCAACGGGCGCGGTGTTCGCCACAAGGGCTACAGACGCGGCCTTGATCGGCTTGAAGCCAAGCGCGATCAGCATCACCGAGCAGATGGCCACCGGGGTGCCGAAGCCGGCGAGGGCCTCGATCAGCGCACCGAAGGAGAAGGCGATGATCACCGCCTGCACGCGCTGGTCGTCGCTCACCTTGCTGAACGATCTCCGCAGCACCGCGAAGTGCCCGGTCTCACGCGTGAGGTTGTAGACCCAGATCGCGTTGATCACGATCCAGAGGATCGGATAGAAGCCAAAGATGGCGCCCTCGGCGGCGGCGTCGAGCGTCTGCCCGACGGGCATCGAGTAGACGATGATCGCCACGAGCATCGATACCCCCAGCGAGATCAGCGCGGCCCACTGGGCCTTCAGCTTCAGGCCGCCGAGGAGCACGAACAGCATCACCAGCGGCAGTACGGCGAACAAGGATGACCAGGCGAGCGAGTTGCTGACCGGATCGAGGACCTGCTTATACATGCGTACCCTCCCTCTTCCTCTGGTCCCCGATTTCCCGAGATGAGGGGGATCAAACGCCGCCT
>JBKPTB010000032.1:0-47691 GCA_046735315.1 Actinomycetota bacterium
GGGTTACCCAACCAGTCGCCGCGGACGCGGGGCTTTGCCCGGCTGCGCCCCACCACCACTCTCCCTACGCGCCGATCCGAGGAAAGTCATGCGCCGAAGGCGCGACTTTCGTCGGCAGGGTGGCTGATGGGACTCGAACCCACGACCACCTGGACCACAACCAGGGGCTCTACCAACTGAGCTACAGCCACCGTGCTCGACCCAGGATAGCCGCACCCGCAGCGACATTTCGGTCGCAAACGCAAAGCTAAGGTGGCTCGATGAAGATCCGGCGTGCGACACATGCGGACCTGGACGTGATGCGGCACGCGTGGGACGAGTTCACCGCCGAAGCCACGTTCACGCCCTACCCGGGCTCGGCTTTCGACCCGTCTCTCGTCACGAAGCACATCGCGCTCGTGGCCGAGGAGGGCAAGAGAGTGGTCGGCACCGTGTACGCCAACACCACGAGCGCGCACTTCGGCTACGTGTTCGGCCTCTACACCCGTCCGGACGCACGCCGCAGAGGCGTAGCCAAGGCGCTGATGCGCGCCATCGCCGAAGTCTTGCGGCAGGAGGGCCGACGCTACGTCGTCCTCAGTGTCGACACTCCCAACGAGCAGGCTCGAGCGCTGTACGAACAGCTTGGGTTCGAAGACGCAGCGCGGATGCTTCGGGCCGACGTCGACACCCTCCTCGACGCCTGACGGCTTAGCTCGAACTGGTGCGGGCTCTCGCCGCCTGCGCCTCGTGTCGACCCTCGGCGAACTCCTCGATCAGCTTCTTGTTGAACGCCGGAATGTCGGCGGGCTTGCGGCTCGTGACCAGTCCGTCCTCGACCACCACTTCCTGCTCGACGCGCTTCGCGCCGGCGTTGCGAAGATCCGTCGTGAGCGACGGCCACGACGTCACCGTCCGATCACGCACCACGCCAGCCTCGATGAGCATCCACGGCGCGTGGCAGATGGCGCCGACGGGCTTGCCCTGCTCGAAGAAGTCGCGCACGAAGCGCACCGCGTTCTCGTTCATCCGCAACGTGTCGGGATTACCGACGCCGCCGGGAAGGACGAGCGCGTCGTACTCGCTTGCATCCGCTTCTTCAACCGCCTTGTCGACCTTGAACGTGTCGGCCTTGTCGTAGTGGTTGAACCCCTGAATCTCGTCGTCCTTGTCGGAGATCAACTCGAGCGTCGCGCCAGCCTTCTGAAGCGCTTCCCAAGGCCCGGTCAACTCGACCTGCTCAACCATGTCGGTAGCAAGAAACGCGACCCGCTTACCACGCAGCTCGTTAGCCATTTTGCCCCTCCCTTATTTGACGTGGATCTCACCGCCGGGTTCCCGATTTGGAAGCGAACTAACGTCGCGAAGGGCGGCTTTGCCGCCCTTCGCCCGTAACCAATCTCCGTCAGCCCAACCCGCGGCAAATCATCATGGCCCGGCGCAGCCGGGCCGGATTTGCCGCGGCAAATGCGCCTGGGAGGATTCGAACCTCCGACCCGCGGCTTAGAAGGCCGCCGCTCTGTCCGCTGAGCTACAGGCGCGGGAAGGAAAGGGTAACTCTGACGTGCGTTGGCGGCGGTTTAGCGGCGCACGCCGAAGTCGGCGGTCACGATCGTGACCTCGCGCCCGCCGTACGTCCCGGGAGCTGCGGCAACGTGCACTGCGGACAGTCCGATCTCGCGCCAACGCGACGTGAGCAGAATTCTCCGGTGTTCCGGGCTCGCCATCCACATGTCGAGCGCACCTGCTGCGTCGACATCGGGCGACGACCACAAGAGGTTCTCCCCGACGGACCAGTAATGCGTGCCGCGCAGTGGGTAGTAACGCACGATCCGCTTGTCGAACGACGAGCCGTTGGCTGAGTCATGGCTGAAGTAGCCGCGTGTTGCCATTTCGAGGGAGTGGGCACGTGCGGCCGCGGCAAGCTTGACGGAAAAGCGGACAGAGGAAAGACCGTGGTCGTGTCGCAGCGCGTTCACGTCGGCGAGCACGCCCTGCTCGAGTGCCCCCATGGCACTTGCAGGCGCTCGGCTGGTCGCCCCCGCAGGTGCTGCGGCGACCCACAGTCCCACGACGGAGAGGACGGCCGTGACGAGTCGGGCGGCGCGACGGGCCATACCCCCTCCATCGGCGGTATCAAGCGAAATTTAAGCGCCGCCGATCCCTCGAACGAGGGACTGCGGTCAGGTGGCGGCGGCTGGGTCCCCGTCTCGCCGATGCCTGAGCCAGTCCAGGAACACGACCTGGAGAGAGCCGGCGACCGGAATCGCCGCCAGAGCTCCGAGGACACCCGCGAGCTGAGCGCCGATCAAAACGGAGATCAACACCAGCAACGGCGAGAGCTGCACCGTTCGGCCGTAGACGACCGGCTGGAGCACGTGGTTCTCGACCTGCTGGTACACGATGAAAAACGCGAGCACGACGATTCCGGCCGGCACCGAGTGGATGAAGGCCACGGTCCCGACGATGATCGCCGCGATCGTCGCTCCGGCCAGGGGGATCAAGTCGAGGATGGCGACGATGAGCCCGAGCGCCACCGCGTACGGCACATGCGTGATCAGGAGGACGACGGTCGTCAAGGTCCCGGCGATGAGGCTGATCAGCAGGTTGCCGCTGACGTAGCCACCAACCGTCCGGTAGATGTCCCTACCTACAGCCTCCCAGCGCCGGCGCGAGTCAGGACGAAGGAGCGACAAGAGCGCCTCGATCCAGCGGCGTCCTTCGAGCAGCATGAAGAAGGTCATGAAGGTGATGGTGACCGTTGCGAGGACTGCGTTCACGACGCCCTTCGCAACGGCGAGGGCGGTTCCAGAGAGTCCGAAGAGCTTCGAGGCGCCGCCTTCCTTGAGAGCCTTCCGCGCCTTGTCGACGAGGTGGTATTTCTCCTGAAGGAAGCCAAGGCGTCCGCGCCCCTTCGTCAAATCGTTGAGATAGTCCGGAACCTTTCCCGCGAAGTCGTTAACCTGATTTACGAGAGTCGGGATGAACAGCCACCCGATGCCGATGATGAGCGCGAGCGCGGCAAGCGAAACGACGGCGGTCGCGATGCCGCGCCGCTTGATTCGTCTTTCCAACCGGTCCACGGCCGGGTTGAGCGCGAGTGCAAGAAAGAGCGCGATGAAGATCCAGGAGATGACGTGCCTCGAGATCCAGATGATCTCCAGCACGATCGCCGTCGCCAGGAGGATCCCGACCACGCGAAACACGGTTCGCGGTCGGAAGTCGACGACGCGCATGGGCTGATCCGCCACCGGTGCAGCATCACGATCAGGCCGGACGGTAGATTGCGGTCATGGAGGCAATCATCCGGACAAACTACGGCCCGATCGTGCTGGAGCTCTATCCGGGCGACGCGCCCAACACGGTGAACAACTTCGTGAAGCTCGCGAACGACGGCTTCTACGACCGCGTGATCTTTCACCGTGTCATTCCCGACTTCATGATTCAGGGCGGCGACCCGACGGGTACGGGCTCGGGCGGCCCGGGCTACACGTTCGAGGACGAGTTCAACGACCGCAAGGTGGAACGTGGCGCACTCGCGATGGCCAACGCGGGCCCGAACACGAACGGCAGCCAGTTCTTCATCGTCACGACGGAGGCGGCACCCTGGCTCGACGGCAAGCACACGGTGTTCGGAAAGGTCACCGAGGGGATGGACGTCGTCGACACGATCTCGGAGCTTCCCCGCGACGCGCGCGACAAGCCGCACGACGACGTCGTCATCGAGGGCGTCACGGTCTCCGGCGATCCTGAATAGCAGACGCGAGCGGTAGTCCGTACCAGAACACCAGGAACGCGAGCGCGACGATCCCGGTGAACGTCGCCGCCCAGGTGCGGTGGAAGAGGAAGTCGGTGATCACGAACACGGCACTCGTGATGGCCACGGCCAGAGACGCGAGCCCGGCGATCGTCAGCCAGTTCGAGATGACGAGCATGCGCTCCTTGTCGTGCCGGCGCCAGCGCAGCCGATGGTAGGAGCTCGGGGCGATGAGCAGCACGGTGGAGAGCGCGGTCGCGATGAAGGCGACGAAGAAGATGTCGCGGTCGAGGTGACTGAGCTTCGGAAAGCCGTTCGCGAACGGAACGGCCAGCAGGAAGGCGAACAGCACCTGGACACCGGGAAGGGCAACCCGGAGCTCGTTCAGAAGCTCGATCAGCTCTCTGTGGTGACGGTCCTCGCTGCTCTCTTCGGCCACGGGTTTCTATTCCAGCCAGGCTGGACGGTCGAAACCGGCGTATTCCTGAATTGAGCCGAGGATGCTCTGCAGGACGTGGACTCTCGACAGTACGACCTGACATGTGCCGTTGGGAAGCTTGTTGATGCGTTTGCGCTTGCTACTCCGCGAGTACAGGTTGACGACCGACTTCCGCAGCGACTCATCGGGCAGGCCCGTTACGTTCAACCAATAACGCTCGACCTCACGCTGGCGCTCGATGTGATCCGCAAAGAGATGACAGGTGATGCGAATATCACTCTCGTCGATCCGAAAGTACGTCTTCAGGAACTTCACGAACAGTCTGGCCATCTCCGGGTCCGAGTTCGAGAAGCACACCTGATTCGGTGGGCCCTTCGCTCCTTCGCCCCAGTACAGCATGCAACCCGCCAAGTGGAGCGGTTCGCGGCGCCGAGCGAGTTCGCGGCCACTCTCCTGTGCCGCCGCGCGGTTCGCCCGGTGTCGCTCCGCCACACGGAGCCACCCGTTGAGCTGCCGGTTGTACGCCGGATTCATCGCGCGCAGCGCTGCGTGCTGCTCAGCCGTCAACTCGATGTCGCGCACCCAGAGGCTGACCGACGATTTCGACACTCCCACTCGACACGGGATTTCATTGATCGGGAGTCCTTCCTCCGCGCGAAGCTTTCGTGCGAGTTCACGTTCCGCTGTTTTCATTTCAGAAAACAGTAACGAACGGAGCGGACGGAGAAAGCGCCCGACCGGGCTCGAACCGGTGCCATGACCTTGGAAGGGTCAGGTGCTACCACTACACCACGGGCGCAGTGGCAAACAGAGTACAGGGTGCCCTAAGAATCCCTCCGTCGGCAGCACGTTCGATCCGCGCGAAGGCGTTCGTCGAGTCCGTGGCACGATTGCCGCGTGTCGCCCTACGACTGGCATCTGCACTGGAGCGTCGTCGCCGCCCTTGCCGTGCTCGTCGGCCTCTACCTGTGTGGACAACGGCGCCATCCTTCCGACGAGCGACGGCGCCTGGCCTTCGAGCTCGGTCTCATCCTTCTCCTCGCCGTCTATCTGACCCCGATCGAGACGATCGCTTTGCACTACCTCCTCTCGGTCCACCTGCTCCAGAACGTCGTCACGGCGGAGTGGGCGCCCGGGCTGATTGTCTTCGGCGTCTCCCCCGCCCTCGCGAGAGAGCTCTCCCGTCCCCGGATCGTTCGCGTCGCGACGCACCCTCTCGTGAGTCTGCCGATCTGGCTCGGTACGTATTTCGCCTGGCACGTACCTGTGATCTACGACACTGCGCTCACACATCAGAGCTCGTTGCTGCACGTCGAGCATCTGACGTACTTCGTTGCCGGATGCCTGATGTGGTGGCCGGTCGTGCACGGACGCTACTCCGACGGGTTGAAGGCCCTCTACCTCTTCGCCGCGTTCGTGCTCGCGGCGCCTCTCGGTCTGCTCCTCGCGCTCCTGCCGCATCCCGTCTACGACTTCTACAAGGACGCGCCCCAGCTCTGGGGACTTTCCGACCTCACCGACCAGCAGATTGCGGGCGTGACGATGGCCGTCGAGCAGGCGATCGTCTTCTTCGTGATCTTCGCGTACTACTTCTCGCGCTTCCTGCGGACCGAGCAGATCGCCGGCGTCTTCACCGGAAGCTCGAGATGAGTGCGCCCCCGCCGACAACAAACGCCGAGGCGAGGAGCAGGCGCGGCCCGATGCGTTCAGTCGTCCGCAGGAGGACGATCGAGATCAGCACCGCGAACAGCGACTCGGTCGCGACGAGTGGGGCCACGACCGTGACGCGACCACGGTCGAAAGCCGTGTACAGGCACGCGTAACTGATCCCGTACACGAGGCCCGACAGGATGAAAGGACGCGCAGCGCGGGCGATGCGCTGGCGAGCCCGCGGGCGGGTGGCGACCACGACGAGGATGACGAGCGTCGCGGAGACAAGTGAGGCGGTCGCCGCGACGAAGCCTGGAACGTCGCTCCCGCGAGCGGCCCAGCGCACGAGGTTGTCCCGGATCGAGAAGAGCACTGCCGCACACAGGCTGAGCGCGATACCGGCGGACAGCATGGTGGCCGGCCCACCGCGCTCGCGAACGAGGAGCGTGCCGCCGGCGACGACGAGGAGCGTGCCGAGCGCGAGGGCGACGTGCAAAGGCTCGCCAAGCAGGGTGACGGCGATTCCCGCCGAGAGCACGGGCGAGACCCCGACCACGATCGCCGTGCGTGACGGCCCGATGACGCCGACGGAACGCGTGAAGAGGATCTGGCTGATACCGGGCGCGAACAGGCCGGTGACGAAGAACGGCCACGTGTCCCTCCAGACGACGTCCGCGAAGTCACCGGTCACAAGCGACAGGAACAGGCAGATCACGCACGCAATGATCGTCGTGACGAGTGCCGCAGCCTCCGCGTCGATTCCCCGGGTGAGCGCAAGCCGGATCGTGACGGCCAGGGCGCCGAAGAAGAGCGCCGAGCCCGCGGCAAGGAGGACGACCAAAGTCGGGGCGGCCGGATTCGAACCGGCGACTTCTGCGTCCCAAACGCAGCACTCTAACCAGGCTGAGCTACGCCCCGTCTTCTCCCGAAAGAGCGTACCGCATGCATCCGCTTCGTCTCCAGGTTGGGCAACGGATCGGCTGTTAGGTTCGCGCGATGCTGCAGCCGCGCCCGGCGCTCGGGTACGCCATGGTCGCGGTTGCCGCGACGCTGTTCGCCGTCAACGGGACCGTGTCGAAGGTCGTGCTCGCCTCCGGCATCAGCTCGGGGGAGCTCACGGAGGTCCGCTGCGCCGGGGCGTTGATCGGCATGGCTCTGATCGCGGCCGCAACTCGTCCGGAATCGCTCCGCATCGGACTCGCTGACCTGCCGTTGCTCGTCGCCCTTGGTGTCGGGCTTGCCCTCGTGCAGTGGTCGTACTTCTTCGCGATCCATCGACTCGACATCGGGATCGCGCTCTTGATCCAATACGTCGCCCCGATCCTGGTCGCCCTGTGGGCGCGCTTCGTCTTCCACGAGCGCGTCAGAAGCCGCATCTGGACCGCGCTCGCGCTCTCGCTGGCGGGGCTCACGCTCATCGTGGAGATCTGGCGCGGCGGCCGACTCAGCGGGGCGGGAGTCACAGCCTGCTTCGTTGCGGCGGTGACCTTCGCCGCTTATGTCCTGATCGCCGAGCGCGGGGTGCGACGGCGCGACCCGATCTCGCTCTCGGCCTGGGGCTTCCTCTTCGCCACGGTCTTCTGGACGGTCGCCGCGCCGTGGTGAAACTTCCCGGCAGCTCGCGTCGACGACGACGTCTCACTACTCGGAAACCTGGCGTCGCAGCACCTGGGCATCTGGGCCCTGCTCCTCTGGATCGTCGTGCTGGGCGCCATCGTCCCGTTCGGCCTGATCGTGGGAGCCCTGCGCCATATTTCGGCTACCCGAGCGGGAATCACGGCCATGCTGGAGCCGGTCGTGGCCATCATCGTGGCCTGGGCGTGGCTGGGAGAGTCCCTGGACGGGGTCCAACTGTCCGGGGCGGCACTTACCCTCGTCGGCATCGGATTAGCCCAGTCGGCCCGCTGAAAAAGCCGCTCCGAGCGGCCCTGATCTACCCCTTTTGGGGGACGCGCCCCCAAAACGGCAACTCCAGACTGCCGCGAATGCCCAGCAAAAAGCAGATTCTCGTAACATTTCTGGCAAGTTTCGCCCTGCTCGGGTCCGCCAGTGCCGCTCAGGCCCGCACGCTGTCGAGTCCCGAGGCCTCCCTTCTGCAGAGCATCAACGCTGTACGGGCGAGCCATGGCCTGGCACCCCTCCGGGTCGACCTGCACCTCCTCCGCGCGGCTCGAGCCCACTCGGCGGACATGATGCGCCGCCAGTACTTCGCACACGGCTCGGTGGCTCAGCGTGCGCTCTCGCGTGGAGCACGGGGGCCCGTCTTCGGCGAGGACCTCGCGTGGGCGACCGGCATCACCGCCGACTGGGTCGTCAACGCCTGGCTGGCGAGCCCCACCCACCGGGCGGTCCTACTTCGACCGGGCTTCCGGCGTGTCGGGATCGGCTACAGCTTCGGAACGTTCATCGGCCACGGCGGCGCAGGTGTCGTCACGGCCGATTTCGCAGGCCGCTAAAGCCGTCGGGAGAATCAACGCGGAGGCCCGTGCATACGGGCCTCCTGCGCGTCGACTGCTACTCCGACTCCATGAGTGAGCGCAACTCCGACAGCTTCTCTGCTCGCAGCTCATCCCGCTCGCCACGTTCCAGCCGGTTGAGCAGGCTCTGAACGAGGGGTGCGAGCTCGAGAGGGTTGAACGGCTTCGTGATGTAGTCGACACCGCCGATGTCGAGACCGCGAGCGCGATCGCGGAACTCGGCTCGCGCAGTCAAGAAGATGATCGGGATGCCCACCGTCCGTTCGTCTTCGAGCAATTGCTCCGCGACACGCCAGCCGTCCAGGCCGGGCATCATCACGTCGAGCAGGATCACGTCGGGCCTCTCGTCGCGCGCTTTGTCCACGCCGGACGGTCCATCTGCTGCTTCGATGACAGCCATTTCCTCTGCCTCGAGGTTGACGCGGCAGAGCAGCCGGATCGGCGCCTCGTCGTCGATTACGAGAACTTTGGTCTTCGTCATGGAGGAAGGTTCCCGGCCGTCATCGCCGCTATACCCAAACACGGTTTCCCTACTCCCGCGCGACCGGTAGCTCGAACGAGAAGCTCGAGCCTTCGCCTTCAGTCGAGTCGACCCAGATCCTGCCGCCCATCGCGGTAACGAGCTCCTTCGCGATGAACAGCCCGAGACCCGTCCCGCCGGCGCCGTCACGTCCAGCCGACCCGGCGCGGTAGAACTTCCTGAAGATGCGTTCGCGTTCGGACGCAGGTATGCCGATCCCCTCGTCGGCGACTCGCACTTCGACACGGTCCGCGTTCCGACGTGCACCCACGGTGACGGTCCCGCCCATCGGCGAGTACCGAAGCGCATTCTCGACGAGGATGTTGAAGACCTGGCGCACCTTTTCCGGATCGGCCTCGGCCGCGAGCGGCTCTGCGGGAAGATCCACCTCGAACCGGTGACCGTTCATGACACCGCTCTCCTCGACCGTCTCGACCAGCTCCGAGACGACCGAGCCGACATCTATTCGTCCGAGCTCGACCTGCAGGTCGCCCGCGTCCAAACGGGCAACGTTCAGTAGTTGGTCGACGATCTCCGTCAACCGTTCGGACTCTGAGGCGATGTAACCGAGGAAGGTACGGCGCTCCTCCTCTCCAAACGGGATGTCCTGCCGGAGCAACGTCTCCGCGAACCCGTAAATGGAGGTCAGCGGCGTGCGCAACTCGTGAGAGACGGCGGCAACGAAATCGGACTTGACCTGCTCCACCATCAGGTCGGCGGAGATGTCGCGGAAGGCGAAGATCCGCCCGGCGATGCCGCCGAGTGGATCGGTCATGACCGCCTCGCTCAGCGACAACCACACCTCTTCACCGCCGCGGAGGATCGACACGAGGCGCTGTCCGGACGGAGTCTCTCCCTCGCCCGACTCGAGCTCCCGTTGCAACACCTGGACCGTCGTCAGTCCGATGGCCTCCTCTTGCGGGATGCCGGTGATGTCCTCGGCCGCAGCGTTCCAGAGCACCACCCTGCCGTCGCGATCGACCGCAACGATTCCGTCGGCGATGTTCGCGAGGATCGCGACACTCCGTTCCTTCTCGAGCGACACGCGCGAGTAGAGCTCCGCGTTTGCGAGCGCAGCGGACGTATTGCCGGCTAGGGCGAGGAGCGCGTCGATCTCTTCGGCACGCCAGCTGCGAGGTTTGGTCGCATAGACGCTGAGCACGCCGGCGATCGCTCCTTCCGGGCCCGACAACGGCACACCGAGATAGGCCGTGTATCCCGCCGAGAGAATCGGATCTGCTCCCGCCAGGCGCTCGTCGCTGCCGGCATCTTCCACCCCGAGCGGCGACCGCGACTGGAACACATCGCCGGACAGCCGCGAGGTCGCCGAGACGCGCGTGTCGACGGCATCCTCCGCGCCCTTGCCCCACGCCGCGCTGACGACGAGCTCGTCGTCCTCGAGCGTGCGGACCGCGCACGCGTCGGCAGTCAGGAGCAGCGCCGCCTCCTGCACGACCTCGTCGAGGACGGCGGCCGGATCGAGCTCCGTCGCGAGCACGCCGCCCGTGCGCGCGAGCTGCTGCGACAGCGCGCGTGCGGTCCGTTCCGCCTCGAAGAGCTCACTGCGCGCGAGGGCACTCCGCGCGGCCTCGCCCAGGTGGCTCGCGAGCTCGAGGTCCTCATCCGTGAATAACCGCTCCTCGGCGAAGAAGACGATCACCAGCCCGGCACGTTCTGCGCGAGGGCTAGCCGCGGGGATTCCGAGCAGCGACCGATAACCGGCGGCCTCGGCCAGTCGTCGCCACTCCGGCTCGAATCTGTCGTCCTGCAGGACGTCGGGTGAAGCGAGGACACGTCCCTCGTTCGCGGCCGCGCGGAGACAATCCGCCGAACCCGGAACGCCGCCGGCAAGTGCATCGGCCAACACGATCGGCAAGCCGGTGGCGTCGACGAGCTCGAGCATCTCGCCGTGAGGAAGAAGAACGGCGGCCCAGGCGCCCCCGAGCGCCTCATTCGCCGCCTCGCCGAGCGCTCGCCCGCTCTCGTGGAGAGAAAGAGGTTGGCCGAGCATCGCGGCGATCCTGAAGAACGCGGTCTGCTGGGCGATACGCCGCTCGTTCTCGCGTAACAGCTCCGCGACTCGGACCGCCAGGCCGATCTCACGCGCCACCGTCTCCACCAGACCGATGTCCTCCCGCGACCAGTGTCGAGGGGTCACGCGATGCAGCGAGAGCACGCCGATCAACTCCTCGGTACCCATCGGGACCGCAAGCACGGCTTGCGAGCCGAGGTCGAGCAAAGGTTGGCGTCCGCCAAGCGACGAGTCGTCGAGCTCCGGTGCAGTCGCAACGTCTTCGATAGCGACCGTGGCATGAGTCCTGGTGGCGAGATTCGACACGGCGAGATGTCGGCTGCTCTTGATCGGCTCGAGCCCGGGCGCTTGCCACTGCGCCGTCGGGACTCCGCCGACCTGGCCGAGTCGGATGAAGCATCGATCGACGCCGAGCGCGGTTCCCGTCTCCTCCACGGCGACCCGAAGCAGCTCGTCGATCTCGAGCTCGGATCGGACTCGTGCAGAAATCCGCGCGACGAATCGCTCGCGCTCCAATGCCTCCGCAAGCGCCGTGCTGGACCGCGTGCGATCGAGGGCCAGCGCAGCCTCGGCGGCGATCGCCTGCAGGAGGGTGAGCTCTTCGCTCGCGAACGCGCGCGGCTTCGAGACAGAGCCAACGACGAGGACGGCGATCACCCGTTCCTCGGCAACGAGCGGAACGAAGGCGACACTTTTCGCCCCAGTCGCCTCAGCCAGGCGGCGACTGACGATCTTCGAGGCGGGAGCGTCGTAGACGGCGAAGGCCGAGGCCTCGAAGACTGCAGTGCCGACTCCGGAGGGCTCGTTGTCAAGGTCGATGCGGGCCTCCGAGAACCAGTCGAGCGGGCGTCCGTTCACGCGGCCGAGCAGCCCGGAGGCTATGCGCGTCTCGTAGTCGACGACGAACACCGCAGCAAGCTCCACTCCGGTCAACTCCTGAGCCTGATCCAGGAGAGCACCGGCAACGGTTCCGGCGTCGCTCGTGCTCCCGAGGACGGTCGAGACGGCGACCCGTGATTGCAGGTCGGGGGGCGCACTCTCCTGAGCGAGCCCGCCCGTCAGTAGCGCGCCGAGGGCCGGCACCCCCACCAAGATGCTCAAGCCGAAAGTCAGCCAGATCCCCCCGACGGGAGTCTCCCGCTCGACTGCCAGCACGATGCCGTAGGTCAGGGCGGCCACGCCGATCACCGGGAACACCGACAGTTCTACGAGCGAGCCGACAAACCGATCTCCACGGGCAAGGAGGCCGCGGGCCTGGACCGCGGTCGCTCCGAGGTAGGCCACCGCCACGACCAGCAGTGGCACCGCGTCGAACCACAGAACTTGGTTGGTTTGTGACACTGGGCGTCCTGATTGTAAGGAGCGCTCGGGAGGCAGTCGAGCCGCCCAGAAGCCTCGTTGAGCGGCCTTTTCAGCTACGCGACCGGCTCTCCTGCAGGTTCCAAAGATGGGCCGTTCGGCCTATTGGAAAGCGGTTGGCGACTCGGTAGCCTCGTTTGCACTGGGCGATGCGAACCGCGGTGCGTTCCTGGCCTTGCAGTCCGCGGTGAGCACTAGGAGGAGGCCCGTCGCCACCGACCCCCCCGAGCGACGGGCCTTTTCCTGTTCTTTCGGCGGCCGCGAAAGGCCATTGCTACCGTGGCTGGCGGTTTGGTCCAGCGGGTTTTGCTTGCTTCGCCCCGGGGTTATTGCGCGGGAGTGGAACGCGCCGTCGAGACGGTGGAGCGTGCGCTCTCCCTCTTCGGGCCTCCGGTGTACGTCCGCAAGCAAATCGTCCACAACGCTCACGTGGTGCGCGACCTGGAGGAGCGCGGAGCGATCTTCGTGGAGGACGAAGCCGAAGCACCGGCCGAAGCAATCCTCGTCCTTTCCGCTCACGGGGTGGCCCCCTCGGTCTACGACCGAGCAGCCGCGCGCAGGCAGACGACGATCGATGCGACCTGCCCACTCGTGACCAAGGTCCACGTGCAGGCACGGCGTTACGCCGCAGAGGGAATGCGCATCGTGCTGATCGGCCACGCCGGCCATGAGGAAGTGATCGGCACACTGGGTGAGGCGCCTGACGCGACCGTGCTCGTCGAGAGCATCGAGGATGCGGAAGCGCTCGAGTTGCCCGCAGGAGCACCGGTCGCCTACATCACGCAGACGACACTCTCCGTGGACGAGACCGCCGAGATCATCGACGTGCTCAAGCGCCGCTTCCCGCACATCCGTGGACCGCAGCGCGAAGACATCTGCTACGCGACCTCGAACCGCCAGTGGGCAGTCAAGGAGCTGGTCAGCGAGGTCGACCTTCTCCTCGTCATCGGCTCGTGCAACTCGTCGAACTCCAACCGACTCGTCGAGGTCGCTCGGAGCGCGGGCGTCGAAGCACATCTGATCGACGACGAGACCGAGATCGACGAACTCTGGCTCGAGCAGGCGGAGACTGTCGGCCTCACCTCAGGCGCGTCGGCACCGGAGCGCCTCGTGGAACGGGTCTGCGATTGGTTCCGCGCTCGCGGGGTGAAGCAGATCAGGCCGTTCGCGTCGGTCTACGAGGACGTCGTATTCCGACTGCCTGTCGAGCTAAGGCGCGCAGAGACGCCGGCTGCCTAACGCCGAGGAAGCGAGCAAGGCGATCCGCCTCCGCTCGCCGATCGACACAGCGCCTTCGGCGACGCCGTGTTCGTCCCAGACGCTGAAGCGAATGTGAGGGTCGTCGGTCAGGTAACGCGTCACGCGTAGCGCCTTGCCCGAGTCGCGACGGTGCGGCCGGAAGAACTCGACGATCTTGCGCCGCTGCGGCGAGGCGCACCAGGGACAGAAGCGAAAACGCTCCTCCACCCCACCTCCGCAGCGGGCGCAGCGCGCCATGGTCTGAAGCATTCCATAGCATCGTCTGATGCGCGAACGCCCGGACCGGATCGATCGGTTGCCGGAGCAGTACTTCACGGCCCTCCTCGCCAAGGTCGCGACAGCCGGAGCGCAAGAAGGCGAGCCGCTCGTCGACCTCGGCCGCGGCAATCCAGAGGTCGGCCCGCCCGAGCACGTCGTCCGCAGGTTGCAGGAGACGGCCTCCCGATCCGACGTGCACGGCTATGCGCCGTTCTCCGGGCTACAGGCGCTCAAGGAGGCGATAGCCGTGCGCTACGGGGAGGTGTACGGGGTGCACATCGATGCCGGGCGCGAAATCGCTGTGGTGCCGGGCACGAAAACCGCGCTGATGGAGTTCGCACTCTGCGCCGTCGAAAACGGCGGAACGATCGTGCTTCCCGATCCGGGCTACCCGGACTACTTCTCGGCGGTCGCGCTCGCCGGCGCAAGACAAGTGCCCTTCAACGGCTTCGACGAGCACGCGGACGCGATGTACGTCAACTTCCCGTCGAACCCGACCGCTACGACCGCTCCGCCGGACTGCTTCGAGCAAGCCGTCGCGTGGGCGGAGCGCCACGACGCGTGGATCCTGCACGACTTCGCCTATGGCGACCTCGTCTTCGATGGACGGAAGCCGCAGAGCTTCCTCGCTACGAAGGGGGCGCGCCACGTCGGCGTCGAGCTCTTCAGCATGTCGAAGACGTACGGCATGGCCGGCTGGCGGCTCGGCTTCGCGCTCGGGAGCCAGGAGCTCGTGCGCAGGATCGAGCTGTTGCAGGACCACGCCTTCGCGGGCATCTTCCGCCCGATCCAGGAAGCAGGAATCGCCGCGCTCACCGGCCCACAGGACTCGGTCGAAGAGCGCCGTGCGAGCTACGAGCGCCGCCGCGACCGCGCTCTCGAAGTGCTGGGGCCGGTCCGGGCGCAGTCCGAAGGCACGTTCTTCGTCTGGTTCGAGCTGCCGGAGGGGATGACGGCCGAACGGTTGCTCGAAGAACACCGCGTCGCCATCGCCCCGGGAGAAGGTTTCGGCTCGCGGGGAACCGGCTGGGCGCGCTTGTCGCTCGCCGTGACGGACGAGACGCTCGAGCTCGGGCTCGAGCGGCTCCGCTCGGCGTTCGCTTAAACCCTGGTGATCTGGGGCTCCGAGATCCCGTCGGTGCGGATCTCGGTGGCCAGCACCTCCTCCTTGATCCAGGCCTCGTGAGCGAGCAGATCGGCGTCGGACTCGGGCAGGACCACGCTGATCCGATCCGTGAGCGCGAGGCCCGCCTCCTTTCGCATGGTGTTCAGCCGGTGGATCAAATCCAGGACCCGCCCTTCGAGACGCAGCTCGTCGTCCAGCTCCGTCGTGAGGGCGACGGTCAGCCTCTCGTCAGCGGCGAGCGCCCAACCCTCGCGGCCTGTACGTTCGACGAGCACTTCTTCCGGCGCCAGGTCGTGGCCGTCGACGCGAAAGCCCCCACCTTCGAGCTGTTCGAACTCACCGGCCTGGAGCGCGGCACGCACGGGGCCGAGCTCCTTTCCGAGCTTCGGTCCAAGAACGGGCAGGTTCGGCTTGACCCGTAGCTCGCTGGCCTCCACCGCGCCGAACTCGACCTCCTTGACACGCAGCTCTTCGGCGATCTCGTCGGCGTGCTTCTGTGACGGGCCCGCCCCCTGGACGACGAGGCGACGCAACGGTTGCCTCAGCTTGATGTCACCCCGTGCCTGTCGGCCGAGCTCGACGATGCGGCGCACCTCTGCTACCTCCGCCAGCAGCGGCTCGTCACGCTCGCGAGCCTGGGGCCACGGCGCGAGGAACACGGATGCCGGCGCTCCCTCCAGCGGGGCGGCGAGATTTCGCCAGAGGTGGTCGGCGAGGAACGGCATCACGACCGATACGACCTGCAACGAGCGTGCCAGCGCCGTCCAGAGCGTGCGGAACGCCGCCTCGTCGTGGGAGTAGAACCGACGGCGGGAGCGGCGGATGTACCAGTTGGAGAGGTCGTCCACGAACGACTCGAACGACTGCACGAGCCTGTACGTGAGCTGGGCTTCGAGTGCGTCCGTGGCCTCGGCGACGAGCTGCTCGGTTCGCGCGAGGAGCCAACGGTCGAGCGGACGCAGCTCGGCGCCCTCGACGCCGCGCTCGAGATCCGCGAAGCGCGGCTCGAAGCGCTCGATGTTCGCGTAGTCGACGAAGAACTTGAACGAGTGCCAGAGAGTCAGGAGGCGGCGCTTCACCTCCTCGGCCGGGCCGAAGCCGAACCGGATGTTCTGCCAGGGCGGCTGCTGGCAGTAGAGCCAGCGCATCACGTCCGCCCCCATCCGCGAGAACGCCTCTTCGCCTTCGATCATGTTGCCCCACGAGCCGTGCATCTCGCGACCCTCGACGTCGAGCAGCTTCTCGAAGGTGAGGACCCGTCGGTACGGCGCACGGCCCGTGAGCACGACGGACATGAAGAGGAGCGAGTAGAACCACAGCCGGATCTGCTCGCGCATCTCCGTCACCCAGTCAGCCGGGAACCACTGCTCCCAGTGCTCGTGGTTCGGCAGGTCGGCGTTCGTCAGCCCCTTTGCGGCTCCGGTCGCGTACCCGCCCGGAAGCCATTCCGGATTCTGCCAACCGAGCGTCGAGAACGGCACGATGCCGGCGTCGAGCCACACGTCTCCGACGTCCGCGATCCGGCGAACCTCTGCACCGCACGCCTCGCAGGTGATCGGAACGTTGTCGATCCAGGGCCGATGCAACTCCTCCAGCTGCTCGAGCCCGCCGGTCGCGCGGGCCTCGAGCTCGGCCTTCGAGCCGATCACGTTGACCTGACCGCAGCTGCAGGGATAGATGGGAAGCGGAAGCCCGAAGTAGCGGCGACGAGAGATGTTCCAGTCGCCCATGTTTCGCAACCAGTCGTCCATCCGCTTCCCGTACTGAGCAGGGGTCCATTCGACCGTGGCGTTCGCGTCCAACAGGTGCTGACGGACACCGTCGACCGCGATGAACCAGTCGTCGGAGATGCGGAAGATCAAGGGCGTTGCACAGCGCCAGCAATGCGGATAGCTGTGCTCGAAGGTCCCCGCCTCCACGAGGAGTCCCTTCTCGGCGAGGTTCTCGACGATCTGATCGGCGGCTTCGATCGTGCTCACACCGTGGAGCCAGCCGTAGGAGTCGTAGAAGCGGCCGCCCTCGTCGACCGGCGTCAGGACCGGCAAATCGTGCACGCGCGAGAGCTCGAAGTCCTCGGTGCCGGCGCCCGGAGCGATATGGACGATGCCTGTTCCCTGGTCGAGCGTCACCTCGTCCCAGGGAATGACGCGATGCTCGATTCCGGCGGCCGCCGGGAGCTCGTCGAACGGACCGCGGTACCGCAGGCCAACCAGCTCCTCGCCTCGCAGGCGCTTGGTGAACTCGGCCTTTGGATCGAGCGCCACGGCAACCCAGTCGCGGCCGTCGCGAAGACCGTACTCGGCGTCCGGCTTCACCGCGGCCGCGACGTTCGCCGGCAGCGTCCACGGCGTCGTCGTCCAGACGACCAGCGCCTCGCCCTGCCGGTCGAGGAGTGGAAAGCGGACGTAGAGGGAGGGGTCGAGCTTCTCCCGGTAGACATCCGCCTGCGAGAGCTCGTGTTGCGAGATCGACGTTCCGCAGCGCGGACACCACTCCGTCGAGCGGTGTCCGAGATAGAGCCAGCCCTGATCCTGGACGTGCTTCAGGAACCGCCAGATGTACTCGATGTTCGTGTCGCTGAAGGTGAAGTAGTCGTTGCCCCAGTCCATCCACTGACCGAGTCGCCTCGATCCTCGCGTCAACTCCGCCGCGAAGTAGGCGACCGTCTCCCGGCACTTGCGCGCGAACCGGTCGAGGCCGTACTTCTCGATCTCCGGCTTCGAGTTCAGCCCGAGCTCGCGCTCGACTCCGACCTCGACCCAGAGGCCCTGGCAGTCGAACCCATTCTGGTAGCGCTGGTCGAAGCCCTGCAGCGCCTTGTAGCGCTGGAAGACGTCCTTCATCGTCCGGCTCCAGGCCGTGTGCACCCCGAGCTTCTTGTTCGCCGTCACCGGACCGTCGAAGAAGCTGAACCTCGGGCCGCCGCGGTTTCGCTCCCGCAGCTGAGGGAAGATGCCTTCGCGCTCCCACCAGTCCAGGACCTCCTCCTCCAGGGCTGGATGGTCTGGGTACTGTGGAAGCGGCTGAAACATGTGGGTCATCTTAGGGTCGCTATCGCGGACAGGTGCTTGGCCGCCGGGACTAGTTCCGGGTTCCGAAGCGTTCCTGGGAGGGTACGACCGGCGAACACGTTAGAAAGGAATCGATGGCAACTGCAGTGACCGAACAGAGTTTCGAGGAGGAAGTCCTGAAGAGCGACAAGCCCGTGATCGTCGACTTCTGGGCAGAGTGGTGTGGCCCGTGTCACGCCGTCGCGCCGGTGCTCGACCGCATCGTGGACGAGCGGAACGGGGATCTGAAGCTCGTCAAGGTGAACATCGACGAGCAGCCCGAGCTCGCACAGAGATTCGGCGTTCAGTCGATCCCGATGATGATCCTCTTCAAGGAGGGCTCGCCGGCCGCTGCGGCGATTGGCGCTCAGCCCAAGCCTGCCCTGGAGCGGGCGCTCGGGCTCGCGGACTCCGAGGGCTAGCCGCCCTCCGCTTGTTCCTTTTCGGCATGCGGGACGGGCGCGACCGCCCGTTCCGCAGGCTCATTCACCAGGCTCAGGACGCGCATCCCGTAGGTGAAGACGATGGCGCCGCCGAGCCACCCGCCGAGCGTCATGAAGAGGAAGCCGATCACCGTCAGCGTGTAGGCCCCGCCGCTGACATTGCCGTGCGTGTACGCGCCGTGACCGAAGATCGCCGCGAGGGCGAAGAAGACGGTCGCGGTCACCATGGCGAGCAGATGGGTCGACGCGGTCTTCCAGAGCTCCGAGCCCCATTCGATCGTGAGCCAGTCGAGCAGGCCGGTCAGCGCTGTCGGCACGGTCACGATCAGCCCGAAGATCAGAGCGATCCACCAGCCGTACGCGCCCGAGTTCTGCGTGATCCCGGTCACCTCGGCGAAGCCGGCGGCGGTCGCGAACGTGTAGGTCCCGATCGTCGCGTCCGTGAGCGGCGGGTGGATCGGGTGCCCCGGGAGCCCGTGCCACAGGTAGCTGAGCTTCATCGCGTCGGGAAATCTAGGTGATTTCCCTCGGCGGCGCGGGGTTACGACTCTTGCGCCTCGAGGAAGCTCAGGAAAGCCGCATGCTTGGCGAGGAGGGTCTCGATCTCCGCGACTCCTGCCCCGGCCCAGTCCTCGAGCCAGGTGTCGCTGAGGTCGTCCTCGATCTGGTGAAGGCCGCGTTCACTCATAGCCCTAAATATCGGCACGTCGGCCGGACGGCGCCATGGGCCGAACGGCTCATTCGAGTGCCAACGGGTCCCAGACGTGCGAGCGGTTTTTGACCGGCTTTCTGATCGTCAACCCACGCTCGGGCAGGGGCGGCCCGGACGCGGACGAGCTTGCGGCGGAGGCGCGCGCACGGCGCCTGACGGCGCACGTCCTGCGCCCGGGAGAGGACGCTGCCGAGCTCGCGCGGAGGGCATCAGCACCGGCCCTCGGCGTGGCCGGCGGCGACGGGTCGCTCGCGCCCGTGGCCGAGATCGCACTCGAGCGCGATGCCGCCTTCGTGGTGGTGCCCTTCGGAACGCGCAACCACTTCGCGCGCGATCTCGGCCTGGATCGGAACGATCCGATCGCAGCACTCGACGCCTTCGGCGGTTCCGAGCGCCGCATCGACGTTGGGCGTGTCGGCGAACGGCTCTTCCTCAACAACGTGTCGATCGGGATGTATGCACGGCTCGTGCATCGGCGCGAAGGTCATCGCCGCCGGCGCGAGCTGTTCGCACGCGTACGAGCATGGACGATCGTGCTGACGCACGGTCACGCGTCCGGGCTGACGGTGGACGGCGACCACCTCGAGACCCGGCTCCTGCTCGTAGCGAACAATGCGTATGCACTCGAATTTCCCTCGATCGGTGTGCGCGAACGGCTCGACGAGGGACACCTCCACCTCTACAGCCTCGGGGCAGAGCCTCTCGAACGCGTGGGCGAAGAGTTCGTCCTGGACGCGGCGACACCGGAGCTCGAGGTCGCGGTCGACGGTGAGCCCGAGCGGCTGCCGACGCCGATGCGGTTTCGGATCGAGCCGAGAGCCCTACGGGTGCTCGTGCCTGAGGGCCGCTGAGAGCACCGCAGGGTAGTGCGAGAACGCGAGCTCAGACGAAGCCGGCAACTCCTCCGGCCGGAACCAGCACAGCTCGACGAGGTCGTCGCCCGCCCGCGGCTCACCTCGCGTTCGCGCCGTCCAGGCCAGGCAGAGCACGATCCGGCCGTCGTACGGTTCCAGCCAGAACCCCAAGAATTCGAGCGGGTCGATCTCGAGCGCGGTTTCCTCGCGAACCTCTCGACGCAGAGCGTCGAGCGGATGCTCGTCCTCGTGCAGGAAGCCGCCCGGAAGGTCCCAGAGACCCTTTCCCGGATCGAGGGCCCGCCGCCCGAGCAGGACGCGTCCGCGCTCGTCCAGGCAGACCGCTTCCGCGCCTGGCACCGCGTTGGCATACGCGATGTTTCCGCAGGCGCGGCATTCAGCACGGTCTTCGACCTTCTCGATAGCCTCGCCGCAAACCGGACAGAAGCGCCAATCGTCGAGCGCACCCATGAGGAGGGACCTTGCACGATCAGCAGCTGACAGTGGAGCCGGAGCAGTGAGTCCGCGGGCGGCCGGCGCGACGCAGCACGAACTGTCGCGGATCGGATTGCTGGCGACGCTCTCGGGCGAGACGCTGTTCCGGCTTGCCCAGCGCATGACGCGCGAAGAGATCTCGGCAGGCGCCGGTGTCGTCGAGGAGGGCGAGTCCGGGGAGCGCTTCTACGTCGTACTCAGCGGCATGCTCACGGTAAGCCAGCAGAGCCGCGGCCCTCAGAGCGTGCTGCGTCCGGGCGATTATTTCGGGGAGGTCGCGCTGGCGATGCAGATGCCACGCACGGCCTCGGTACGCGCACTGACTCCGGTAACGGTGGCCAGCTGCGACCTCGAGACGTTCAACGAATTCGTACGTCCCCTCTTCGCGGACGACCAGTGAGCGTCTGGTTCGACGTTCACGGCGAAGGGCCGGCGGTGGTGCTGGTGCACGCGGGCGTTGCCGATTCGCGGATGTGGGAGCCGCAGCTGCGGACGTTCCCCGCTTCTCACCGAGTCGTGCGAGTCGATCTTCCCGGGTTCGGTGAATCTCCCTTCGAGACGGACGTCGTGTCGTATCGCGGCGCGATCCGCGAAGCGCTCGACGGCGCGGGTGTGGAGCATGTGGCCCTCGTCGGCACGTCGCTCGGCGGCAGGAGCGCCCTCGAGCTGGCGCTCGACTCGCCCGAACGCGTGTCGGCGCTCGTCCTAGTCGGCCCGGGCCTCGACGACCACGATTGGTCGGAGCAGGTCGAGGCATTCGGGGCCGAGGAGGAAGCGGCTCTGCAGCGTGGCGATCTCGATGCTGCCGTGACTGCGAATCTGCGCCTCTGGCTTGCCGGCCCGCGGCGCGACCTCGACGCGGTCGATCCGCAGGTGCGCGAGCTGGTCGCGGAGATGCAGCGCCAGGCCTTCAGGCTCTCGAAGGGCCACGACGACCTTCAGGCGGATCGGCTCGATCCACCCGCATCGGCACGCCTCGCCGAGGTGCAAGTACCGACCCTCGTGCTCACCGGAGACGAGGACGTCGACGACATCCACGCGATCGCCGAGCGGCTCCAGCGCGAGATCTCGGGCGCCGAGCGGGCAACGATCTCAGACGCCGCCCACCTCCCGAGCCTCGAGCGACCCGACGAGTTCGACCGGATCGTCCTAGCGTTCCTCGGCAAGCACGGCGTCTGAGAGACGCGGCCACGCCTCTTTCGCCCAGTCGCCGAACTCGCGGTTCGTGAGCGCACCGAGTGCCATTCCTGCCTCGGGATCGACCCAGAGGAAGGTGCCGCTTCCACCGAAGTGGCCGAAGGTACGCGTCGAGTTACGCGCGCCGGTCCAGTGGGGGGCCTTGTCGTCCCGTAGCTCGAAACCGAGCCCCCAGTCGTTCGGGTCCATCCGCCCGAAGTCGGGTAGCACTCCCGCGAGACCAGGGAATTGCACCGTCGTCGCCTCAGCCAGCGTCTCGGGCGCCACGAGGCTCGGACGCTCCAATTCGCGCGCGACGAGCAAGAGATCCTCGAGCGAGCCGTGGAGGTCCGCCGCCGGCGATCCCCGCAGCTCGGCGCTCATCCCGAGCGGGTCGAGCACGCCGGATCGCAGGTATTCCACGAACGGCATCTCCGCACGCGTTGCAATGTGCTCGGCAAGCGTTTCGAACCCCACGTTCGAGTAGACCCGCCGCTGACCCGAGCGGCCGGTCGGAGCGCCCGCCTCGAACGGGAGTCCCGACGCGTGGGCAAGCAGATGCCGCACGGTCGAGCCTTCGGGACCGGCAGGCTCGTCGAGATCGATCACGCCTTCTTCGGCTGCGACCAACGCAGCCAGCGCGGTGACGAGCTTCGTGACCGAGGCCCAACGCATCGGCCGATCGCGCGGGCCGTGCGTCGCAATCACCTCTCCGTCACGGGCGACCCCGGCCGCCGCCGCGGGCGCCTGCCACTCGTCGATCTGCCGAAGGGCCTCCACAGCCGCGCGATACTAGTTAGGTGACTCGCAGACAGGTCTTCTCGGGCTCGCCGTACGAACCGACAATCGGGTACTGCCGCGCGGTTCGCGACGGTCGTCACATCTTCGTTTCTGGAACCTGCGCGGTGATGCCGGACGGAGGCCGACCGCCGGCCGATGCCTACGACCAGGCCGTGCGCTGCTTCGAGATCATCGCCACCGCTCTGGCGGAGCACGGCGCCTCGGCCGCAGACGTGGTGAGGACCCGGATGTACCTGAGCAACGGAGAGGACTGGGAAGACGTGGGTCGCGCACACGGCGAGACGTTCGGCGAGGTCAGACCTGCGAGCACGATGGTTCTCGTCACGGGCTTCGTCGATCCGAGCTTTCTGGTCGAGATCGAGGCTGACGCATTGCTGCCGGAGTAGTAAGACTCCGGTATGGAGCACGACGGCAGGCAGATCTATCCCCCGTCGATCACGGGGAAGGGAGCACGTTTCGCGCCAGGCGGCAGCGTCTACGACCACGCTTTCGGCAAGAGCGACGCGTACACGCTGGGCGTTGAAGAGGAGTACATGCTGCTCGACGGCGAGACCTTCGACCTCGTCCAGCACATCGACACGGTGCTCGCCGCCGTCGCCGGGCACGAGCTCGAGCCCGTCATCAACCCCGAGCTGATGCAATCGGTGCTCGAGATCGCGACACCCGTGTGCCACACGCCGTCCGAGGTCGCCGACCAGCTGCGGCGGATCCGTGGCTACGTCGGCGGGATCGCGCGCGAACAGGGCCTGCGCGTGGGCTCGGCGGGGACACACCCGTTCAGCCTCTTCGAGCGACAGCGCATCACCGCGCGCGACCGGTACCGGGCGCTCATCGACCAGATGCAGTACGTCGCACGCCGCGAGCTCATCTTCGGCCTGCACGTCCACGTGGCCGTCGACGACCCAGAGAAAGCGATCCAGGTCGTCAACGGGCTCCTGCCGCAGCTCGGACCGCTGCTGGCGCTCTCGGCAAGCTCACCGTTTTGGCGCGGTGAACCGACCGGTCTACGGTCGAGCCGCCAGATGATCTTCGCCGCGTTTCCCCGGTCGGGGCCTCCTCCGCGATTCGAGAGCTACGACGACTACGCCGAGGTGGTCGGCCAGCTGGAGAAGACGGGCTGTATCGCCGACTACACGCACATCTGGTGGGACATCCGCCTGCATCCGCGACTGGGGACGATCGAGATCCGCATCTGCGACGCCGTCACCCGGATGGAGCACGTCGTCGCCCTCGTCGCGTACTGCCAGGCACTCGTGAAGCTCTACTCGGAGCGGTTCGAGCGCGGTGAGGAGATTCCGTCCTACCACCGGATCCTAACGACGGAGAACAAGTGGCTCGCTGGGCGATATGGCCTCGAGGCGCCGCTGATGGACCTGGCGACGGGACGGCGCAACCGCGTGCCCGTCGCACAGCTCATCCGCAGGACGCTCGGGGAGATCGAGCCGCACGCCCGCGAGCTCGGCTCGGAGCGGGAACTCGAGGTGATCGAGGAGATCGTCGCGAACGGCAACGGCGCCGACCGACAGCTTCGCGTGTTCAATGCGAATCGCGACATCGTCGAAGTCGTGAGCGAGATCGCCGACGCGACGGAAATCGCCGCCGAGCCTCAGCTGGCCCAGTAGGCTCGAGCGATGCTGCAGGTGGGCGATCGAGTTCCTGACGCGTCGGTCTGGACCGCGCCACACCAGCGACGAACGATCCAGGAGCTCGTCCGAGACGGGCGAGCGTTGTTCCTCTTCTATCTCTTCGACTGGTCCTCCACCTGAACGCACGAGCTGGAGCTCCTGCGTGACAGGAGCGCGGAGTTCGATCAGGCAGGCGTCCGTCCGTTCGGCATCTCACGTGATTCGCAGTGGACGCACATCGCCTGGGCGCAGGCGCTCGACCTGAACATCCCACTTCTGTCGGACTGGAACGGCGAGGCGACCCGAGCGTTCGGCGTGGAGGGAGAGTTCCGCGGACACGAGCACGTCCCCGAGAGAAGTGCCTTTCTCGTCGATCAGGACGGTACGGTCCTCGGCGCATGGCGCTACGACACGGCCGAGGTGCCGGACTTCGACGAGCTACTTCGCGCCGCGCAGGCTATGTAGCGCTCGGCGCTGCCCTCTACCTGGCTGCGGGCGCCGCGACAACGTGGCCGGCGATCTTGCACGCTCGGTCCCACTTTCTCTCCGGAGGCGCGCCCGCCCACGGCGAAGCTTCGCCCGGGGACCACCTGCAGACGCTGTACCACTACTGGCTCGTCGGCCACCAGCTCGGGCACGGCCGCGTTCCGTGGCGGGACCCCTACACGTTCCGGCCCGAGGCGAAGCCGCAGCCGAACTACCCCGGGTGGCCCTTCGGCCTCCTCTTCTGGCCGCTCGCGGCGGTCTTCGGGCTCGTCGGTGGCTGGAACACCTTGCAGATCCTCCTGTACGGCCTCGCGGGGCTGGCGGCGTGCGCCTGGCTGCGTGAGCTCGGGTTGCCGCGGGGACCCGCGCTGGCCGGCGGGCTCGCGTTCGCGATCGCGCCGTACCGTGTCATCCAGAGCGTCGGGCACCTCCTCGGACCGATCTCGATCCTGATTCCGGCCGCGCTCTGGGCATTCGAACGTGCACGACGCGGGAGCGCCTGGTGGCTGTTGGCCTCCGCTGCGGCAGTCGCCTCGATCCCGCTCTCGGGCCAGGTGCATCTCGCGCTCGGCGCGATTCCGTTCTTCGCCGCGTATGCACTGTGCCGGACGCGTGACCGCCTCCTCCTCGCGGGAGCCGGCGCGGTGACGCTCGCCGCGGTCGCAGCCGGGATCCTCGTGCGCCAGACGGTGATCAAGGGCTCGACGCAGTCCGGCGGCCGGTCGCTCAACGAGATCTCGTTCTACTCGGCCCGCGTCGGCGACTTCGTCTCACGGCATGTCGACCATGCCCGCAGCGAGCAGTTCGTCTTCCTGGGGTGGGCGACACCGCTCGTTGCGCTCGCCGGCCTGATCCTCCTCGTACGCACTCGCCGTTTCGCGCTCGCCGCGCTGCTCGGTCTCGGCGCGGCAGTTCCCATCGTCCTGGCGCTTGGAACCCGGACGCCGGTCTACTCGGCGATCTGGCATGCGCTGCCGCCGTTCCGCTTTCCGCGTGTACCCGAGCGCCTCCTCCCGATCGCCTGCCTCTGCATCGCCGCACTGTTTGCGTTCGCGCTTGCCCACACGCGCCGAACGATCGTCGTGGTCCTCGCGATTGCAGTGCTGCTCGTCGACCTCCATGCGCGCGTCTACGGAAAGTCCGCGCCGGGGGATCCGAGCGGCGCGGCGCCGCTGACTGCGGGACGGTTGCTCGAGCTTCCCGTCTTCGATCCCGGCGTCCACTATGGGAGCGTGTATCTCTGGTACGACACCGCAGGGCAACGCCAAAGGCCGGCTGGTTACTCGACGACCGCTCCGAAGCAGGCGAAGGCGCTCGCCGACAGGCTTCAGCGTCTGAACTGCGGCGACTGGAGCGGCGGCATGTCGGACGAGCTGGACCGGCTGGGCGTCCGCTCGATCGCGCTGCACCGGGGGCTCTACATCCGCAACCCCGCCGTGCCGAGCTCGGGCTGGTTCGCCGCGCGAGGGCTCCTCACTCACGGCTGGACGGTGCAGCGGACTGCGGGCCCGGTCTGGCTCTTCCAGCGCGACCGCATCGGTTTCTTGCCGAAGCGCACGGAGCCCGTCCATACGAGACCGATCTTCTGTCAGGGCTGGTACGCGGATACGAGCTCGGGTCGCTACATGAGCGAGACGCATGCGCCGTTCTGGATCTACGGAGCCGGACGGCTCGCGCTCCGCTTCGCCCCTTCCTCGCTCCCACGTCACATCACGGTGGACGGCCGTCGAACCGTGGTTGCGGCGAAGCGAGACTGGCATCTCGTGACCGTGGACGTCCCGAGGCTCGTCGAGACGACGGGAGGGAACAGGCGCGTGGGCCTGCGGCTGAAGGACGTCACGTGGTCCGCGACACAAGCCCGTTGACCAGCCTGGACGCCGAAGCGATTTGGCACCGCGCCGACCAAGACGCCAGACTGGGGCCATGACGGGTCCGCAGGTCGCAGGAGAGGGGAGGCTTCTCTGCGCGAATTGCGGGGCGGAGAATCCGGCGCAGTCTCGCTTCTGCAATAGCTGCGGCACCCGTCTCGAAGCGCCCGCGTCCCCGCGCGAGGAGCGCAAGCTCGTCTCCATTCTGTTCGTCGACCTGGTCGGGTTCACCGCGAGGTCTGACCAGGCCGATCCAGAAGACGTGCGCGACGCACTGCAGCTCTATCACGCGAATGCGAAACGGCGCATCGAGCAGCACGGCGGTGTGCTCGAGAAGTTCATCGGCGACGCAGTCATGGCTGTATTCGGCGCTCCCGTCGCACACGGGGACGACGCCGAGCGCGCGGTCCGCGCAGGCTTGCGCGTTCTCGAGGGGATCGAAGAGCTCAACCGCGAGCATGGGCTCGATCTGGCCGCACGCGCCGCAGTGAATACCGGCGACGCGCTCGTCTCACTGGATAGCGGTCAGGACGGCGGCGCCTTGGCGACCGGCGACGTCGTCAACACTGCTTCGCGCCTCCAGTCGGCCGCTCCTCCGGGGCGCCTGATCGTCGGCAGAGCGACGCACCGCGCAACTCGCCACGTCATGCGTTACACGGCTTGTACGCCCGTCGAGGCCAAAGGCAAGGCCGAGTCCGTCGAGGCGTGGCTCGCCGAGGAGCCCATCCTCTCCCCGTCGGAGCGGCCGGCCGGGGTCAGGGCCCTCGTCGGCCGCGTCCGCGAGCTCGAGCTGATGCGGTCGGCGTGGAGCCGGGCACTGACGGAGCGCCGGCCGCACTTGATCACACTCGTCGGACCGCCCGGGATCGGCAAGACCCGCATGTGCCGGGAGACGGCAGCACTCGTCGAGGCGGACGGCGGGAGAGTCCTTCGTGGCCGGTGCCTGCCGTACGAGGATCAAGCCGGATACCAAGCGTTCGCCCGCATCGTTCACGACGCGAGCGGAATCCTCGAGTCGGATCCGCCGAACGTTGCCCGCGTGAAGCTGCAATGCGCCGTGGACGAGCTTCTCCCGGAAGACGAGCGCGCCGAGTCCTTCCGCTATCTCGCGCTCCTGCTCGGACTGGCCCCGGACGACGACGTCCCGCATCTCCTGCTCCTCTTTTTCGCAGCTCGACGCTTCATCGAGTCCGCGGGTTTGGCGCAGCCCACGGTGTTCGTGTTCGAGGACGTCCACTGGGCAAAGGGCAGTGAGATCGCCTTGCTCGAGTACCTCGCCCAACACGTTCGCGATTCTCCCGTGATGCTCGTAGCCGCAGCCCGACCCGAGTTGCTCGACCTGCAACCGACGTGGGGCAGCGGCCTCGCCGCGCAGACGACCATTCCGCTCGAACCCCTGTCGCCACACGAAGCCGAAGCGCTCGCCGCCCAGCTCATCCCTCCCGACGAGGCCTCGCTCGATCTCGGGCGGCTCGTCGAGGTGGCCGGCGGCAATCCCCTCTTCCTCGAGGAGCTCGCGGCATCCGTGGCGGAACTCGGCGGGGGCGACGATCTGCCCGTCACTGTGAGGGAGGCGATCTCAGGCCGGATCGACGCACTTCCAGCCGATGCCCGGACGGCGCTGCTTTCGGCCGCCGTGGTCGGCAAGACCTTCTGGCGAGGCGTGGTACAGGCGGCGGGGGGGATCGAGGACATCGACGAGACGCTGGGAGTCCTCGAGGCGCGGGATCTCGTGCGCCGCGACTCGTCGAGCCAACTTTCCGGAGACCCTCAGTTCACCTTCAAGCACATGCTCATACGGGAGGTTGCGTACTCGATCGTGCCGCGCACTGCACGCCGCGAGCGCCATGCCGCAGTCGCACGCTATGTGGAGGAAACGCTCGCGGACGCCACAGAAACTCTCTCCGCGATCCTCGCTTATCACTGGCGCGAAGCCGGAGAGCCGGCGCGAGCGATCCCCTACTTGCTCGCCGCGGCCGAAACAGCCCGCCGCGGTTGGGCCAAGGGAGCGGTTGTCGATCTCTATTCGCGAGCCCTCGAGCTGGCCGATGACGATGACCAGCGCCGAAGTATCCGCCTGCAGCGGGGGCTCGCACTCGTCGAGCTGGGCGATTACCCGAGCGCCGATCAGGAGCTCGGTGAGCTGGTGCCGGAGCTTCAAGGTCAGCAGCGGCTGGACGCGTTGATCGCGCGGGCGCACGCGACGCTGTGGACCGAGCAGGACGCGGAAACGCTCGTGCTTGCTGAGGAGGCGTTGGTACTCGCAAAGGAGGTCGGCGACGAGACCGCCGTCGCGGCGGCGCTCGCGGCGAAGAGCCAGGGCCTCGCAATGCGAGGGAAAGAGGACGACGACATCGACCAGGCTCTGGAGCTCGGGGATCGAGCACTCGACCTCTGGGTCACCGGAACGAGAGCGCTCGACCTGAGGCAGCATCTCCATCTCCACGCAGACGCCTTGTACTGGTCCGGTCAGTACGAGCGCTCGGTCGGGCTCTCGCAACGAACGCGGGCCGTCGCGAGCGACGTTCACAGTGCGGAATCCCTCCTGCGCGGCGGTGGCATGGAAGCGCTCGCGCTTGCCGGACTGGGCCGTCACGAAGAGGCGATCGTCATCTTCGACGAGCTGTTCGAGATAGCGCAAGAGCTCGGGCAGCCGCGCCAGGTCTTGCTCAACTACTCCGCCCTCGTCTACCGGGAACTGCGCGACCTCGACGAGGCGCGCAACCGTAGCGAGGAGGCGTTGTCGCTGTCGCCCGCAGGCGGCTTCGGCATGCCCAGGCAATTCGCCGGCTCCGACCTGCTGCTCACCCGGCTTCTGGCCGGGGACGTCGGCGAAGCTCAGGCTTCGTGGCCGGCCCTTTGGGAAGGAGCCGCCGAAGCGACCGCGTGGACGACCTGGCTGATCGCCGGCCGGCTCGCGTCCAGCAAGGCCGAGATCGCCTTCCTCGCCGAGTCGCCCGCGTCGGCAGTCGAATGGGCGGACCGCGCGATCCAGATCGCTCGCCGAACGAAGCGCCGAAAGTACGAAGCGCGCTCGCTCGAAGTCCTCGGACAAGCACTCGCCAAGCTCGGGCGCCGGGACGAGGCGTTGCAAGCGCTGCACGCCGCCGTGGCACTCGCCGATGAGCTCGTCGGGCCTCCCGCGCGTTGGCGAGCCCGCGCCGCCCTCGGCAAGGTCCTCTATGAGCTCGGCGACGACGACGGGGCCGCGGCCGCCTACGAAGAGGCTGCGGCTCTGGTCGACGGGTTCGTCGCCACGCTTGCTCCGGAGCGTGCAGCGCGGCTGTTGGCCGCTCCCGACGTCAACGAGATCGTCTCGCTCGCGGGCAGCCGCGCTGTCGGCTGAGTCACGCATTCGCTTCGCTGCGGTCGGCGACGTCATGCTGGACGTCCTCTGCGCCGAGTCACCACCCGACGGGTCGCGGATCCACGCGGACGTAATCGTTCGCGCAGGGGGGACGGCGGTGAATGCGGCAGTCGCCGCTACCGAAGCAGGAGCGGACGCAACTGTTGTGGGACGCGTCGGCTCCGATGCTTCGGCGGAACTCGTCGCACGTGCGCTCGAAGAACGCCACATCACGGCCAAGCTCGCTCGCGATTCGGAGCTGTCGACCGGTGCCGCGGTCTCGCTCGGCGCAAGTGTCGTCGCGCACCGAGGAGCGAACGCGCGACTCTCACCGCTGGACATCCCTGAACTGCTCGACGATCAAGCGTTGCTCGTGTCCGGCTTCGCGCTGTTTCAGACCGGGTCGAGAGACGCGGGTCGTGCTGCGCTCGAACGGTTCGGCGGCCGCTGGGCCGCCGTCGACCTGGCGTCGCCGAAGCTCGCCGACCTCGAACTCGCAGCCGGTGCAAACGTCGTCCTGGCGACCGCCGAGGAAGGACTCGCTGTCACGGGAGCCGAGCCAGAGGAGGCTGCCAGAGCTCTTGCGTCGCGCTTCGACCTTGCCGTCGTCAAGCTCGGCTCGGCCGGCGCGATCGCCGTCCGAGGAGACCAAGTCGAAAGGGCCGCTGCGGAGCCGGTGGAGCGACGCTCGGCATTCGGCGCCGGCGATGCGTTCGCGGGAGCGCTCCTCGTCGCCCTGGCGCGACACAATCCGCTGGAGCATGCCTTGAGGGCTGCGTGCGAGGCGGGCGCCCGGGCCGCCATGCAGCCCGTCTGACGGGCGGCGCCGGCTCCCGCTGGTGACACACTGGTTGACGTGGAGCTCGGCCAGGTAGAGATCGAAGGAGGGCCGGTCCGGTACCGGGTCGCGGGGGAGGGCCCACCGGTCGTGCTCGTGCATGGTCTTTCGGGTTCCTGGCGCTGGTGGTCGCAGGTCTGTCTGCGCCTCGCTCGACAGCGGCTCGTCTACGTACTCGACCTCCCCCGACTGGGGTCTCAGCTGGGCGCCCCCGAGCTCGCCGCCTGGCTCAGCCGCTGGCTCGAGGCTGTGGGCCTCCGGAACGTCGATCTGGTCGGCCACTCCCTTGGTGGCCTCGTTGCAGCCGAGCTCGCGGCCAACGAGCCTGAGCTCGTCCACCGCCTCGCCCTCGTCTCTCCGGCTGGAATCCCGTGCGGACGGCCTCTGCCGAGTCGCGCCCTGCAGCTGCTAGGCACGCTCTACGACGTCCGGGAGCGTTTTCCGACCGTCCTTGGGGACGCCGTTCGCGCCGGCCCGTTGGGCCTGCTCCATGGGGTGGTCTTCGTGTCGAGCCGAGACGTGCGCGCCGACCTCGCGTCCGTTCGAGCGCCCACGCTTCTGATCTGGGGCGAACGTGACCGGCTCATACCGGTGCGGATAGCCGAGGAATGGCAGCGGATCCTGCCCGGCTCCCAGCTCGTCCTCCTCCCATGCGGCCACGTTCCGATGTGGGAGGCTCCTGACGAGCTGACCTCCTGTCTCCTCAGCTTCCTCGACGAGCAGCTCCCGAACGAGGCGGCTCACGAGCCGCGGGCGCGTGAAGTGGACCGCGTGGGGCTCACGCGGAACGACCGCTAGCCGACCTCGGGGCAGCAGAGCCGTCACGCGCTCGCGCCACTGTCTGCTGACGAACTGATCGCGTTCGCCGCACACGACGAGCGTGGGCTGATCGATCATCGGCAACCGATCCTCGATCCGATCGGCGAGTACCGAACGTGCGGTCGCAAGCAACGCACCGATGCCCATCGTGAGCCCGTCACGCGCGGCGAGCGAGAGCAGCGGCAGCGGTTCCCGCACAGACTCGCCGAGCGCGCGACATAGCTGGCGCCGGGCGCGCCGCTGCGCCGGATCCACGGTCGGCCCGATGAGCGTCAGCGGACCCACTCGCTCCGGAACGCTCACGGCGAGCTCGGTCACGACCTGGCAGCCCATCGAGTTCGCAACGAGCGGCGGACGCTCGAGCCCGAGCGTGTCCAGGCAGTCCGCAAGCGCGTCGGCGAGGCCGCTGATCCGAAGCGGGACCGGCGGCTTCTGACTGCGTCCGAAGCCGGGCAACTCGAGGGTGAACACCGCGTAGTCTCGCGCCAGCGCATGTGCGAGCGGGAGCATGTAGCGCCCCGAGACGGCGTATCCGTGAACGAGCACCACAGGCTCTCCTTCGCCGACGACCCAGACGTGGACGTCGAGCCCTCCGACCCTGATGGTCCGGCTCCTGGCGGTTTGAGCGTCATTCATCTTCGACTGCCTCAGTTCGGATCGCTCGGACCTGCAGAGGAAGGCGGAAGCTGACGTTTTCACTGACGACCTCATGAGAGCGGACCTCACTTACACCGCGCTCGCGGAACCAGGAGACGACGTCCTGTACGAGCCACTCGGGCACCGAGGCGCCGGCAGTGACGCCCACGCATCCCACACCCGGGAACCACGTCTCGTCGATCGCTCTCACGTCCTCGATCAGACGCGTGGCGACGCCGTTCGCGCGCGCGACCTCCACCAGTCGGTTGGAGTTCGAGCTATTGCTCGACCCGATCACAAGCAGGAAGTCGATCTCGGCGAGAGTTTCCTTGACGGCGCGCTGCCGGTTCGTCGTCGCGTAGCAGATGTCCTCCCGCGCAGGCGCTTCGATCCCCGGGAAGCGCCTGCGCAGCACGGCGACGATCGCCGCCGTCTCGTCCACCGAGAGCGTCGTCTGCGTCAGATAGGCGAGTTTGTCCAGGCGCCTCGGTGTCACGCATTCGGCCTCTTCGGTCGACCCGATCAGGAGGATCGCTTCCGGCGCCTCTCCCATCGTTCCCTCGACCTCTTCGTGCCCGGCGTGGCCGATCAGAATGATCGAGTAGCCGGTCGCTGCGTAGTGGCGGGCCTCGGCATGCACCTTCCCAACCAGCGGACAGGTCGCGTCGATGGTCTGCAACCCGCGCATCCGAGCGCGCTCGTAGACCACGGGGCTCACGCCGTGCGCCGCGAAGACGATGCGTGCGCCGAGCGGCACCTCCTCTTCGTCTTCGACGAAGATTGCGCCGCGTTCTTCGAGCCCGCGAACCACATGGACGTTGTGAACGATCTGCTTGCGGACGTAGATCGGAGGGCCCCAACGCGTGAGCGCTTCCTCGACCACCTGGACGGCGCGCTCCACGCCGGCGCAATACCCGCGCGGGGCGAGCAGCAGGACCTCTCGCACGCCTGACAGGCGTCGTTCGTCGTGCCGCCGCTCGGTGCCCAGCTCGATCAAGTTCGACAACAAGCGTGAGTCCCGCCGGCGGCCCTCGGCATCATCCGGCTCGGATGATCGGGCCTTCGCCGCCTGTGCTCATGGACTTACGCTCAGTAGCTAGACCAGCTACATCCCCATGGCGTGATAGCCCGAGTCGACGTACAGCGTCGTTGCTGTGACGTTGCGCGCGTCGTCCGAGAGGAGGTAGGCGGCGGCGGCGCCGACATCATCGGCGTCGACATGTCGATGGAGCGGCGAGCGTTCCTCCACGATCGCCTCCATCGTCGGGAAGCCGGCGATCGATCGTGCGGCCAGCGTGCGCACCGGTCCTGCCGAGATGGCGTTGATGCGGATGTTCTTCGTGCCGAGATCCCAGGCGAGGTAGCGCATAGAGGCGTCCAGCGTCGCCTTGGCGACGCCCATCACGTTGTAGTGGGGGACCGCGCGCTCGCCACCGAGGTAGGTCATCGTCAGGATCGAACCCCCTCCTCTCGCCTCCATCAGCGGCTCTGCGGCCCGAGCGCACGACACGAGCGAGTAGGCACTCACGTCGAGCGCGAGCCAGAAACGATCGCGCGGTGTGTCGGTGAACCGGCCCTCGAGATCCTCCGCCGCCGCGAAGGCAACGGAGTGCACGAGCAGGTCGAGACCGCCGTCGAAGGTCTCCCCCACCTCTCGGAAGACCCGCTCGACGTCCTCGTCCGAGCGGACGTCGCACTCCGTCACGAGCGGGCTCGACACCGAGCCCGCCAGATCACGCACGCTCTTCTCGATGCGGTCGCCCTGGTAGGTGAACGCGAGCTCGGCCCCGGCCTCGGCCAGCCGCTTGGCGATCGCCCACGCGATCGACCTGCGGTTCGCGACGCCGAGAACCAGGCCGCGCTTCCCTTCGTAGATACGAGTCATGTGCGCGAGCATAATGCGGCGCCGCGGGGCAGGGCCCTGGCCGCCGCATCCGCTACATTGCGATGCCTTGCGCCGGTTCGTGGGCCCCATCGCAGTCGCGGCGGCGTTGGCGTCGGCACTTCCGGCAGGCGCGTCCCTCACCCCGATCAACCGCACCTTCGGCGACGTCACCCTGCCTCGCGTCCGCGCCGGAACAGTCACGATTCCGCGGAACCAGGCTTCGGGACGGATCCGCGTCATCGTCGGCCTCCCGCTTCCGCCGCTCGCAGCGTGGTCCGGGAGAACCTTCTCGAGCATCGGAGCAACGCGGAAGCTCGACCTCACGAGTCGGGCTTCGCGCAGCTATCTCGCTCGCGTCGTCGCGGCGCAACGCGCTGCCGCGAACGAGTTGCGCCGGGCCATCCCACAGGCCCTGATCGACCGGAGGTTTCAGATCGTCCTCGACGGCCTGACCGTCTCCCTTCCGGTGACGAGGCTGCCGCAGCTCGCACGCCTGCGCTTCGCCCGTCACGTCTATCCGAGCATCCGCTACCACCTTGCCACGGACACGAGCACCGGAGTGATCGGCGCGACGGAGTTGCAAACGCTGACAGGTGTCCGCGGAGACGGAATGAAGATCGGGATCGTCGACGACGGCGTCGACGCAACGAACCCCTTCCTCAGCCCAAGCGGTTACTCGTATCCGGCCGGCTTTCCGAAAGGGCAGACCAAGTACACGACGCCGAAGGTGATCGTCGCCCGCGCCTTTCCCGGGCCCAATTCGGGACGACGCGGACGGCTTCCGATCGACCGCCACGCCTCGTTCCACGCAACTCATGTGGCCGGGATCGCCGCCGGCGACTCGGGAACGTGCTCACCCGGTGGACGGGACCATCCGCCGACCTGCGGGCTGACCGGCGTCGCACCTCGTGCGTACATCGGCAGTTACCGCGTGTTCGACATCCCGACGCCGATCGGCGACACGGCGAACACGCCGGAGATCGCAGCGGCCTTCGAATCCGCCGTGCGCGACGGGATGGACGTGATCAATTTCTCCGGCGGCGGCGCCGAGACCGAGCCGGCGAACGACGCGATGATCGACGTCGTACGAAACGTCGCCGCAGCCGGCGTCGTGTCGGTCATCTCCGCCGGAAACGATCGCGACGACTTCGGTATGGGCTCGGTCGGATCCCCGGGAACCGCACCTGACGCGATCACCGTTGCCGCCGTCTCCAACACGCACGTGTTCACGCCGATTCTTGCCGTGCGCACACCCGGTGCCCCGACGAGCGTGCAGCAGATTCCGATCGCTGGAGCGGCGGGAACGCGGTTCCCCGCGGCCTTTGCCACGACGACACATCGACTCGTGGACGTGAGCGTCCTGACTGCCGTGGACGGCAAGCCCGTCGACCGGAGGCTCTGCGGTCCGGACAGCGACACGAACAACGCCGCCCGAACTCCTCTGCCACCCGAATCACTCAGCGGCGACATCGCGCTCGTCTCACGCGGCCACTGCACCTTCGTCTCGAAGGCGATCCGCGCGGCACGGGCCGGAGCCATCGGGCTCGTGCTCGTCGACAATCGCCCGGGCGAGGCAAACTCGATCCCGCTGCAGCTGCCGGTGCCCGCCGGGATGATCAGCGACCTCGACGGCTCACACCTGCGCGACTACGTCGCCGCCACCGGCGGCACCGCGAGCATCACGATCGGCAACCTCATCCAGCGAGTCAACACGGGACGGAGTGGAATCGTCACGAGCTTCTCGTCCGGTGGGCCGACCGCGTTCGGGCATTTGTTGAAGCCGGACGTGTCCGCGCCGGGAGGATCCATCCTCTCGTCGACGCTGCCGGAGTTCAGCGGCGGATCGCCGTTCGCGGTCTTCGACGGCACGAGTATGTCGGCGCCGCACGTGAGCGGCAGCGCCGCGCTTCTGCTCCAACTCCATCGGGGCTGGTCCCCGCAGCAGGTGAAGTCCGCGTTGATGTCGACGGCAGGCGCCGCCTGGGCTGATACCGCGCGCCGACAGGAGGCACCCGTGACCCTCGGCGGCGGCGGTCTCGTCGACTTGCCGCGCGCCGCGAAGCCGGAAGTGTTCACCGACCCGGCCTCGCTCTCGTTCCAGGACCTGGACGTCACCAAAGGGGCAGACAGTCGCGCGCTCGTCGTCCGGGTCACGGACGCCGGGGGCGGTGCGGGGCAATGGGAGGTGGAGCTCGCCCCGCAAGCAGCAACCAGCGGCGCCTCACTCGAACTGCCGCCGCTGCTCACGATTCCCCCCGGTGGCGAGGCGGATCTCGTCGCGGTGGCCCGCGGGAGCGCCGCCGCGGCAGTCGGCGAGGACTTCGGATTCATCCTCCTTCGGCAGGGCGCAGTCACGCGGAAGATCCCGTACGAGTTCTACGTCGGCCGGCCGCAGCTGGCGCAGATCGAGGCGAAGCGTCTCGTCAAGTTCCAGGTGGGGAACACCGTCAACGGGCCGAACCGCGTCTCGGCGTACTGCTGTCCTGCCGCGCCCTTCGGCCCGCCGCCCGACTACGTCGGTCCGCCGATGGACGAGACCGGATCGGAAACGCTGTACGTCACGAGCATCGACACACCGGTCGCGAACCTGGGCGTCGCTGTCGAAGCAGCGCGGGCGGGCTCACTGGTCGATCCGTGGTTTCTCGGCTCGCCGAACGAACGGGACGTCCAGGGATACGCCGGAACGCCCGTCAACGCCAATCAGCTGATGTTCGACTACCACGTCGACATCGGCGCGGCAGGAGCATCGTTCCCGAAGGTGCAGCGCTTCTGGATCGCAGTCGACTCGAGCTCCGATCCGTTCTCGAACCGGCCGCTGCCTGGCGCGTACATCCTTCGGTCCTGGGTCAACGACGTGACCCCTCCGAAGATCCGGCTGCTGACACGCCGTGTGACCGCGGGACGACCGACGATCGTCGCTCGGGTGACAGACAAGGGCGCAGGAGTGGATCCGCTGTCGCTCGTGATCGGGTACCGGGGGGTGCTCGTCGGCGCGGTGGTCTACGACCCCTTGTCGGGGATCGCCCTCTTCCCAATTCCCAAAGCTGCAGCACGGATTCCGAAGGGCCGGACGCGGGTCGTGCTTTCGGCGTCCGACTTCCAGGAGGCGAAGAACGTCGACTCCGTCGGCGACGAGATCCTGCCGAACACCTCGTTCCGTCGGGTGAAGGTCACGGGGGTCGCCGGGCCCGCTCTGACCTGGGTGACCCCCGCTGAGAACCAGTGCGTCGGGAAGACGGCCGGCCTGGTCGTCGTCGCGAGCTCGAACAAGCGCCTGCGCTCGGTCCGCTTCTTCGCCGACGGGAAGCAGATCGGCATCGACCGCAAGGGCACAGCCGATCTCTACTCGGGCTCGTGGAAGCGAGGCTCCGCTCGGACCGGGAAGCATGCGCTCCGCGCCGTCGCCTTCGACGCCGGCGGACACACTCTCGCCGCGACCCGGCACGTTCGCGTCTGCAGGTAGCCGTCGTCACCGGTGCTTCGAGCGGAATCGGCGAGGCGATCGCACGTGCACTCGCGGCACGCGATACGCAGGTCGTTCTGCTGGCGAGAAGAGAGGATCGGCTGCGCGCGCTTGCCCAGGAGCTGGGCGCGGAATACGAGGTCTGCGATGTCGGCAAGCGCGAGGACGTCGAGCGCGTGGCAGCAGCCGTGCTCGGACGCCATCCGCGTATCGAGCTCCTCGTGAACAACGCGGGCATCCCGGGCCGTCGGGGCTTCATGTCGATCGAGCCAGGCCGGCTCGAGGAGCTGGTCAGGGTGAACTATCTGGGCGGCGTTTGGTGCCTCCGCGCTTTCCTGCCGGGGTTGGAGGCGGCCGGACGGTCGGACGTCGTCAACATCGTCTCCGTCGCAGGCACGGTTGCGCTCGGACCGGGCGGGCCATACTCCGCATCGAAGCACGCGCAGCTGGCCTTCTCCCGGGCCACCGCGATCGAGCTACGGCCGCGCGGAATTCACGTGCACACCGTGAATCCGGGCTTCGTCGAGACGGAGGGATTCCCGCAGGCGACGGTGCTACGCAGCGCACTCCTGCGACGAGTGGTCGTCGAGCCGAACCACGTCGCCCGGCAGGTCTTGAAGGCGATCGACCGCGACCGGCGAGAGACCTTCGTGCCGCGCTGGTATCGCGCTGCCGCCGTCGCGCAAGCACTCGCGCCTGGTCTGCTGGCGCGTCTGTCGGCACGCGCCGGTTACAGGAATTAACCCGGCTTTGGCTTCAACAGCAGGTACCAACAGCTCTCGGCAACGTACGACTCCGGCCCGCCGGGCGACAGCTTCCGCGCCCGCTCGCGGGCCTCGCCCTGACAGCCGGCGAGGTCGAGGTAGTAGTCCAGCTGCCGCGTGTGCGTCTGGAAGTGGGTGCGCTGAAGGACGAGCTCGTTCGCATCGAAGAGGCTGCGGAGATCCGTGTCGGGCAGCGTGCGTGTATGCGACGGATCGCGGGCGCGTTCGAAGCGGTCGAGCTCGAGGGCGACGAGCGGGTCGACGGGAGCGATCTGGTCGTCGACGAAGACGCGCCCACCCGGCGCCGTGACGCGCGCCAGCTCGGCGACGGCACGCTCGGGTCGGGCGATGTGATGGAGCGTGCGGCGCGAGCACGAGAGGTCGAACGTCCCCGACTCGAACGGCAGGCTCGTGACGTTCCCCTCGACGAACGTCACGTTGTCGGGCGCACCCTCGCGTGCATGCTCCAGCAGCTCGGGGACGATGTCGACCCCGACCACGTCGGCCACCAGCGGTGCCAGCGCGAGCGCGAGCGTTCCCGCGCCGGTGCCGGCGTCGAGCGTATGCTCGTCCCCGTTCGGGAGGATGAACGATCGAATCTGCTCGCGCACCTGCTCGATCTGCCGTTGAGCGTGCTCTGCGACGAGGGGCGCGGTCTCGCCGAACCGCACGTGAACCTGCTCGACATTCGATTCGGAGTCAGGCATCGACGACGGTTCTGCGAGAACGCAACGGATCGCTCTCGATCCGGCAGACCAGCTCGTAGTTGATGGTGCCGGCGACGGCGGCATGCTGCTCCGCCAGAACCCCGTGGCCGAGGAGAACGACGGGCGCTCCGACAGGGAGCTCGCGGTCGAGCTCGACCGCGAAGGAGTCCATTGACACCGTGCCCACCACGCGCCGCGGCTCGCCGGCCACGCGCACCTCGGTCCCCGTGAGATCACGGCGAAAGCCGTCGGCATAGCCGACGGGAACGATCCCGATCCAGGTCGGCTCCGCGGCGAGGAAGCGCCGGCCGTAGCCCACGCTCTGGCCCGGCTCGAGTCGCTTTACCTGCGCCAGGGCCGACTGCCAGGAGAGAACCGGCTCGAGGCCGTCGTCCATCGGATCCGTGTTGAAGGGTGACAGGCCGTAGAGAGCGACTCCGCAGCGGACAGCGTCGAGATGCGATTCTGGCAGCCGCAGCGTGGCGGCGCTGTTCGCGGCATGACGAGTGAGATGGCTGTACTCGGCGGTCGCCGTGCGGAAGCGGTCGAGTTGCACGCGGGCGAAGTCGAGATCGTTGTCGGCCGTGGCGAGATGGGTCATCAGACCCACGACCTCGGCCGGAGGCACGGGCAGCTCGGCCAGACCGTACCGGCCCATCCCCGTGTCGAGCTTCAGGTGCACCCGTATTCCTTCCGGGATCTCTCCGTTCGCAATCGCCAGCTCGAGCGCGGCCTCGCGCGCCTGGGCAACCTCTCGGTTCGACCCCGCCGGACCGAGAACGAGGATGCGCTCCATTCGATAGTCGTTTCTGAGCGCGAGCCCCTCCGGGATCGTCGCCACGCACAGGGCGGTCGCGCCGGCGCCGAGGGCAGCACCGGCGACGTCGACCGCGCCGTGTCCATAGCCATCCGCCTTCACCACCGCCCAGAGATGCGCGCCGTCGAGGACGCGACGCAGCGTCCGCACGTTGCGCCGGAGAGCTCCGAGATCGACGGTGATCTCCGAACGGTGCATCAGGCGAGCGCAAGCGGCAGCGAATCAATGACGTCCGAGGCAACAAGCCCTACCTGGTGTGGCGCAAGCTGTGCCGCCCGGCCGTGGGCGACGGCGCCGGCTGCGGCGGCAAGACGCGCGTCCATCCGCTTCGAGAGGAAGGCGGCGATCACGCCCGTCAGCACGTCGCCCGTTCCTGCAGTCGCAAGGGCCGGCGTCCCAGACGTGCACACGAGGACGCCCTCATCCGGCGCGCCGACCAAGGTGTCGGCGCCTTTCAGCAGGACGATGCACTCGAAGCGCGCGACCGCCTGCCTCAGCGCTTCGAGCCGGTGAGCATCCACCCAGTCCGAGTCGACCTCGAGCAGCCGCGCAAGCTCACCGCTATGAGGAGTGAGAACGCGCGGCGCCGGCCAGCTTTCCGGCTCGAGTCCGAAGAGGGCATCTGCGTCGACGACGGCCGGCAGGTTCCGTTCCTTGAGCAATCGGCGAACGAGGGAATGCTCCGCGGCGGCACGGCCGAGCCCCGGTCCCACGGCGAGTGACGAGGCACGGTCGGCCAACTCGTCGAGCCGCTCACGGGGCGCCTTCACCGCCTCGATGAGCAGTGTCTCCATCACCGGCAGAGAAGCTTCGGGAACGCAGACCGCAACGTAGCCGGCGTCCGCCCGGAACGCTGCCTCGGTGGCGAGGCACGCAGCACCCGTCAACCCGGGTGAACCTCCGACGACGAGCACGGACCCTGCCGTGTACTTCGTGTCTCCCTCGCCTCTGCGCGGGACGAGCCCGAGGATCTCCTCGGTGACGAGACGATGCGCGGTCTCGCTGCCATCGAGGCCGATGTCCGCGACGTCGACGTCGCCTGCCAGAAACCGGCCGGGAGCGACCACGAGGCCGACCTTGGGGCCATGCATCGTCACCGTTACGTCTGCACGAACAGCTGCGCCTGCGACCTCGCCGGTCGACGCATCCACTCCGGAGGGCAGGTCGACGGCGACGACCGGCACGTTGGCCGAGTTGATCCGTTCGATCAACGCGGTTGCCTCCGGTCGCGGCTCCCCGCGGAATCCGGTGCCGAACAGGGCATCGATGACGAGGTCGGCGCCGCCCTCCAGCTCTTCGCTGGTCTCCCGACCCGACTCCGCGAGCACCTGGAGCGCGATTCTCCCATCGCCCCCGTTCGCACCTTTGCCGCAAACACCGACGATGCGGCGAGCCTCGGGATAGCGGCGCAGGACCGCCTCTGCGACGGCTCGACCGGCGCGTTCCATGAGCGTCCCGACATCGTGGCCCTGCTCGGCGGCGCGCATCTCGCCCGCCGTGTAGAGCGGCTTGAACATCAGTGCCCCTGCAGGTGATGTTGCCGAGTTTCTGGGTCGCGAGCACCAAGCCAGAGGTCGCACTCGTCCGCAGCCAAGGCTGGCAGCCTTGGTAAGGACGAGGGTGGACTCTGGCGCCGCGTGATCGCGGGCCGGAAGCCGGAGGACATTGCCTGTAGGGGCACTATTGGTCGTTAACGACCGCGACCGCGTTTGCGAGCTCGCGCGAGTGCGTCATCGACAGGTCGATGACCCCTGCGCCCACGCGTTCCGCCCACGCCGCGATGCGACCGCTCAGGTGCACCGAGGGCTTCGGCCTGCCGGCGATCTCGATCTCGCGCCAGGCGAAGGCGCGGGCGACGCCGAACCCGAGCGCCTTGCCGACCGCCTCCTTCCCGGCGAATCGCCCGGCGTAGCTCTGGGCCGGATTCGCTCGCGAGTCGCAGTAGGCGCGCTCGGCCTCGGTGAAGCAACGCTCCCGGAAGCGCGGATAGCGGTCGAGCGCGCGTCGAACACGCTCGATCTCGATCAGGTCGACGCCGACGGTCATCGTTGGATCACAAGTGCTCCTCGAGCCAATCTGGTAATTGCGCGATGGACGAGATGATGCCGTCCGGTCGAACGCGACCCGCCTCCACGGCGTCGGGCCGGAACTTTCCGGTCCTCACGAGCACCGACTTCATCCCGTGGGCCTGCGCACCACCGATGTCCGAATCGATGTCGTCCCCGACCATCCAGGTCATGCCCGGGTCGGCATCGAGCGCCTGCAACGCCGCCTCGAAATAGGCGGTCGACGGCTTGCCGAGCACGATCGCGTCGGTGTCCGCCGCGTACTCGAGCCCCGCGACGAAGGCGCCGGCGTCGAGCAGCGGTCCATGCTTCGTCTGCCACCAGCGGTTCTTGTGGAGGCAGTACAGCTGCGCACCTCCCTCGAGCTCGTGAAACGCGCGCGCAAGATTCATGTAGCTGAAGACGAGGTTCGTCTCCGGCGTCTCGTCCGCACCGCCGACGAGCACGGCCTCGGCGTCCTCGCCGACCAGCTCGACGCCTTCGAGCTCGCCGACGATCGCATGCATGGTGAGCGCGAGGACTCGCCGGCCCGCGAGCGTCGCGGCCGCCGCTCTCGGCGTCGTCTGCAGCTCTTCGTCGTCGAGCTCGATTCCCATCGCCCTCAACTCCTCAGCCAGCGTGGATCGAGCCCGAGTCGTGTTGTTCGTGACGAACCGCAGACGATGCCCCGCCGCTCGAAGACGCCGAACAGCGTCCGCGCCACCGGCGATCGGGTCGCCAGAAACGTGGAAGACACCGTCGACGTCCAGCAGAATCGCAGCCATGGACGGCGAGTCTATTCGGGTCACGCGTTCCGTTGTTCTTCCCGCCGACGAAATCGTGTTGAGGTTCTCGCGTTCGAGCGGCCCCGGCGGTCAGCACGCCCAGAAGTCGGAGACACGGGTCGAAGCCGTCTTCGACGTCGAAGCGTCCACCGCTCTCACGGACACGCAGAAGCGGCGCGTCGTCGCACGCGCAGGTCCAGTTCTGCGGGCGGTGGCCCAGGACGAGCGCAGCCAGGCGCGAAATCGGGAGCTGGCACTGGAGCGCCTGGTGGAGCAGCTCAGGCAGGCACTGAAGGTCGAGCGGCGGCGGGTTCCCACGAAGCCGACCGAGGCCGCTCGGAAGCGGCGTCTGGAAGAGAAACGGCGCCGCTCGCAGACCAAGCGGCTCCGCCGCGACGTCGGCGACTAGCCCGAATCTCTTTTGGCCCCTCCGGCGTTTACCGGTGAGAAAGCCATGGCGCCGATCTCCGTCACCCTAGCTCGACGGGACCCCCCGGCTGCCGTCGTCGCCCTCGTCGGCGAGCACGACGCCTACTCGTCCCAACGGCTCGAGAACGAGCTCACCCTGCTTCACGACGAAGGGCTGCCGATCGTCGTCGACCTTCGTGACGCATCCTTCATCGACTCGACCACCCTCGGGGCCCTGCTGGGCGGACGTCAGGCGGCGGAAGACGGAGGCCTCGGATTCGCACTCGTCTTGTCGAAGGACGAGCACGCGCAGGTGCATCAGATTCTCGAGTTGACCCGGCTCGGAGGCAGGTTTGCGAGTTTCACGTCGCTCGACGAGGCTCTCCGCGCAGCCGGTTCCGGCCAGGCCGCTCCTCGGCCGAGCAAAGCGGCGTAGCTCCGAGTAGCTCCGTCCGACTGCCCCCGTACTTTCCTCCCGATGGAGCACGACCCGCTGAGGCGCGGCTTCGCCGAGTTCGTCGGCACCTTCACGCTCATCTTCATCGGCGCAGGCTCGATCCTCACGCTCGCGAAAGTCCTGGCACCCGCCATCAACGGGCCTCAAGCGCAGGACTACTACAGCGGCCTCACGCTTGTTGGCGTCGCTCTCGCACACGGCCTGGCGATCGCCGTGATGGTGTCCGCGGTGGGACACATCTCAGGCGGTCACTTCAACCCCGCGATCACTCTCGGCTTCCTCGTCACCAGACGGATCGCGCCGTCCCTGGCGCTCGTCTACTGGAGCATGCAGTTCGCGGCTGCGACCGCCGCCGCAGCGCTCCTGCGGTGGCTCTATGCGGCAGGCCCGCGCAACCTCACTCACCTCGGCTCGCCCGGGCTCGGTAGCGGAGTCGATCAATGGCAGGGACTCGTGATCGAGATCATCCTCACCTTCTTCCTGGTCTGGGTGGTCTTCGCCACGGCCGCCGACCCAGGCGGCTCGTTCAAGTCCATTGCCGGACTCGCGATCGGACTGACGATCACGCTCGACATCCTGATGGGCGGTCCGCTGACCGGCGCCGCAATGAATCCGGCACGCGCGTTCGGGCCGGAGCTCGTCTCGCACACCTGGTCGGACGCGTGGATCTGGTACGTCGGACCCTTCGTCGGCGGGGCCCTGGCAGCGCTCGCCTACGACTTCCTCTATCTGCGTCCGCCGCGGCCCGTACCGGTCGGTCCGCCGGAGACCGGCGTCGACGAGCCACGCCCGGGCGACGCGGCAACCTCCTGACTCGCGCTACTCGACCGTGACGGTCTTGGCCAGGTTGCGCGGCTGATCGACGTTCAGTCCGCGCAGGCGCGCGATGCGGTAGGCGAGCAGCTGTAGCGGCAAGACGGCGAGGACGGCCTGCAGAAAGGCAGGCGTCCGGGGTACGTAGATGACGTCGTCGGCGTGGTGCTGGACGTCCTCGTTGCCGTCCGTTGCGATCGCGATCACCTGGGCGCCGCGTGCACGTACCTCCTGGATGTTCGAGACGACCTTGTCGTAGACCACCCTCTGATCGGTCGCCACGCAGACGACGGGCGTCTCGGAATCGAGCAGCGCAATCGGCCCGTGCTTCATCTCACCCGCCGAATACGCCTCCGTCGGGATATACGAAATCTCCTTCAGCTTCAGCGCACCTTCCAGAGCGACCGGAAGACCGATGTGGCGCCCGAGGTAGAGGAAGAACGGCTTCATGTGATGCCGCTCCGCGATCTCCTCGATCGGATGGTCACCGTCGAGGAAGTACTCCATCTTCTCCGGCAGGTCGTAGAGCTCCTCGAGGATGAACTCGATCTCCTCGGCCGGCAGCGTCCGGCGGATCTGCGCGAGCTTGAGCGCGATCAGCGAGAGCAGGGCGACCTGCGAGGTGAACGTCTTCGTGGCGGCGACGCCGATCTCGAGCCCTGCACGCGTGTACAAAACGGCGTCGACCTCACGCGTCACCTGTGTGCCGAGTTGATTCGTGATCGCAAGCGTGCGCGCCCCCTGCTCACGCGCGAGCCGCATGGCGGCGATTGTGTCGGCGGTCTCTCCGGACTGCGTGATCCCGATGACGAGCGTGTCCTTCGAGAGCACCGGGTTGCGGTAACGCCACTCGCTCGCAATGTCCGGTTCGACCGGGATCCGCGCCCACTCCTCGATGATGTACCGCCCGACCACGGCGGCGTGGTACGCCGTGCCGCACGCGACGATCACGATTCGACGGAGGTTCTGGATCTCGAGCTCGTTGAGACCGATCCCTTCGAGCACGAGCTTGCCGCGCCGCGCGCGATCGCCGATGGTCTCGCGGACTGCCTCTGGCTGCTCGTAGATCTCCTTCAACATGAACGTCTCGTAGCCGCCCTTCTCGGCGCTCTCGTCGTCCCAGTCGATCGGCTCGACCTCCTTGTGCTCGATCTCGCCTTCACTCGTGAAGAAGCGCGCGCCTTCGGGTGTGATCGCGACGACCTCGCCGTCGTCGATGAGCTGGACTTTGCGCGTCTCCCGCAAGAAGGCCGCAATCGACGATGCCAGAAACATCTCGCCCTCCCCGACGCCGACGACGAGCGGGCACTGGCGCCGCGCACCGACGAGGAGATCGGGGTGGTCGCGATGAATGACGACGAAGGCGAAGTGGCCTTCGAGCTGCGCGTACGTTGCGCGAACGGCTTCGACGAGGTCTGCGTCGTAATTGCGCTCGATGAGATGGACCACGACCTCCGCGTCGGTTTCGGAGCCGAAGTGGTGATCGTCCGCCTCGAGCGAATCCTTCAGTTCACGGTAGTTCTCGACGATGCCGTTGAGCACGATCGCCAGTCTCGACTCCTCGCAGCCGGTGAGCGGATGGGCGTTTTGCTCGTTGACGGCACCGTGTGTGGCCCAGCGGGTGTGACCAAGCCCATGGTTCGAAACCGAACCGTTCGGTCCGGCGACGTCTTTCAGGAACTGGAGGTTGCCGACCGCCCTGACGTACTCGAGCCCGTCGTTCTCGCGCAACGCGAGCCCGGCCGAGTCGTAGCCGCGGTACTCGAGCCGCTGCAGGCCGTCCAGGAGGAGATCCTTGGCCGGGCGACCGCCCACGTATCCGATGATCCCGCACACCCGAAGCTCCTCTCAGTTGCCGCCCCGTGTACCCCGGGGTGGATCACATCGCTACAGATTCGCGGTTTTCCGAAAGCAGTCTCCCGAAAACGGCAAAAGCCCGACTGAGCGCTCGTTCCCTTCGTCGGGAACGTCAGCCGAGCTCTCGTCGCACGAGAGCCGCGATCCTAGCACAGAGGATCTCCGCATCCTGGGCGGCTTCGGCCTCCGCGAGCACGCGCACAACGGGCTCTGTTCCGGACGGTCGCACGAGCACACGCCCTCGATCGCCGAGCTCGGAGTTGATTCGCTCGACCTCGTCCTCGATCGCAGGAGTCAAGTTCCGGTCTGCCACCTTGACGTTCTCCTTGGCCTGCGGGAACCGTGGCATCACCGCCGCAACTTCGGCGAGCGGCCGGCCGCGGAGGGCACCGCAGAGGAGCAGCGCGGCGACGAGCCCGTCACCGGTGACGTGGCCGTCGAGCCAGATCAGGTGCCCGGACTGCTCGCCGCCGAGGATCCCACCCTCGCGGCGGAGTGCCTCGAGCACGTAGCGATCTCCGACGTCCGTCGTCACGACCCGGATCCCGTGCTCCGACATCAGCCGGTGCAGTCCAAGGTTCGCCATCACCGTGACGGCGACCAGCTCCACTTCACGGTCGAGCGCGAGCACGGCAACGATCTGGTCGCCGTCGACGATCTCTCCGTCTCCATCGACGGCGAGCATGCGGTCACCGTCACCGTCGAACGCAACTCCGAGATCGAGACCGCGATCGACGACGGTCTGCTGGAGTAGGCGCAGGTCGGTCGCTCCGCAACCAACGTTGATGTTGGTCCCGTCGGGCTCGTCGCCGATCGACGTCACGGCGGCGCCAAGCTCTGCGAATGCCTGAGGTGCGAGACCGGAGTACGCGCCGTTCGCGCAGTCCACGCCGATCTTTAGACCGGAGAGATCGGAACCGAAACGGTCGACGACATGCTCGAGGTAGCTGTCGGTGGCGACACCGACCTCGTCGACGTCTCCGCCGCCGCTCGGCGCCGCGTCGAGGAGTGCTTCGATCTGCTCCTCCTCTTCATCGGACAGCTTCTGCCCATCGCGATCGAAGAACTTCACGCCGTTGTACTCAGGCGGGTTGTGCGAGGCGGTGATGACACAGCCGAGGTCAAGTGTGAGCAACGCCACCGCGGGTGTTGGCAGCACACCCGCGACGACCGCATTGCCACCCGCCGACGCAATTCCGCGCGCGAGCGCCTGCTCCAGCACGACTCCCGACGCGCGTGTGTCCCGGCCGACGAAGATGCGGCCACGGCCTGACCAGATCGTGGCTGCACGACCGAGTCGCTCGACGAGGTCATTCGTCAGATCCTCGCCGACCACGCCACGGACACCGTCCGTCCCGAAATAGCGCCTGGACACGGCGGCGGAGGATACGTGAGGAAGTGGCCTGTACATTTTCGTAAGAGGACGCGGGCGTCGCGCCGCCCGCGTCCGTTCGACCGCGCGGAGCGCGGGTCTAAACTAAACCAAGCGCTAGAGGTGGAGCTTTAGCGCTTACTGAATTGAGGTGCTTTGCGGGCCTTGTGGAGCCCGGCCTTCTTGCGCTCCACGATCCGGGCGTCACGCGTGAGGAAGCCCGCCCGCTTGAGAGGTGAGCGCAGCTCTGGGTCTGCTTCGACGAGCGCGCGTGCGATGCCATGACGCACTGCTCCCGCCTGACCACTCGGT
>JBKPTB010000033.1:0-12286 GCA_046735315.1 Actinomycetota bacterium
ACCGCGAGGGTGTCCCAGGCGGGCGGGCCCGAGACGACGCGAAGGGCGAACGGCAACGCGACGACTCCGACGATGCCGAGCACGAGCAGCGCCAGCAGGATCGAGCTGTGCACCACGAACACGAGCAGCAGAGCCGGACCGAGCGCACCGAGCCCCCAGGCGACGGTGGCCGATGCGCCCCTGAGCCTGGCGGCGCGCGCCACGAGCGCGCCCGGCAGGAGGATGACGAGCGACGCCGCCACGAGCCGGAGCCAGAGCCCGACCCCGCTCGCGGGCAGCAGCCGTGCAGCGCCCAGGAGGGGCAGGGCGAGCAGCAAGATCGGTGCGCCGCTAACGCGGCGACGCAGCGCCCACACGACTGTTCCATTCGTCAGCGAGCTCGCGCAGGCCGGGACCCTTCACGGCCCAGGCATCGCGCGCGTGGAGGAGCATCCGTTCGCTGAACCCAGGGTCCGAGCGCACCACGGGCGACAGCGCCGCACGAGCCGCGTACTGCACGCCGGTGGAGAGGGCCGCGATGCGCGCACCGGCGCGACCGTGATGCTTCTGCCAGTAGAGGTGCCTGCTCCGCCACATCTCGTTGATCCGGCGCTCCGGGATTCCGGCACTGAACTGAGACTCGTGATGCACCACCGTCGCTTGCGGGAAGTAACGCACCTCCCAGCCGGCCTGTCGTAGCCGGAGTTGCAGATCGACCTCCTCCGAATAGAGAAAGAACCCCTCGTCGAAGAGACCGACCTCTTCCACCGCCTCTCGGCGAAGCAGGAGTGCCGCCCCCGTGACCCAGTCGACGCTGCGCGGCACCTCGCCGCCCGATTGCGTCACGCCTGCCTTGCCAAGCGTGACGAGGCCGAGGGCGCTGACGAGCGGCGTCGGAAAGCGCCAGGCGGAGTCCTGTCGACTGCCGTCTGGATACACGAGCTTCGGTCCGAGTGCGGCGACACGAGGATTGGCGTCGAGGTAGGCCACGAGCCGATCGAGCGCCCAGTCGTCGGCGGTCGTGTCCTCGTTCAGGACGTAGGCGTAGCGAGCACTCGTCGCGTGAATCACCGTGTTGTGGTTCGCGGCGAAACCTGCGCGGTAGGCCTGCGGGATCAGCCGGACGCCGGGAAAGCGCTCCCGCACCGCCTCGACCGAGCCGTCCTCCGAGGCGTTGTCGAGGACGACGATCTCCGCCCCTGAACCCCCGAGCGATTCGAGACAGGCGAGGAGAAGGTCCCTGCTGTTCGTGTTGACGATCGAGACGCTGACGTCGGGCACCGGTGCCCTTGCCGGCAGGGGCACCGGCTAGCGCGCGAGGCCGCGTGCGACGAGCGCGTCCCTTGCCGCGTCCACCGAGTCCGCCGCCTCCTGCCCCTCGAGCCACACCAGCAGATCCCTCATGCCGGCTTCGAAGGGGATGTCCGCCCGGAAACCGAGCAGCTCGGCGGCGAGCCGGGTGTCCGCGTAGCAGTGACGGATGTCGCCGGCCCGGTACTGGTTCACGTCTTCGGGCTCGATGTCCTTGCCCAGCCCCTGCGCGATCACGCGCGCGACCTCCGTGATGGACGTGGGGCGGCCGGTGCCGACGTTGACCGTCCTGCCGTCGGCGTCGTCCCGCTCGAGCGCGAGCACACAGGCGCGGGCAACGTCGCGGACCTCGACGAAGTCGCGGGACTGATTCCCGTCTTCGAAGACGAGCGGTGCCCGATCGTTCAGCAAACGTGACGAGAAGATCGCCGCCACACCCGTGTACGGATTGGAGAGCGCCTGCCGCTCGCCGTAGACGTTGAAGAAGCGAAGCGCGACCGCGGGTAACCCGTAGGCGGCGCCGACGGCGAGGAACATCTCCTCGTGGTCGCGCTTCCCGATCGCGTAGATCGACGTCGGCCGCAGCGGTTTCGTCTCCGCGGTCGGCTCGGGCTCGAGAGCCGTGCCGTCGGCGTCGAACACCTCCCACTCCCGGGCAGCCAACTGGGTCTCGGGACGCAACCACGGCGCGAGACCCGTCTGACCGGTCCGCGGGTTGCGGTACTGCCCCTCGCCGTAGATCGACATCGACGAGGCGACGAGCAGCTTGCGGATCGCGTCGCGCCGCTCCAGTACTTCTTCCAGCACGACGGCGGCGCCGATCGCGTTGATCGAGGTGTAGCGCTCGATCTCGTACATCGACTGCCCGACCCCGACGGCCGCCGCGAAGTGCACCACGGCGTCCACGCCGTCGAGCGCGTCCCGAACGGCGTCGCGGTCGCGCACATCCCCGACCTTCAGCTCGACCGCGCCGTCGAGGTAGCCCGGCCGCTCTCCGCTGGGATGAACCTGGGGATCGAGGCTGTCGAGGGCACGCACCTCGTGGCCGTCGGCGAGCAGCCGATCGGCGAGATGCGAACCGATGAAACCGGCGCCACCGGTGATGAGGACGCGCATGGCCGCGGCTGAGGCTATCTCAGCTCGGAGGGTCGCGGTCTCGCCACCCCGCGTAGGTTCTCGACCGCGAGGATGACCGCGCCGGGGAGCGCGAGCACGATCGTCACCACGAAAAACAGGAAGCCGGTGGCGAGCGCAGACTCCTTGTCGACGCCGAGCTGGGTGAGGAAGCTGACGAAGAACGCCTCGCGCACCGCGAGCCCGTTGATCGTGAACGGGACGAGGATGACGAGGAAGAGGAGCGGGCCCATCACGTAGTACGGGCGCGGCGAAAGGTCGACGCCGACTGCGCGTCCGGACATCCAGATCGCCAGCACACGCACCGCCTGAACGGCGAGCGTCAGGAGCGAGATCCAGATCATCAAGCGAACGTGGCGCCGGAAGACGTGGACGCCCTCGTACAGCGCGCGCAAAGGCCGCTCGAGCCGCAGGCGGGTCAACAGAGGCACGAACCACCGGAGCAGTCCACGTGCCCGGTGCGAGAAGAAGAGGATGCCGAGCGCGAGGGTGCCGACGACGAACGCGCCCTCCACCCACAGATAGGCGCCGACGTCGTACTGGCCGATTGCGAGGGCGAAGCCGACCGCCGCGAGGACCAACGTCGCCACGCCGCCGAGCGCCCGCTCGAGCAGGACGATCGCCGTCAGGTCACCCAGCCGCCCCGGATGCCTGCGCGCGCTCTCGTAGACGCGGGATGCGTCCCCGCCTACCGCCGTCGGCAGCACCTGTCCGGCGGTGTAGGAGACGAGGTACGCGCGGGTCAGCCAGCCGATTCCCTCGTGGATTCCGCGCGCTTCCAGGAGCTTCTGCCACCGGTATGCCATCGGCGGCACACCGACAAGCATGACGAGCACTGCACCCGCGAACCAGCCGGGGTTCGAATGGACGAGGATGTGCACCGTCCGGCGGACGTCGAGCTGCCACAGGATGTACGCAAGACAGCCCCCGGTGACGATCAGCGTCAGGGCGACCCTGACGAGTGTCTTGCGGGTCATCCCGCGAAGCGGTCGTGCACGCGTCTGAGCGCCGCGATCACATCGGCGATGTCGTCGTCGGAGTGCGCTGGGGACAACGGCAAGGAGAGGATCTCGTCGCCTGCGCGCTCTGCGACCGGCAGCTCGGCCTGATCCGGAAGGCGTTCCCGGTAATACGTCAACCGGTGGACCGGGAGGAAGTGGATCGACGTCGCGATGTTCTCCTCCGCCAGGGCGCGCTGATACTCGTCGCGGGTGGCCCCCGCCACCTCGGCGGAGATACGGACGACGTAGAGGTGCAGCGCGTGCAGGTCGCGGTCGTCGCGGGCGAGCGGCGTGACGCCGTCCAGGTCCGCCACGGCCGCGTCGTAGGCTGCGAACTGACGTCGACGAATCGCGGCATGCTTCTCCACCTTGTCGAGCTGGCAGAGGGCAATCGCCGCCAGGACGTCCGACAGGTTGGCCTTGTAGCCGGGGACCGGGATGTCGTAGCGCGAGCCGTCGCCACGCCTCATCAGCCGCAGGTCGCGCACCGCCTGCGCGACCTCGGCTCGATTCGTGGAGATCAGCCCGCCTTCGCCCGCGGCGATGTTCTTGGTCGCGTAGAGGGAGAAGCACGTGACGTCGGCGATCGATCCCACCTTTCGACCGCGATACCGGCTCTCCGCCGCGTGGGCCGCGTCCTCGACGATCGGAATTCCGACCTCGAGGAGCGGGTCGAGGTCGGCGGGCTGTCCGGCGAGGTCGACGGGCAGGATCACCTTCGTACGCTCGGTCACCGCAGCCGCAGCGAGTGCCGGGTCGATGTTGAGATCGTCGTCGCGCACGTCGACGAAGACGGGAGTCGCACCCGTGTGCACGATGACGTTCGCCGTCGCGGGCCACGTGATCGGGGTCGTGATCACCTCGTCGCCGGGACCGACGCCGAGCGCGACGAGGGCGAGGTGCAGCGCCGCGGTTCCGGAGGCGAGCGCGAGCACGTGCTCTGCTTCGAGGTACTCGGCCATGCGCAGCTCGAGCTCCGCGGAGCGGGGGCCCGTCGTCAGCCAGCCGGACCGAAGCGTCTCCGTGACGGCGGCGATCTCCTCGTCGCCGATCGCGGGCGGCTGGAACCCGAGCATCGTCGCGCGCCGGGTTGTCGTCTCAGACGAGAGCTTCGACATCGGTCTCGAATCGAATCATCTCTTCGGCCCGGGCCGCCCGCTCGAGCGCCTGCTCACGACTGTCTCCGACCGCCAAGATCGCCCCCGCCCGATCGGCGCCGCGGCGGAACTCGCCGAAGCGATGACCGGGCCGCCGGTAGATGCGGATGCCGCGAATCCCCTCCAGCGCGAACGCGTCCTCCACCCCGGCGACCTCGCGCAACTCGCCCGGCGGAGGGACGAGGAAACGCACGCACGCGCCGCCGACCCGGGCGACCGGGGCGAGCGCGGCGGCAGGCACGTCTTCCCCGAGCGCTGCCGAGAGCGCCGCACCGTTGAGGTCGACGCCGAGGGCGGCGCGACAGAGCTCGGCGTCGTGACCCCCGCCGAGCCGAGCAGCCAGTTCGCCGACGCGCACTCCTCCGGGCCCGACGAGGACCTGCGTGTAGCTCGGGCCGTGTTCGATTCCGACGGCGGCTGCCGCGGCCGCGGCAGCCTCGACCGCTGCGCCGATCTCCTCAGGCTCGAGCTCGCTCGGCCAGACGTGCGTGAGCGCAACCCCGAACGCAGGCGGTGAGGCGGTGAGGCGGTCCGTCACGGTCAACGGAACGAAGTGCCCGCCGGACGAGAACGCATTGACGGTCACCTCGCGGCCGGACACGTGCTCCTCGACGAGGAGGGTCGCCGTTCGGGATGCGTCGAGAGCGACTCGCACCGCCTCGGCGACCTCCGACGCCGACTGCACGAGCGTCAGCCCGCGCTGACCTTGCCGGTCCGGCGCCTTGATCACGCACGGAAAGCCGATTCGCCCCGCGGCCTTGGCGGCTTCTCGAGAGCCGGAGCAGATCTCGTACGCGGGTTGCTGGACGCCCGCATCGGCGAAGCGCTCGCGCTGACGAAGCTTCGACGTCGAGAGCGCGGCGGTCTCGGGGGAAATCGGATGAGGTAGGGCGAGCCGATCCGCAACCCGCGCGCAGATGGCGACGGGCCAGTCGATTCCGGGCGCGATCAGGCCCTCGACGCGCTCGGCGCCGGCCAGGCGCTCGATGCCCGACTCGTCCTCGGTCGACACGATCGCGCGCCGGTCGGCGTAACGAAAGCCAGGCGCGGAAGGTTCGCGGTCGACCGCGATGACGTGGAGCTCCCGCGTCCGGGCCGCAGCGAGCAGGCCCAGCTGGGCCGGCCCCGCACCTAGGACGAGGAGACGCTTGCCCCGGTCTCGCTCTCGAGAATCCCCCGCCACCACGCCTCATTGTCGCGGTACCACGCGATCGTGCGCGCGAGACCCTCGTCGAACGACGTCCTCGCCTGCCAGCCGGTCAGGCGCTCCATCTTTTCCGTCGAGCCGATGTGCCGGTCGACCTGGCCCGGGCGCTCCATCACGAATGTCTTCAGCGAGGGGGACTTGCCGAGCGCGTCGAGCACGGCATCCGCAATCTCGGTGATCGGGATGTCGAGACCGGTCGCGACGTTCAGGACCTCGCCGGCGACGTTGTCCAGCGGCGCCGCGATCACCGCTTCGATCGCCTCGGCGTCGTCGTCGACGTACAGCCAATCGCGGCTCGCGTGACCGTCCCCGTGGATCGTCAGCTCCCGGTCCCGCAGCGCCTGCGTGATGAAACGAGGGATGACCTTCTCCGGATGCTGTCTCGGACCGTAGTTGTTGAACGGCCTGACGATCACGATCGGCAGGCCGTAGGTGACGTAGTACGAATAGGCGAGACGATCCGCGCCGGCCTTCGTGGCGGCGTACGGGCTACGCGGGTTGAGCGGATGCTCCTCGTCCATGGGCGCAGCCTCCGCCGTTCCGTAGACCTCGCTCGACGAGAAGAGGATGAAGCGCTCGACCGGAGCGTCGCGGATCGCATCGAGCAGGATCTGCGTGCCCTCGACGTTCGTCGTGACGAACTCGCGGGCCCCCTCCTCGATCGACTTCTCGACGTGAGACTCGGCAGCAGCGTTCACGATCACGTCCACTTGCGAGACGATGTCCCGCACGAGCTCCACGTCCCGGATGTCGCCCTGGACGAACGACAGCCGCTCGTCGGACATCGCGCCGCGCAGGTTGTCGAGGTTGCCCGCGTACGTCAGCGCGTCGAGCGACACGACCTCGTAAGGCGTCTTTGCAAGCAGGTGGTGAATGAAGTTGGACGGAATAAATCCCGCCCCGCCCGTGACGAGAATCCTCTTGGCCACGGCGGGAGCCTAGCGGGGAAGGGTGTTTGGGGTTCTCGACATCGGGGGGAAGTGTGCGCAAGAGTCCCCGGACTGAGAGAGCATGCCCAGAGATTTCGAAGCCACTCCGGTGCGTGTGGTGATCGTCGACGACCACCGCCTGTTCGCAGACGCCCTGGCGCTTCTCCTCGGACACGACGAGAGGCTGACGGTGATCGGCACGGCGCAGGACGGCCGTTCGGCGATCGAGCTCGCGGCGACAGAGCACGCCGAGGTCGCTGTGATCGACGTGCGGATGCCTGAGATCGACGGTCTGGAGACGGCACGAAGGCTCCGCGTGCGCAGCCCCGAGACGCGGGTCATCCTCGTCACCGGCATGAACGAGCCGAAACTGGCGGAAGAGGCACGCAAGGCCGGAGCGGTCGCGCTCCTGACCAAGGGCGCGCTCCACGACGAGCTCAAAGAAGCGATTTTGAACGCTTCCTTGCCGGACGAAAGCTAACGCTTTCGGCCGGGATTGGTTACGCCGCTTATCGCGGAGAACGTGCGCGGGCGGAGCCCGCGCACTCCATTGGTGTTACCGCTGGACGATTCTCCGCCGACTCGCCACCCACAATCACTCGCGCGACAGCGCCGCTTCCGCAAAGTCAGAGCTCTCTGTCAACGACATAGAGCGGGCGCCCCTCGACGTCTCGCTGGATGCGGCCGAGGTACTCGCCGATCAGGGCGAGGATGAAGCCCTGGATGCCGAGCACGAACAGGACCGCAACGCCGCCGAACAGCGGGCCTGGGAAGTTCGACTCGCCGATCCAGAAGACGACGCCGTAGATGCCGAGCCCGAACGCGAGCAGCGACGAGATCGTCCCGAGGAGCACGCCGATCCACTGGATCGGCTGCGGCCAGAAACCCGCGAGCACGTGGAGCGCGAGTCGAGTCAGACGAAGCGGCGAATAGCGCGAGGCTCCCAGACGCGGGGAATGCGCGACGTCGACCTCGACGACACTTGCTCCGCCCGACAGCACCAGCGCCTTTGTGAACTTCTGCTTGCCGATCGAGCCGAGCATCGGCTCGATGGCGCCGCGACGGTAGGCGTTGAACGCGCACCCGAAGTCGGAGATCTCGACGCCCGTGAAGCGCCTCAGCATGCCGTTGATCACCTTCGAGGGCAACGAACGGCCGACCGTGTCCTTTCGGGCACGACGACGGCCGCTCGCGACGTCGTTGCCGGCCTCGACTGCTTCGATGAGGCGCGGGATGTCCTCGGGCTGGTTCTGCAAGTCGCCGTCCATCGTCACGACGACCTCGCCGCGCGCACGCGAGAAGCCTGCGTGCATCGCCGGGTGCTGCCCGAAGTTGCGCTTGAAGCGGACGGCACGGACGCGAGGATCGCGGGCGTGCAAGCGCTCGAGTACGGCGAACGTCCCGTCGGTCGACCCGTCGTCCACGAAGATCAACTCGAAGGTCCGAGGCCCCGGATCGAGCGCTGCGAGCGTTCGGCGGCAGAGCTCCTCGACCGATCCTGATTCGTTGAGGACGGTTACCACGACGGAGACGTCAGGCGCGGGAACGTCGCCATCCACGACCCGGCCTGTCTGGAACGTCTCGGTGCCTGCCATGGCAGGAGGATAGTGCGTTTTGGCCACGGGAAGCCGACCGGGCTGTGGAAGGAAAGTCACACTTCCGTAACGATGTCCGACATCAGGACGTGGCCGCGGATGACGCGTGCGCCACCGCCTGATGCGATCCCTCCTCCGAGGGACGCGCGTCCCCGCACGCGGGCCGAAGCTGTGCGTGGTGTCTGCGGCATCACTCCCCCGCCGGCCGCTCTTCGCGACTGCGCTCGGCCTCTACGCGATCGTCTTCGCAGCCTTCTGGCTGTTCGAAGTGCCCGGCCTCGGTGTTGCGCACTTCTTCTACATTCCGGTCGCGCTCCTCGCGCTCGCGGGGGGCACCTGGCTCGGTCTCGTCGGCGGAGGGGTGGCAACAGCGCTCTACGCCCTGGCGATCTTCGTCACGCCTCGCGTGCCGTCTGGCGACGTCCTCACGTACGCGACCGCGATCCGATTCGTGAACTACACCTGCTGCGGGCTGCTCGTCGGTTGGTTCGCCGACCAGCACCGGCACCATCTCAAGGAGCTGCGCGAGCTGGCGGAGCGCGACTTTCTCACCGGCATCCTCAACACCCGCGTCTTCGACGAAGCCCTGGCACGGCGGTGCAGCGCAGGTCGCCCGTTCCTCCTCCTGCTCGCCGACATGGACGACCTGAAGCTGATCAACGACACGCACGGACACACGGCCGGGAACAACGAGCTCCGCCGGCTTGCGCAGGCATTGACGACTGCGCTCGAACCGGGAGACGAGCTCGCGCGCGTCGGCGGCGACGAGTTCGCGATCCTCACCGACGCGCACGTCGCCGAGGCCGCCCAACTCTGCACACGTCTGCGGACCGCACTTGCGGCCGAAGAATTGCCGGTCAGCTTCGGCTGGGCGGCGGCACCGGAGGACGGCGTCGGCTCGCTCGAACTCTTTCGCAAAGCCGACGACCGTCTCTACGCGGCGAAGCTCATCGCCCGAAACCACCGCGTCGTCGAGCAACTCGCAGCAGCCCGGCACTAATCTCGGCAGCCTGGTTTACCACCCGACCGGCGAAGCAGTGGTCCTGCGCCAGCTCTTCAGGGGGCGAATCTGGAACGCTGCACCGGCTCGCGTCGTCGAGGACGGCCCGAACCAGACGGTGCTCTGGTTCGCGCCGGAGACACGGTTTCCGATGGGCCGCGACCTCTTCGGCGACTGGAGCCTCGACGATCGCCTGGTCGACCTGCGTGCGGGCCAACTGCGGATCTCCCGACCGGGCGAGCCGTTCTCTGTGCTCCTCTTCCATCACGAAGACGGGAGCTTCCGGGGCTGGTACGTGAACCTCGAGCAGCCTCAGGAACGCACGCGATTCGGATTCGACATCGAAGACGAGCTGCTCGACATCTGGGTGCAGCCCGGCAAGGAGCCCGAGTTGCTGGACGAGGACGAGCTCGAGGAGGCAATCCAGCGCGGTTTCGTCTCGGCAGACAGTGCTCGACGGATCAGAGCGAACGGCGCGCGCGTCCTCGCGAGCCCGCCGTGGCCCACCGGCTGGGAAGACTGGCGACCCGATCCCGGGTGGCAGGTGCCGACCCTGCCACCCGGGTGGGACGAGATCGAGGGCTAGGCCGCCTCGGCGTAAGCCGGCTCGACCGGCAGCTCCGCCTCCGCGGCCCGGCGGCGGTGCGGGATCAGGAACGCGGCGACCGCCCCGAGCGCGACGACGCTGGCGCCGACCCAGATCGCCGGCGTCATCCCGTCGACGAAGGACTGACCTGTTGAGTAGCCGCCGTAGTGCGACCAGACGGTCGCGAGCACCGCGACGCCGAAGACGCCGCCGAGCTCCCGGATCGCGTTCTGCGCGCCGGAAGCCTGGCCCTCTTCCTCCGGCCGCACCGCGGCCAGCACGACGTTGGCGACCGGAGCCCAGAACATCGCCATACCGATGCCCGACACCATGAAAGGCGCTACGAGGTGCCAGTAGGGAGTCGTGGGCGTCGAGATTGCTGCGAGCGATGCGAGACCGCCCGCCTGCAACGTCAGGCCGATGCCCATGAGCCGTCCGCCGCCGATCTTGTCCGACAACGCCCCGGCGATCGGCGCGACGAACATCGGCATGATCGTCCACGGCAGGATCCGAAGACCCGAGCCGAGCGGCGAGTAGCCCTGCACCGTCTGGAAGAACTGGCTCAGCAGGAAGATCGAGCCGAACATCCCGAAGAACATCAGCAGCGACGCGACGTTCGCCAGTGCGAACACACGGTTTCGGAAGAAGCGCATCGGCAGCATCGGCTCCTTCGCCCGGAGCTCCCAGAGCACGAAGAGGGCGAAAACGGTCGCGCCCGCGGTCAGGGCGGTCAGGATCTCCGGCGAGCTCCATCCCTGTCCGTGTCCGCGCACGAGGCCCCAGACGATTCCGGTGAGACCCGCACTGGCCAGCCCCAACCCGGGCAGATCGAGCCTGCCGGCGGGCCCGTGCGTCTCCTCCAGGCGTCGCAGGGCCAGCGGGATCAGGACGACGCCGATGGGGACGTTGAGCCAGAAAATCCAGTGCCAGGAGATGCCGCTGACGACCGCGCCGCCGACGAGCGGGCCGAACGCAACTGCGAGGCCGGCGATCCCGCTCCAGGCACCGATGAAGGCACCTCGGCGATTGGCTGGAACGCCCGCGCTCAAGATCGTCAGGGTGAGCGGAGTGATGATCGCCCCACCCACGCCCTGAGCGGCACGCGCTGCAATCAGGGCATTAGCAGACGGTGCGAGCGCCGCCGCAGCGGAGGCAACGGTGAAGATCCCGAGCCCGACAGCCAACATGCGACGCCGCCCGAAGCGGTCGCCGAGCGCGGCGCCCGTCAGCAGCAGGACCGCGAACGTCAGTGTGTAGGCGTTGACGGTCCACTCGAGGCTCTCGACGGATGCGTGGAGGTCCTTGCGGATCACGGGGATCGCCGTCGTGACGACGAGGTTGTCGAGCGTCGCCATGAAGACCGCCGCCGACGTGATCGCAAAAGTCCAGATGGTTCGCGTCCTGACTGTCATGGATTCCTCCTTCGTGTGTCCGTCCGGATCGTCGACCAGGGAGGGACGCCTAGGAATGCGGTCTTCTGGCGTCTCGCGGTGCGGCTAACCGGCGTTTGCTTGTGAGTGATCACTTACTTCGACTCCAAAAAAAGGGTTGTCAGACGTCCTTGCGACAGCCGTCGATGAGGCGCTGCGCCCAGCCTTCGTCGGCCCCGAGCAGGTCCAGCGAGGCCATGACGTTCAACAGCATGCCCTTGGCGAAGAAGTGGGCAACCCGCTCCGCCGGCTCGCCGGATACGCGCTCGACGTACTCCACCAGCTCCCCGTAGCCCTTGCGGACGACGGCGCGGATCTCGGGGTCGTCCGACGCGGCATACGCCTGCATCTGCGAGTGGAGGTACGTCGGGTCCGTCGTCAGACGCTGCACGTACGCCTCACCGATGGCCTGGAGCGCCTCTTCTCCCCTCGCGCCCGCCGCGGCCGTCCGGAACATCTCGAGCGTCCTGCGCATGCAGCGGTCGATCGTCGCGATGAAGAGCTCCTTCTTCGTCCCGAAGAGGCGGAAGACGTAGGGCTGCGAGATGCCGACCGCCCTGGCGATGGCCTCGGTCGAGCCCCCGTCCAGACCGTGCGCCGCGAACTCGACGAGGGCCGCTTCGAGAATCTCCTCGCGCCGCTCGGCAGCGCTCTTCCGCTGGGTCGTAACCGTCATGGCCAGTATTGTTAGCTATCACTCACTAACTTGTCAAGTCACTTCTGCAGCAGGGCCATTCCACGCGCCAGGCGGACCGGGCTCCGCCCCTCCTGGCGGCCGAACTTCCCGAAGGCCTCAGTGGAGTTGACGTCGTCCGACAGCAGCACGCCACCCGGTCGCAGGGCCGGCCAGGCCGCGTTGAACTCGAACCACATGCAGTCGTAGGAGTGCTCGCTGTCGTGCATGAACGTGTCGATCGTCCCGAGGCGCTCGAGCAGCGGCGGCAGCTCGTCCTGGCT
>JBKPTB010000034.1:0-8888 GCA_046735315.1 Actinomycetota bacterium
CGGCAGCCGGCCGAGGCCGGGCTCATAGTCTGCGGACGCGCTCTCGGTGACGAGCGCACGGCGGCGTTCGTTGTAGTCCGCCGACAGGAGCGTCATGAGCGGTACATCTGCATCGCCGTACAGCGCATCGCGGTCCGCGAAAGCAAGCTTCGCGCACTCGATCACCAGGTGCACGAACTCCTCCTCGGAGGCGGCGCCGAGGTCGAAGCCCTCGAGCAGCGCGAGTTGTTGCAGCGCGACCGGGCCTGAGCCCCAGGGCCCTGTCTTGCACACCGTCACACCGCGGAAATCGAATGACGCCACGGGCTCGAGGGTCGCGCGCCAGCCGGCGAGATCATCACGCGTGAGCAGGCCGTCCTCGACCTCGCAGAAGCGGTGGAGCTCGTCGGCGACGAATCCCTCGTAGAACAGCTCGCGTGCACGATCGATCTCGTCGGTACGCGATCCGCCCCGCGCCTCGGCGGCGATGCGTGCATACGTGCCGGCGAGCTTCGGGTTTCGCAGCTGCGAGCCTACCCGCGGTGCTGGCAGGTAGAGCTCACGCGATCCGGGCCAGGTCGCGATCAGGCCCGCGTCGAGTTCGATCGCAGCTCGGAGACCGTCCACGACGGGGAAGCCGTGCTCCGCGTACCCGATCGCGTACGAGAGCACGTCGGCGAGGCGCCACGAACCGAACTCGCGGAGCAGGAGCAGCCAGCCCCCGAACGCCCCAGGCACACACGCGGCCAGCACGCCGACGCCGGGAATCAAGTCGTGACCGAGCTCCCGGAAGCGCTCGATCGTCGCCGCCGCAGGTGCCACGCCTTGGCCGCAGAGGACGAGCGGCTCACCACGATCGACCGAGTAGAAGACAGCCGGCATCTCTCCGCCGGGCCCGTTTGCGTGCGGTTCGACCACCTGCAACGTGAATCCGGCCGCCACCGCCGCGTCGAACGCGTTCCCCCCGCGTTCGAGCACGGCCATACCGGCGGCCGATGCGAGCCAGTGTGTCGAGGCGACCATCCCGAACGTGCCGCGCAACTCGGGTCTCGTCGTGAACGCCACGCGGTGACTCTAGTGTTCACATCTCGTGCGCTACGGGATCTGCCTTGCGAACCTCGGGACGTACGCGGATCCGCGCCTTGCAGTTCGCGTTGCACAGGCGGCGGAAGTGAGCGGCTGGGAGGCCGTCTTCGTCTGGGATCACCTCGCGTTCGTCTGGGGGTCACCGGCGGCCGACCCGTGGACGACGCTCGCGGCGATTGCGAGCTCGACGGAGCGTGTCCGTCTGGGCACGGCTGTGACGCCCGTCGCACGGCGACGACCGCAGGTGCTCGCGAATCAGGTTGCGACGCTCGACGTCCTGAGCGGCGGACGCGTCGTGTTCGGCGCGGGCCTCGGCGGCTCTCCCTCCGAGTTCGGCAAGTTCGGCGAGCCGACGGCCGAGAAGGTCCGGGCGGCGATGCTCGACGAGGGGCTCGGCCTCCTCCGCGGTCTCTGGTCAGGCGAGGAGGTCACGCACCATGGGGAGCACTACACGGTCGACGGCGTAACGCTCTCGCCGACGCCGCTCCAGGAGACGCTCCCCATCTGGATCGGCGGCAACCGTCCGGCTTCGCTGCGACGCGCATCGAGGTGGGACGGCTGGATCGCGGACAGCTCCGACCCGACCGGGATGACTCTCAGCCCCGACGACGTGCGACGAAGCATCGAGACGATCGGCCGCTCAGAGGGTTTCGAGGTCGCCGTACTCGGCGAACGCGGACGAGCGGATCCCGCGGATTACGAGCGCGCCGGCGCGACGTGGTGGCTGGAGAACCTCCACGATGGGCGCGGTTCGTTCGACGATCTGGTGGCGTTCGCCGCCGCTGGGCCCTAGGCCGACTCTTCGATGCGGGCGGCTTCGTCGTCCGCCACGCCTTCGGCGCTCGTGACGAGCGTCGGCTTGAGGTGCTTCTCGATCGTCTCCTTGGTGATGACGCACTTGGAGACGTCACGCCTCGACGGCAGCTCGAACATCACGTCCAGGAGCGCGGTCTCGATGATCGAGCGGAGGCCCCGCGCGCCGGTCTCACGCTCGAGCGCCTTGTCGGCGATCTCCCAGAGCGCATCCTCGGTGAAGACGAGCTCGATGTTGTCGTAACCGAAGAAGCGCTGGTACTGCTTGACGAGCGCGTTCTTCGGCTCCATCAGGATCTGCACCAGGTCCTCACGCTGCAACTGGTGCACGGCCGAGATGACCGGCAGGCGACCGATGAACTCCGGGATCAGGCCGAAGTTGAGCAAGTCCTCTGGCATGACCTTCGCCAGAAGCTCCGACGATTCGATCGAGCTCTTCGAGCGGACCTGAGCACCGAAGCCCACAGCACTCTTGCCGATGCGCTTGCCGATGATCTTGTCCAGCCCCGCGAACGCCCCACCGCAGATGAAGAGAATGTTCGTCGTGTCGATCGAGAGAAACTCCTGGTGCGGATGCTTGCGTCCGCCCTGCGGCGGCACGGAGGCGACCGTGCCCTCGAGGATCTTGAGCAGCGCCTGCTGCACGCCCTCGCCCGAGACGTCGCGCGTGATCGACGGGTTGTCCGCCTTGCGCGCGATCTTGTCGACCTCGTCGATGTAGATGATCCCGGTCTCGGCCTTCTTGATGTCGAAATCGGCCGCCTGGATCAGCTTGAGGAGGATGTTCTCCACGTCCTCGCCGACGTAGCCGGCCTCGGTCAGTGCGGTTGCGTCGGCGATCGCGAACGGCACGTTGAGGATGCGCGCAAGTGTCTGCGCAAGCAACGTCTTGCCGCACCCGGTCGGGCCGAGCAGCAGGATGTTCGACTTCTGCAGCTCGACGTCGCCTTCCTCGGTTCCCATTTGCACGCGCTTGTAGTGGTTGTAGACCGCGACGGCGAGCGTGCGCTTCGCCTCCTCCTGCGAGACGACGTAGTCGTTCAAGACCGAATAGATGTCCTTCGGACGCGGGAGGTTGTCGAGGTCGAGCTGGGCGGGAGCGGTCAGCTCCTCGTCGATGATCTCGTTACAGAGATCGATGCATTCGTCGCAGATGTAGACACCTGGCCCGGCGATCAGCTTCTTGACCTGCCGCTGGCTCTTCCCGCAGAAGCTGCAGAGAAGCTGCTCGTTTCCGTCGGATGCTCGGGCCACGTCTCTCCTTTTAGACGGTCAGCGCCCCGGCGTCTACCGATGGGCGATGACGTTATCGATGATGCCGTAGTCCTGGGCTTCTTGCGAGGTCATGAAGTAGTCCCGCTCCATGTCCTTGGCCACCTGCTCGGTCGGCTTCCCTGTGTGCTCGGCGATGATCTCCTCCAGGCGCCGCTTGAGGTTGATCGTCTCACGGGCCTGGATCTCGATGTCGGTCGCCTGCCCCTGGAAGCCGCCCGAGACCTGATGGATGAGGATCTTGGCGTTCGGCAGGGCGACGCGCTTTCCTTTCGTCCCCCCGGCGAGGATGATCGCTCCCATGGACATGGCGATCCCGATGCAGGTCGTCTGGATATCCGGCTTGATGTACTGCATCGTGTCGTAGATGGCAAGGCCTGAGTAGACCTGCCCTCCGGGGGAGTTGATGTAGATCTGGATGTCTTTCTCGGGATCCTCGGACTCCAGATGGATGAGCTGGGCGACGATCAGGTTCGCGATCTGGTCGTCGATCGGGGTACCGAGGAAGATGATCCGCTCGTTGAGCAGACGCGAGTAGATGTCGAACGACCGCTCGCCTCGCGACGTCTGCTCGATCACCATCGGGATCAACGGGCTCATTTGCGCTCCTCTGAATTTCTTGCGTCTCGACTGGTCATTTCAGACGGCCGCATCGGCGTAAGCCCAAGCGGCTTGAAGGTGACACCGCAAGCGGCGCTCACGGGGCTGGCTCCTTGGTACCAGGGGTCCACAGTTTCGGCTTCTCCGTCGGATTCTCCTTGTCGGGTGTCCAGATTGCCTCACGGGCAGCGGCCTGCTCCGGCGGAACCCGCTCGACCTCCGCCGTTATGCGGTCCAGAGCATGGGCAAGCCGCATGCTCTCGCGCTCCGTTTCGTAGGCACCGGCGGCGTGCGCCTGCTCGATGACCTTGTCGCCCTCGTCGAAGCGGTCACGGAAGGCCTGGTCGACCTCCTCGTCACCCACCTGGATCCCGAGCTGGTCGGCAGCGGCCTCTAGGACGAGCTCGCCTGCGACCGATGCGGCCGCCTGATCGCGCAACCGCCCTATGAGCTCCTCGGGCGAATCTCCCGACATCTGCAGGTATGCCTCGAGGGAACCCCCGCTTCGCTGCAGGACGCCGTCGAGCTCGCGGAGGAGCGTTCGCGTTCGCGCCTCGACCAGAGGGCCTGAGACCTCGACCTGCGACGCCTCGACGAGACGGTCCAGAGCGGCGCGCCGAAAGGCTTCCTCCGCCTCGGCGTCGACCTGCTCGCGAATCCGGTCCTCAACGTCCGTCCGCAGCTCTGCGAGCGTGTCGAATTCCGAGGCCGAGCGCGCCAGCTCGTCGTCGAGCTCGGGCAAAACCTTCTCCTTGATCTCCTTGACCGTGGCCTCGACGCGCATCGGCTCGTCGTCGCCGCCGCGTTCGAGCTCGATCTCCTTGGTCTCGCCGGCGCTCATTCCCACCAGCTCCTGCTCGAGCTCGGGCACGAGGCGTCCCGAGCCAAGCTCCACGACGTAGTCGCGCTGGGCGCCGTCGTCTCCGACGAGGTCGAGCACGATGGTGTCTCCGGACTCCGCAGGACGCCCCTCGACGGGAGCGAGCTCGGCGATGGTGGAACGCAGGACATTGAGCTCGTGCTCGACAAAGTCGGCAGGGACCTCGGGCTCCTCGTACGGGACTTGAAGCTGGCTCCAGTCCGCGACCTCGGGCTTGGGGAGAACGGAGACCGTGGCCGTGAAGCGCCAGTCGTCGTGCTCCGAGTCAGGGAGCTCGTAGTCGAGCTCGGGCTGCTCGACGGGTCGGATCCGCTCCCGCGCCGCTGCATTCCAGAACCAGCCCGAGATGTGGCTCTCGATCGCCTCGCTGAAGAGGCGCTCTTTCCCGATCCGGGAGACGAGCACAGGCGTCGGGACTTTGCCCTTGCGGAATCCCGGGATCTTGACGCTCGTCGCCAGGTCGGAGGCCGCGTGCTCCACCGCGTGGTGGACGTCGGCGCCAGGGACGTCGACCGTGAGCCGGACCTTGTTGTCCGGCAGCTCCTCAACCTGGGTCGCCACCAAACCATTAGACCAAACGGTTCACGGGCTGCGGGTTGCGTAGCCTGCGGCCGTGGAGCTCTACAGCATCTCGCGGCACGCGGAATCGACCCTGAACTTCGAGAACCGCATCAACGGCGACCCCGCCGTTCCGGTGGCGCTGACGGAGCGCGGCCGTGAGGAGGCGTCAATGCTGGGGCGGGAGCTCAGGCACATCCGGATCGATCTCTGCATCCACACGCGCTTCGCGCGGACGCGCGAGACCGCTGCGATCGCGCTCGAGGGGCGCAACGTCCCCTTCGAGGTCGAGCCGCTGTTCGACGATATCGACGTCGGGGAGCTGGAAGGCAAGAGCCTCGACGAGTACCGCGCATGGAAGCGCGGGCACGTGAGAAGTGACCCGTTCCCCGGCGGCGAATCGCTCGACGACGCGGCCCGCCGCTACGCTCGGGCGCTCCGGAAGCTGCTGGAGCGTCCCGAGGCATCGATCCTCGTGGTCGCGCACGAGATTCCGCTCCGCTACGCGCTGAACGCGGCTGACGGCTCGGACGATCTGGACGGACCGGCTCACCAGCTTCCGAACGCGACCGCGTACCTGTTCGACCGCGAGGCCCTGACGAAGGCCGCCGAAGGCATCGAGCGCCTGTCGTAGTATCGCCCCGACAGGGTCTCTACCGCGAACCAGGAGCCGAGATGAATGTGATCGAGCGAATCGACGAGGCGCGTTCCCGCTGGAACGTCCTCGAGCACCCCTTCTATACGAGCTGGGAGCGTGGTGAGCTGACCCAAGAGGCGCTCTCCTTCTACGCCGGTGAGTACCGGCACGCAGTGGTCGCGCTCGCGGACGTAGCCGCGACAAGCGGCGATTCCGCGCATGCAGCTGAGGAGGAGGCGCACGTCGGCCTCTGGGACGCGTTCGCATCAGAGCTCGACGCGCCGCTCGACCGACCGCCGACGCCGGAGACCGCGGAGTGTGCCGACTCCTGGCGAGCCGAGGATTCTCTGGCAGCCCGCGCAGTGCTGTACGCCGTCGAGTCGGGTCAACCGGCGATCTCCCGGACCAAGCTCACAGGCCTGGTCGACCACTACGGGTTCACCGAGGGCTCGAGAGGGACGGAGTATTTCGAGCTCCACGCGCACCGAGATCTGGAGCACGCGGCAGCTTCGGCCGAGGTGCTTCAGGAGGCACCTCCAGAGGACGAGGACCGGCTGGTCGCCGTGGCGTCGGCGGCCCTGGAAGCCAACTGGAAGCTGCTGGACGGCGTCGCGAGCCGGATCTAGCGCGTCCTAGCGCGCGCCCAGCCGGGGCGGCGTTCGCCCTACCATTCCCGTCACGCGGGCGTGGCGGAATTGGCAAACGCGCCGGGTTTAGGTCCCGGTGGGGCTGACGCTCCTTAGAGGTTCGAGTCCTCTCGCCCGCATGCCGGCCCCAGAGCTAGACCTTTGGCCCCCGAGAGGCGTACGATCCGAGCGCCAGGAACGCCCCATGAAACGCGCAGGACTCATCGCGGCACTCCTCATCGCGGCGACGACCGCCGCGGCGGCTGCGAACGTCCGCAGCTCGGCAAGCCCGAGCGCTGCGCGGTGTGGCGGCCCCCTTTGGCGGCTCAAGACGTTCAGCGACGTGGGGCGCCGGTCCGTGCGCCTCACGCCGGCGACGACGACGATCGCGGCGATCAGCGGTCGGCCCTCTCCCCAGCCCCTGCCAATCACCCGACGCACTGCTTTTCAGCGTCACACGTGGGAGGTCGTCGCCCAGCTGACAGCGTTCCGACTCGAAACCGGGGGAATCCGTCTGGTGCTCGTTGACTCGAACTCGTTCATGAATGCGGTGATCCCAACACCCGCCTGTCTCTCTGCTCGAAGCCGCGCACGTGTCCAGATCGCACAGGTGTGGAAGCAGTTCGCCGGAGACTGCGCACGCGCTAAACCCGACTGGCAGCCGCTCGGCGCGGTCGTCTACGTGCGAGGCGTCGGCTTCTGGAGCCAGCGCCAGCAGGGCGTGCGGGGGGCAGCCCCGAATGGAGCCGAGCTCTACCCCGTAACCGGGTTACGAATCGTCGTGGGCTGCTAGCGACCCCTCGGGGATCGCGGTTTCGCTCTCGGCCGCGGCCGGTAGCCGGAACCAGAAGGTCGAACCCGAGCCTTCCTCGCTCTCGAAGCCAACCTCTCCGCCGTGGGCCTCGACGATCTGCCGGGCCAGGACGAGGCCCAATCCCGTCCCCGCGATTCCGCGCTCGCGTCCGACGTCCCCCCGGAAGAACTTCGTGAAAATCCGGTCCTGATGATCCTTTGGGATGCCAAGCCCCCGGTCGCGCACCCACACCGTCACTTCGTCCCCGAGGCGGCCGGCTCCCACCTCCACCTCGCCGCCCTCGGGTGAGTACTTGATCCCGTTCGAAAGGAGGTTCCCGATCACCTGCGCGAGCCGGTCGCGATCGCCTCTGATCATGAGTGGCTCCGCCGCCGCCTCGAACTTGAGCGCGTGCGTCTCGCTCTGGGCCGAGTAGAGGGTGACCTGCGCGGCAAGGAGGTCGTTCAGGTCGACCAGGTCATGCCGGAGCTCGAGCGCTTCCTGCTCGACGCGCTGGAGATCGAGAAGATCGTTCAGCAGCGCCGCCAGCCGGTGCGCCTCGGTCCGAATCACCTCGAGGTAGCGCCGCCGCTCGTCCGCCGGCAGATCGCGGTCGAGCATCAACGCGGAGAACCCGAGCACGCTGGCGAGAGGAGTCCTGAGCTCGTGGGAGACGTTGCTCACCAGCTCGCCCTTGACCTGCTCGCTCTCCGCGAGCGTGCGGTTCCGCTCCTCGAGGTCGGCAAGAGTTCGCTCGAGCGATGCGGCCATCGTGTTGAACGTTCGCTCGAGCTCCCCGACCTCACCCGGCCCCGTCGTCTGCAATCGCTCGGAGAAGTCGCCGCCGGCGATCCGCGCTGCCGCCCTGGCCGTCAGCCGCACGGGCCTGGCCACGGCGCGGTTCAGATACAGGGCGCCGAGGAGGATCAGCAGCAGGGAAGCGCCGAGGCCGGCGCCTCCGACCCAGAGGGCATGTTGGGCGGTCGTACGCGCACGACTCTGGCGCGCGTTGCTGAGCGCTTCCTCCGTATCCAGAAACTCGCCGAAGCGCGCGCGGATCGCCTCAACCTCAATGCGACCGCGATTCGACGTGGCCACGCTAGGCGCTAACTCGGGGTTATCGCGGATGAACCCAACAAGCGGACGCGAGTAGGTCTGAAGATACGAGTGGATCGCCGACCGCAGCGAAAGCGCGCGTGAGTGTTGTAAGGGGTTGTCCTTCGTGAGCGCTAGAAGCCTCTTCATCTCTGTTGGGTATCGCCTCTGTGCACGCTGCCACGGGTCGAGATCGCGCTCGTTCTTGGTGATGACGAAACCCCGGACGCTCGTCTCGAGATCGATCACGAGTGTCTGCAGCCGGTTCGCGCTCGCGATCACCTGCTGTGTGTGCGCGGCTTCCACCGAGCGGTCGCGCAGAGTGATGATGGCCAGAAAGAGAACGCCGAAGACGATGGCGAGGCCCACGGCGACAACGACCGCCGAGAGGGCGATTCGCGCAAGCAAGCCCGAACCGCCTCGCAGCAGCCTGGGCTTGCCCTCGCTAGCGCTCGAGGCCGCATCGAGCGTCCGGCTGTCCGCGGCGGCCTGGCTCATCTTTTGCTCGCGAGAACCTCCTTCACCGCAGCCGCTATCTGGCCCGGCTCG
>JBKPTB010000035.1:0-18660 GCA_046735315.1 Actinomycetota bacterium
ACCTCTTTGCGGTCCTCGGGATGCCGCCGCCACATGACGGCGTTCGCGAGGTACTGCACTGCGTCGATCGTCTGGCCGTGCCTGCCGATCAGCATGCCGAGATCCGCACCGGCGCACGATGCCGTGATGACGTCCTCGTCCTCGTGGAGCTCGATCCGGGCCGAGACGCCGATCCCCTCGACGATGCGGGTCACGAGAGCGCGAACCTCGGCCGCGAGCTCGGTCTCCCCCGCAGACTCTGCCTCGACGGCGACGTCAGACGCGTCGGTCGAGACACGCGCAATGACGCGGGCCGGTGTGAAGCCGACGCCGAGCAATCCCCGTTCGCCCTCGGTGACGACCTGAAAGTGCACCGCACCCTTGTCGACGCCGGGATGCTGCTTCTCCAGCTCCCGCAACGCCGCCCACTTCGCTTCCCCGACGGTCTCGCCTGCCGCCTCCACCTGCAGCTCCATCAGCGGCGGGCCTTCTTCTTGCGCTTGACCCGTCGGGGCTGACCGCTGCTGGGCTTCGGCGTGTCGACCACCGCGGCCGCCTGCGCGGGGGCCGGTTCGGCCTCCTTGGGAGGCGTACGGGACGTTCGTTTCTGCGGCGTCGGGGCTGCGACCTTGGGGATCAGCCGGCGGGTGATCAGCCCCTGTCCCACGGTCCAGAGGTTCGTCGTCATCCAGTAGAGAACGAGACCCGTGGGAAAGCGCACGATGAACGGGATGAAGGCAAACGGCAGGATCATCATCAACACGCGCTGCGATTGCTGCATGGTTCCCGACATGAAGTACGTCGAAGCAAACTGGCTCAACACGTAGACGGCGATCAGGACCCAGCCCGACCAGTGCGCGTTCGCGTGCTGCGCGATGTTGGGGACGAAGTGCAGCCAGGACAGGTCGCCCGGAGGTGGGTGCTTGGCGAAGTGCCGCAGCGTGTAGAAGAGGCCGATGAAGATCGGCAGCTGCGCCAGCAACGGGAGGCATGACGCCGCCGGGTTGATGTTGTTCTCCTTGTAGAACTTCATCAGCTCTTCGTTCAGCTTCTGGCGGTCGCCCTTGTACTTGCGCTGGATCTCCTTCATCTGCGGCGCATGGGCCTGCATGTTCTGCATCGAGTGGATCTGCTTCACCGTCAGCGGCACGAGAAGCATCCGGACGATGATCGTCAGGCCGACGATCGACCACGACCACGGCAGGCCGACCGAGTGCAGGCCGTTGAGGATGTGCCTGAGGAGGTGCTCGAGCGGCGTCAGGATGCTCGCGACGATCACGTGAACACCTTCTGGTCGTGCGCGTAGTCCACGCCGCCGCGGCTCCAGGGATTGCAGCGGAGCAGCCGCCAACCGGCGAGCACGGTTCCCTTGAAGAGCCCGTATTCCTTGAACGCGTCGATCGCGTACTGGGAACAGGAGGGGTGGTACTTGCACTGGCCCACCCCGAGGAACGGCCCCAGCGTGAAGCGATACGCCCAGACCGCCGCGACGCCGAGGTATCTCACGCGGCCGCCTTGGTCAGGACCTCGTCGACCCGCTCCTCGAGCCACTCGAATCCGTTCGAGGCGACCGCCTCGGGCAGGCCGGGCCTGACGATCAACACGTAGTCCCGGTCCGCAGGCAGACTCTCGAGGCGCGCGCGCCAGACCTCCCGGAGCTGTCGCTTGATCCGGTTGCGAACGACGGCGTTGCCCGCGGCTCGCGGCACGGCCAGGCCAAGCCTGGGCTCACCTTCACTCGGATCGTCTTCACGCTCAAACCAGTACAGCACGAGGAATCGCGTCGAGGTCGACCGGCCCTGGCGGTAGACAGCGTCGAAGTCCCGCGAGCGAGAGAGGCGGTTCCTGCGCTGCACCGGAGTTCGGGCTACGCGGAAAGGCGCTTCCGGCCCCGTGCACGACGACGCTTGAGGATCGCGCGACCCGCGCGGGTCGCCATGCGAGCCCGGAAGCCGTGCTTGCGCTTCCGCCGTCGGACGTTGGGCTGGTAGGTGCGTTTCACGAGGTCGGAGAGGAAGAAAAGGTGGCCCCGGATCGGGCCGTGGCGGGCCAGTATAGATGAGCCTCGGTACACAGGGTTATCCACAGTGCCTTAGCCGGGAAGTGCCTCCAAATATGACGATCCGTCACGCTTCCTCCACAGATGTGGAGAGCGATGTGGAGTCAGACAAATCCCTGCAAATCCGCCACATTTCATCCCCAGTTTCCACGCGTTGTAGGCGTGAAGGGACGCTGCTATGCTCGCCCCTCCCTTGAGCCGGAGAGGAGTGGTACGACGGCGTGGATCGCCCAATTGAGCTGACTGCCGAGAGCCTGTGGAACGAGGTCGCCGGTCGGCTCAAAGGGGCCCTCAACGAGACCACGTACCGGACGTGGTTCGCCGAAGCCGACGGCGCCGAGCTCTCGGACGACGCCTTCGTCCTCGCGGTTCCGAACGACTTCACGAGAGAGTGGATCGAGGGGCATTTCCTCGGTCTGATCGGCGCCGCCGTCCGCGACGTGACCGGGCAGGAGCGCCGCGTGGCGCTGTCGGTGACCGAGCGGATCCCGGCGGACATGCCGGCGCCGGCGGAGGCGCCGAAGCGGGGCGGGGCAGCGACGCCCGACTCCGGCATGAACCCCAAGTACACGTTCGACCTGTTCGTGATCGGCTCTTCGAACCGTTTCGCTCACGCGGCCGCGCTGGCAGTCGCCGAAGCTCCGGCGCAGGCCTACAACCCCCTCTTCATCTACGGCGGGACGGGTCTCGGCAAGACACACCTGATGCAGGCGATCGCCCAGTACGTGGCGGAGCACTCGAGCGACCTTTCCGTCCGTTACGTGACGAGCGAGACCTTCATGAACGACTTCATCAACTCGCTCCGCGACAAGCGCATCGAAGGGTTCAAGCAGCGTTACCGCACCTACGACCTCCTGCTCGTCGACGACGTCCAGTTCTTCGAGCACAAGGAGCGGATCCAGGAGGAGTTCTTCCACACCTTCAACTCCCTCTACGAGGCGGGGTCGCAGATCGTCATGTCCTCGGACCGGCCGCCGCGTGACATCGCAACGCTCGAGGAGCGACTGCGATCGCGTTTCGAATGGGGGCTCATCACGGACGTGCAGCCGCCCGATCTCGAAACCCGCATCGCCATCCTCCGAAAGAAGGTCAAGACCGACGGGATCCACGTCCCGGACCCTCAGGTCCTCTCGTTCATCGCATCACGTATCTCCACGAACATCCGCGAGCTCGAAGGAGCCCTCACCCGTGTGGTGGCGTTCTCCTCACTGACGGGCCGCTCGCTCTCGGTGGAGCTCGCCGAGGACGTGCTCAAGGACGTGTTCCCGCAGGGCGAGGCGGCCGAAGTGTCCATCCGCCGGATCCAGGAGCTCGTCTCGGAGCGTTTCCAGCTTTCCATGGACGAGCTCTGTGGCGATAAGCGCTCCCAGAACATCGTCTATCCCCGGCAGGTCGCGATGTACCTCTCGCGTGAGCTGACGGACTCCTCCCTCCCGAAAATCGGCAAGGAGTTCGGGGGGCGCGACCATACGACGGTGATCCACGCGACCTCCAAGATCGCCCGCCTGATCCGTGAGGACAGGTCTGTCTACAACCTTGTGCAGGAATTGACCGCACGTGTGAAGCAGGTCCGCTGAGGAGCTCTGCCTGTTGACTCGAGCCTTCTGTCCACCATCTGCATCCCCTGCGAGAATGGGTCAACCATGGGAGTGGAGCCCGCTCTTCACGGTCCCCACACCCCCTATGACTACAACGAGGTTTCTTAAATGATTGAAACCAACACCATGGTGGGGACGGGGATGAAGATCGTCACGCAGCGAGATGACCTGGCTCAGAAGCTCGGGGTCGTCGCACGCGCAGTCTCGACCCGTGCCAGCGTCCAAATCCTCTCGGGAGTCCTTCTTCGTGCCGAGGCCGGTCGCCTGCATCTGGCCGCCACCGACATGGAGTTGTCGCTCCGCTCCTCTGTCGAGGCTCAGGTGGACGGCGAAGGGGCGGTCGTCGTGCCGGGAAGGCTGCTCGTCGATCTGGTCCGGCTGCTGCCGGAAAACGAGGTCACGATCGAACATCGCGCCGAGGAGAGCGTTGTTCACGTGACGTCGGGCCCGTCGACGTCGACGTTGCATACATATGCAGCCGAGGACTTTCCGCGACTGCCCGACCTCGACGCCGTCGGGACGTTCACAGTCGACCGGGAGTCGCTGCTCGACACCGTGTCGCGTGTCGCACGCTCGGCATCGCGCGACGAGTCCCGTCCGGTGCTCACCGGAATCCTCGTCCGGTTCGAAGCCGGCAAGCTCGTGATGGCGGCAACCGACTCCTACAGGCTGTCGGTGAAGGAGACCGAGTTGAGCGGCGACGTTCCCGAGCTCGAAGCGATCATCCCCGCACGAGCGCTTGCCGAGCTCGCACGTATCGCGCAGGCGGGCGACACCGTGGAGCTCGGCGTCCATGACAACCAGGTGGTGTTCGCGGCTGACGACGTCTGGCTGACGACGCGACGCATCGACGGACAGTTCCCGAACTACAAACAGTTGCTGCCCGAGACGTTCGAGCACGAGGTCACGCTGCCGCGCAACGAAGTGCTGGACGTGGTTCGACGCGTCGGCGTCATGGTGCAGCGCACGTCGCCGATCCAGCTGCGCTTTGCGGAGGGCGAACTGACGGTCTTCGCGCGAACGCAGGACATCGGCGAGGCGAAGGAGTCGCTGCCGGTGCAGTTCTCCGGCGACCCGCTCGAGATCGGATTCAACGCGGAGTTTCTCCGTGAGGGCATCGAGTCGATCGGCGAGGACGAGATCAAGCTGCGCCTGATCTCTCCGCTTCGCCCGGCCGTGATCGAAGGTGGCGAGGACGACCCGACATACCTGATCATGCCCATCCGGTTGCCGGGGTGAGAACGGTTCAGGTTGGTGCCGATCTGGAGGGGCCGAGCAAAGGCAGACGGGCGCACGGGCAAAGCCCGCGCACCCTCTATGGCCGGCGCCGCGAGACGGCGCCTCAGCCGGGCTGATTGTCGAGAGCGTTTCTCTACGCAACATCCGGTCGTACGCGCGTCTCGACCTCGACCTCGAACCTGGGTTGGTGCTCGTCGTCGGGCCGAACGGCGCCGGCAAGACCAACCTGCTCGAGTCACTTCATGTCGGGACGCAGGGGTTTTCGCCGCGGACGCGGACGGATGCGCAGCTCGTTCGGTTCGGGGAGACCGCCGGTCGCGTCGCCCTTCGAGGCATACGCGGTGCAACGCAGGTCGAGCTCGAGGTGACGGTCGCAATCGGCGAGGGGAAGAGGGCGAAGGTGAACGGGGCTGCGCTGCGGGCGGCGGAGCAACTGCGCGCAGAGGTGGCAACGCTGGTGTTCACGCCGGACCGGCTGGCGGTGGTCAAAGGGGGCCCTGCCGTGCGTCGCGCATACTTCGACCGTGTGGTCGGCAGAGTGTCGCCGGCCCGCGCAGCAATCGCCGTCGAGTACGCCGCTGCAGTCGCGCAACGCAACGCGGCGCTTCGCCGGGCGGCCGGTGGGTTTTCGTCGCGGGAGGCAATCGCGCCGTGGACGGAACAGGTTGCGCGCCTTGGCCGGCAACTCGTCGAAGCGCGAACGGAAGCTGTCGCATCGCTGGCACCGGGTTTTGCGGCTCGTGCAGATGAGCTCGGTCTGCCCGAAGCGCGCATGAGCTACGACGGGGAGCCGCCGACCGTCGAGGCGCTCGAGGCTCGGCTCGATCGCGATCTCGAGCGCGGCGCTACCGGGCTGGGCCCGCATCTGGACGACGTGCGGCTGACCAGTGGTCCCCGCGACCTCCGCAACTTCGGGTCTCAGGGTGAGCAGCGGCTGACCGTGCTCGCGCTGCTGCTCGCCGAAGCCGAGCTGATCGCCGAGCGCCGTGGCTTCGCGCCGCTCTTGCTTCTGGACGACGTCCTGTCCGAGCTCGATCCGGACCGGAGGCGAGTGCTCGCCGGCCGCGTGTTCGAGGGCGGGCAGACACTCATCACTGCAACGCAGGCATCCTCGCTCCCGGTGCGCCCCGTACAGCTGCTGGAGGTCTCCCCGGGTCTCGTCCGGGCGGCCTGATGGACCGCGTCGGCCATGCGATCGCACGCGAGCTGTCTCGCTTCGGCCCGGCCTCCGGCCTGGCGCCGCTGGTGGAGGCCTGGACGGCCGCGGTCGGTCCGGAGATCGCGCGCAACGCCTGGCCCGCGCGGCTCGCCAGAGACGGCACGCTGCACGTGCACGCGAGGGACTCGATCTGGGCGTTCGAGCTCACCGCACGTGCCGACGAGATCCGCGCGCGACTCGGAGCACATGCTCCGCCGCGAGTTGTGTTCTCCCCGGGGCCCCTCGCCGAGCTCGATGCAGACCACCTGGAACCGTCCCGGCGACCGCCGCCACAACCTACTGCCGAACACCTGGCGACCGCCGAGTCACTCGTGCGAGTGATTCGTGACGAAGACCTCCGCAAAGTGGTTGCAAAGGCGATCGCCTTGAGCCTTTCGAACGCAGATAACGACCGCTCGTTTTGCTAGAATTCGGGGTGCCCGCAAGTAGGCAATTTGCAGGGCTTTTTTCATGGCCGAAGTGACCTATACAGCAAAGGACATCACCGTGCTCGAGGGCCTCGAGCCGGTCCGCCTGCGGCCGGGCATGTACATCGGCTCGACAGGCCCGCGCGGGCTCCACCATCTCGTCTACGAGGTCGTCGACAACAGCGTCGACGAGGCGCTTGCCGGCCGCAACGACAAGGTCGAGGTCACCCTTCACCCCGACAACTCGGTGACCGTTCGGGACCACGGCTCGGGCATCCCGGTGGACGTCATGGAAGACCAGGGGATCTCCGCGCTGACGGTCGTGCTCACCAAGCTGCATGCAGGTGGGAAATTCGGAGGCGAGGATGCGGCCTACAAGGTGTCGGGCGGTCTGCACGGTGTTGGCGTGTCGGTGGTCAACGCCCTCTCCGAATGGCTGATCGCCGAGGTCCGCCGCGACGGCAAGATCTACCGCCAGGAATTCACGCGCGGAGTGCCGACCGGCGATGTCGAGGTCGTCGGCAAGACGGACAAGGGCGACACCGGCACCACGATCTCGTTCCTCCCTGATGCGGAGGTCTTCGAGGACGTCGAGTTCTCGGCGGAAACGCTGCAGCAGCGGTTGCGCGAGACGGCGTTCCTGACCCGCGGTCTGCACATCGTGCTGACCGACGAGCGCGCCGGCGGCGAGACGGTCGAGTTCCATTACGAGGGTGGCATCAGAGATTTCGTCGCGCACGTCAATGCCACCAAGGACTCGATTCACAAGCGGATCGTGTACTTCGAGGGCGAGAACGAGCAGGGCAACGTCGAGGTCGCGATGCAGTGGAACGCCTCCTACCAGGAGTCCGTCTACACGTTCGCCAACAACATCAACACGCACGAGGGCGGCTCGCACCTCTCGGGGTTCAACGCCGCGCTGACCCGGACGCTGAACAAGGTCGCGCGCGACATGAACCTGCTCAAGGAGAAGGAGGACAATCTCGAGGGAGAGGACGTGCGCGAAGGGCTCGCTGCCGTCGTGTCCGTGAAGCTGCAAGACCCGCAGTTCGAGGGGCAGACGAAGACCAAGCTCGGCAACCCCTGGGTCCGCGGCTTCGTCGAGTCGACGGTCAACGCGAAGTTGTCCGAGTTCCTGGAGGAGAACCCGACCGACGCGAAGCAGATCATCCAGAAGGCGATCTCTGCCGCCCGGGCTCGACAGGCAGCCCGGAAGGCACGAGACCTCACGCGTCGAAAGGGCGCGTTCGGCGGCGAGATCGCGAAGAAGTTCGCGGATTGTCAGGTGCGCGACCCCGAGCTCGCGGAAATGTTCATCGTCGAGGGAAACTCGGCCGGAGGCGCTGCCAAGGACGCGCGCGACAAGTCGAACCAGGCGATTCTGCCGCTGCGCGGCAAGATCATCAACTCCGAGAAGAACCGCATCGACAAGGTGCTGTCGAATGCCGAGGTCCAGCTGCTCGTCCAGGTCATCGGCACCGGCATCGGCGAGGAGTTCGACATCGCGAAGCTGCGCTACCACCGCATCATCGTCATGACCGACGCCGATGTGGACGGTGCCCACATCCGGACGCTCGTCCTGACCTTCCTCTACCGCCACATGCCTGAGTTGTTCGAGCGCGGCCATGTCTACATCGCTGTTCCGCCGCTGTATCTCGCGCGGCTCGGTAACCAGCAGAACTACCTCGAAAAGGATTCGCAGCTGGAGGAGCTGCTCGTCCGGGAGCGGTTCCCCGACCTGAGGATCGAAGCGCGCGGCGGTACCGAGGTGAAGCTGACCCAGGCGCGCTACGCCCGCTTCGCCCGCACGCTGACCGAGTACCAGGGCTGGGCTGCCCGGCTACGCGCCGACTTCGGCCCGCAGGCGGCGGACTTCGTGCTCGCCCATCGCCTGGTGGAGACTCCTGCCACGACGCCGGCGGAAGCCGTCAGCGCGATCGGCGAGGCCGACGCCAACGGCTACGCGCTGGAACCGTCTGCCGACGCCGACGCACTTCGGATCCAGGTGATCGAGATCGAGACGAGCGCAATGCAGAACATCGTGGTGCCCGCCGAGCTGTTCGCCTCGCCGATCTACGACCGCGTGCGCACGACGTACGGACGGCTCGCGGAGATCGTCGGCGGCCTACCGCCTTTCTCGCTGAAGCTCGGGAAGCAGAGCCAGGACGCCCTGACCTTCGAGGACCTGCGCGACGCAGCGCTGACGCTGGCCAAGAGCGGACTGCAGATCACCCGCTTCAAGGGCCTCAGCGAGATGAATGCGGCCGAGTTGTGGGCGACGACGATGGACCCGACCCGTCGCATGCTGATCCGGGTCGAGGTCGAGGACGCTGCCGCGGCCGACCTCTGGTTCTCTCGGCTGATGGGCGACGAGGTCGAGCCACGCCGCCTGTTCATCGAGCAGAACGCGCTGGAGGTAAAGAACCTGGATGTCTAATCCGCGCAAAGTGCTCCGCACTTTCCGCGGTGGTAAGGAAGATCATCGCTTCGCTTGATGGAGTTGAGGAATGTCTGATTTGACGAACGAACCACTAGGGGCCGGACGGGTCGAGACACGCGAGCTCGACCAGGAGGTACGCACCAGCTTCCTCGATTATGCGATGAGCGTGATCGTCAGTCGCGCGCTGCCCGACGTGCGCGACGGGCTCAAGCCTGTGCATCGCCGCGTCCTGTACGCGATGCACGAGGCCGGGCTCCAGCCCAATCGTCCGACGCGAAAGTCCGCTCGCGTCGTCGGCGACGTGATGGGCAACTACCACCCGCACGGCGACTCGGCGATCTACGACGCTCTCGTCCGGCTGGCGCAGCCGTTCTCCATGCGGTACCCGCTGATCGACGGTCAGGGGTATTTCGGGTCGGTCGACGGCGATCCGGCCGGTGCCATGCGCTACACGGAATGCCGTCTGTCGCGTATGGCGACAGAGCTGCTCCGCGACATCGACGCCGACACCGTCGACTTCGAGCCGAATTACGACGAATCTCGTCGCCAGCCGACCGTGCTGCCGGCGAGATTCCCGAACCTGCTCGTGAACGGCTCGTCTGGCATTGCCGTCGGCATGGCGACCAACGTCCCGCCGCACAACCTCGGCGAGGTCGTCGACGCCATCATCGCGATGATCGAGGACCCCTCGATCGACGTGGAGCGGCTGTCGCAGCACGTGAAGGGCCCTGACTTTCCGACCGGCGGCTCGATCGTCGGCCGTGGCGGCATTCGCGATGCGTATCGCTCCGGTCGCGGGAGGATCACCATCCGCGGCCGCGCGCACATCGAGCAGCTGCGTGGCGGCAAGAGCGCGATCATCATCACGGAGCTGCCCTACGGCGTTCGCAAGGCGGGCGAGGGCGGTGTGATCGAGAAGATCGCGGATCTCGTCAAGGCAGGCACGCTGACCGAGGTGCCGATGTCGGACGACGCGCTGCAGGACCATTCCGACAAGGAAGGGATGCGCATCTACGTCGAGCTGAAGCGCGAGGCCGTCCCGCAGGTTGCGCTGAACAAGCTGTTCAAGCTCACGCCTCTGCAGACGACGTTCGGTTACAACGCCGTCGCGCTGGTCGACGGCGTGCCGAAGACGCTTTCGCTGCTGGAGCTGATCAGGCATTACCTCGACTACCAGCGGGACGTGGTCACGCGCAGGTCGAAGTTCGAGCTCCGCCAGGCAGAGAAGCGCGCGCACGTTCTCGAGGGCTACCTGAAGGCGCTCGACGCGCTCGACGCGGTGATCGCGCTCATTCGGGCTGCGGCGGACACCGACGATGCGCGCACCGGGCTCATGCGCGACTTCGATCTGTCGGAGATCCAGGCCCAGGCGATCCTCGACCTTCGTCTCTCTCGTCTCACCAAGCTCGCGCGCGAGGAGATTCAGGGCGAGTACGACGACTTGCAGGAACGGATCGGTGAGCTGCGGGCGATCCTGGGCGATCCCGCACGCATCGACGGCGTGATCAAGGAGGAGCTGCTCGAGATCAAGGAGATCTACGGGAAGTCCGACGATCGCCGCACGGAGATCGTGCAGGCCGAAGACGAGCTCGAGCTGGAGGACCTGATCGCGGAAGAGGACATGGTGATCGCGATCACGCGCTCGAACTACATCAAGCGGCTACCGGTCACCACCTACCGCGAACAGCGGCGCGGGGGGATCGGGGTCATGGGCATGGACCTGAAGGACGAGGATTACATCGAGCATCTCTTCGTCGCCTCCACCCACGACTACATCCTCTTCTTCACGAACGTGGGCAAGGTTTATCGGCTGAAGGTGCACGAGCTGCCGCTGGGCTCGCGCCAATCGAAGGGCCGCGCGATTCAGAATCTGCTGCCCTTCCGTCAGGACGAGCAGGTTCGTGCCGTCGTGCAGACGAGGAACTTCGAGGAGTCTGAGTACCTGGTGTTCGCGACGAAGAAGGGCGTCGTCAAGAAGACTCGCCTGTCGGCGTACAACACGCCGCTTCGCTCGGACGGGATCATCGCGATCAAAATGCGAGACGGAGACGAGCTCGTCGGGGTCCGCCATGCCTCCGGCAGCGACGACATCCTCATGGTCTCTCGGAAGGGACAGGCGATTCGGTTCCACGAGACCGACGTGCGTCCGATGGGTCGCGATGCCTCGGGCGTCCAGGGCATGCGCCTTCGTGCCGAGGACGAGGTGATCGCGGTGAACGTCGCGCACGACGATGCGGACGTCCTGGTCGTGACCGAGAACGGATACGGCAAGCGAACCCCCGTGCGCGAGTATCCGGTGAAGGGCCGGGGTGGTCTCGGGGTCAAGACGGTCCAGCTCACCGAGGCGAAGGGGCAATTGGCGGGATCGCGAGTCGTCCGCGACGGCTACCAGGTGATGCTCATCTCCGACGGAGGGACGGTCATCCGGATGGCGGTGGACGACATCAAGCGCTCCGGCCGCTCGACTCAGGGGGTCATCGTGATGCGACTGCGCGAGGGCGAGCACGTCTCCAGCCTCGCGCCGGTGGTCGAGTCGGCGGACGACAAGGGCGATGCCCCGATTGAGCCAGAAGCTGTGCTCCAGCCCTGAGCTGAAGCCACAAATCTCCGCAATTGCCGTCCTCGAAAGGGGGACATTTTGAAGAAACCCCTTCCCGATCAGGAAAAAGAGCGGTATACCTTTGAAACAAGGGGTACCTTCGGAACGGAAGACGAGGACGACATGGCAGTCAGTCGACAGGTAGACCTTCTCGAGCCCATCGACCTCGCAGAGCACCTCGGTAAGGTCGAGCTCTATCTCGGTCAGGTCTGCCAGATCGCGGGTATCTCGAAGATGCAGCTCGATTATTGGACGAATAAGGCGCAGATTCCGACCAAGGGCAAGAAGCAGCGGATCTACGACATCGAGGCGCTCGAGACGGTCATGCTCATCAAGCAGGCCAAGGACAAGGGCCTGAACCTCGGCGCCGCCATCGACGCCGCCCGCCGGTTCCGCGAGGTTCATGCAGATCGCGGACCGCAGGGTCCGGGGGACTTCTAGGCCTCGCTCAGCCTCGCCGCTGCCTCCTCGGGAGGCAGGGTGTTGACGAAGATCCCGGCACCCAGTTCCAGGCCGGCGAGGATCGTCAGGCGCGGGAACAGCACGAGCCGCCAGTCGCGTGGTCCGGTTTCGAGCCAGGCGTTCAGAGGTGTGGGCCCCTCCAGCGCGCGTAGCCGTCGGACGATCTCGGCCAGGCCCCGAAGAGCCACCCCGAGACTCGGGCTTCTGAGAGCCTCGGTATCGGAGTCGACCGGCGCGACGACAGTCTCGTACGGGACCCTGCTCGCCCATGGACAGACTGCGACCACGCCGTTCTCGTCCAGGACCGTCTCACCGCGCGGCCGCGCGCGAGAGTCCGGCGAAGCGGGGAGCCACACAAGCTGCGAGTGAGAGTGCGGGAGGCTTGCCCCTGCCTCCCGGCCCTCGTTGAGCAGCGGGAAGACGTGGCCGGGCTCGGCCTCCGCGCGGCGACGCCACGCCTCGGCCACGAGCTCGAGCTCGGCGTCGTCCAGCTCGGCGATCGACCGCACGTGCCGTCTGCTGTGGACGACGACTTCCTGGCGCTCGAACGCCGGATAGAGATTCGGGACCACGCGCACGCTCCAGTCGCCGTTCTCCGGAAGCACGAGCGTCTGCGGCGGAGTCATGTCCTCGTGGCCGGCGCAGAACGGACACGTTTCGAGCTCTGCCGCCGTCGGCGGCTCGAGCTTGGGCCGCGACGCGCCTGGACGCTTCGCCCGGCCGGGTGCGATCACGACGACGCGTCCCGATTCGGAATCGCGACGAAGCTCGCCGCTCAGGCCGTTTCGCCGGCCCTTTTTTCCAGGAACGGTCTGATCAAGTCGACCGGGAAGACGATCGTGGTCGACTGTGACGAGCCAAGCTCGAGCAGCGTCTGCAGGTAGCGCAGCTGCAACGCGACCGGCTGTTCGCCGATCACTGCGGCGGCGTCCTTCAGGCGCTCCGCCGCCTGGAACTCTCCCTCCGCATTGATGATCTTCGCGCGCCGTTCACGCTCGGCTTCGGCCTGTCGCGCCATCGCGCGCTGCATCGAGGAGGGGATCTCGACGTCCTTCACCTCGACGATCGAAACCTTGATCCCCCAGGGCGCCGTCGACTCGTCGATGATTCCCTGCAGGATCCCGTTGATCTTCTCGCGCTCCGACAGGAGCTCGTCGAGCACATGCTGGCCGAGCACGGAGCGAAGCGTCGTCTGTGCGATCTGGGAGGTCGCGACCATGAAGTTCTCGATCTGCACGATCGCGTCCTTGGGTGCGACGATGCGGAAGTACGCGACCGCGTTCACCCGCACGGGCACGTTGTCCTTCGTGATGACCTCCTGCGGCGGAATGGTCAGCGTGATCGTCCGCAGGTCGACCTTCACCATCCGATCGACGACGGGGATCAGCAGGAAGAGACCGGGCCCCTTCGGGTTGGGGAGCAATCGCCCGAGCCGAAAGACGATTCCGCGCTCGTACTCCCGAGCAACCTTGATCGCCGAGAAGAGGAACAGGACGATCAGGAAGAGGAGGACGGCGATGATGATGATCGCTGCGCTCACTGGGGTGATCCTATGCGCTCGGTCCTAGCTGGGGGTGAACGGACGTTTACGTCGTTTCCGGCCGAACGGTGAGCACGAGCCCGTCGAGTGCCTCGACGCGGACGCGCTCGCCGGGACGGAGCTCTTCGCCTTCAGGCGTGCGGGCCTGCCAGAGCTCGCCGTTGACGTAGACGAGGCCGTTATCGCGGACCTCGCCGACCGAGCCCGCGATCATCTGCGGGTCGACCTCGACCGGTCTGTGACGCACCTGCCAAGCCTTCCCCACCGCGAACGCCCACACTGCCCCGAGGCCCACTGCGACGCTGATAACCAGCGGCTTCGAGGTGTGGTAGGGCGCAGGCGCATTCTGGAATAGCATGATCGAGCCGATCGCGAGACAGACGAGCCCGGCGATCGTTAGCGCCCCGTGACTGGTCACGTGAATGTCGGCGACGAGCAGGCCGACACCGAGCAGCAAGAGCAGCAGCCCAGCCCAGCTGATCGGCAACACCGAGAAGCCGAAGAGCGCGGTCACGAGCGAAACGGCTCCCAGCGCACCGGGAAGAACCACGCCGGGATGGAAGATCTCGAAGCCGATCCCGGCGAGACCCGCGAGGAAGAGGAGCGGCAGGATGTTCGGGTCGAGCAACGTGTTGAGCACGCGCCCGAAGAAGCTCAGGTGCGAGTTGTGGATCTCAGCGCCGGCGAGGTGCAAGACATAGCCCCGCGGCTTGGTCTTAACGCCCTCGGCGTGCTCGAGCAGGGCAGGCACGCTCGGTGCGATTGCATCGATCACGTTCATGCTCAGCGCCTCTGACGCAGTTGCGTTCGTGGCGACGCGAACTGCACGGTCCGCCCACTGGGCGTTCCGCCCGTGGCTCTGCGCTAGAGCCCGCAGCGACGCGGCCTCGTGGTTGATGAGCTTGCGCCGGAGGTCTTTCCCGATGTTCTGTCCGCCCGAGTCGATCGGTGTCGAAGAGCCGATGTTCGTCTCGGGCGCCATGGCGAGGTAGTCCGCGGCTTCGGCGATCCAGACTCCGGCCGAGCCTGCGAAAGAACCGTTCGGCCCGACCCAGACGAGGACCGGCAGCTTGGCGCTCAACTCGCAGAGGACGATCTTGTCCTTCGACTCGAGGAGGCCGCCAGGCGTGTTGAGGACGATCACGGCAGCCGCATAGCCATCCTTCGGCGCCTGGCTCAGCTGGTGGCAGAGGTAGTTCTGCGTGACCGGGTTGACGTCGGCGTTGAAGTGGATGGCGAGAACCTTCGGCGTGGCGGCGCCGGCGGGAGAGGCAAGCGCGAGAAGCGCTCCGAGGAGCAAAAGTCCCCGCAAAAAGGCGCTCTTCAACTCGTAAGGATTCTATCAGGGAGGCGCTTGCACCCTTGAGGCCGAAAAGATGCGCAGGCACCCTTGCTCGGGTCGCCGCCGTCATGAGACTTTTGCTCGCCGCAGCGTTCCTCTTCTTCGCCGCGCCCGCGGCGGCCTTTGCCGATGCGACGCTGACGATGCGCGAAGTTCCGCTGCACGGCGGGCGCACGCTGGCTTCGACAACGAGAGAGTTCGACATGGTCGGCCTGCACTGGCGCGGCTCCGGCTCCGTTCGCTTCCGCACCCGATCCACGGCCGGCAAGTGGAGTACGTGGCGCCAGGCGGCGCCGGAGGCTGAGGACCTGCCGGACCTCGGCAGCACCGAGACACGCGCCAGCCGTGGCTGGCGGCTCGGAAACCCGTACTGGACCGGGCCGTCGGACCGGATCGTCTATCGCCTTCGGGGTCACATCGTCCGTCTGCGGGCCTACTTCGTGCACAGCCCGGAGGAACGCATCCCGCTCCGCCGCGTGTCGATGGCCGGCTCTCCGCCGATCCTCTCGCGTTCGACCTGGGGGGCGAACGAAGCCATCAGGCGGGCGCCGCCGAGTTATGCCCCGAGCGTGCAGTTCGCGCTCGTCCATCACACCGCCGGAACGAACTCCTACACCGCCTCGCAGTCGGCGGCGATCGTGCGCGGTATCGAGGTCTACCACGTGCAGGGGAACGGCTGGAACGACATCGGCTACAACTTTCTCGTCGACAAGTACGGCCAGGTTTTCGAGGGTCGTTACGGGGGCGTCGACAGGAATGTGATCGGTGCGCACGCAGAGGGATTCAACACCGGCTCCGTCGGCGTTGCGATGCTCGGGACATACGGGTCGGCGGCGCCGCCGGCGGTTGCGCGGAATGCACTTGCCAATCTCCTCGCGTGGCGTCTCGACCTCGCCCATGTCGATCCGAAGTCGACGCTCACGTGGATCTCCGGCGGTAACGCACGTTTTGCACCCGGCGTCCCGGTCATCCTGCGCGCCGTCTCGGGCCACCGTGACACGGGCTTTACGAGCTGCCCCGGCGCTGCGCTCTACGCACAACTCGGTGCGATTACGCAGAAGGCCGCCGCGGTCGGTCTGCCCAAGCTCTACGCTCCGACGGTCCACGGCACTTTCGGCGGCCAGGTGCGTTTCCAGGCGCGCCTGAGCCAGGCCCTTCCGTGGACGGTGACCGTCGCCGACGCGACGGGCGCGGTCGTCGCCACCGGCACCGGGACGAGCCAGACGGTCGACTGGACCTGGGACGCCTCGACCGTCACGCCCGGGCTCTATGCCTGGACGATTGCGGCCGGCAGCTCCGTGCGCGCGGCGACCGGGACGATCGGTACGAAGGCCACGGTCCTCGCCCTCACCGCGGCAGCCGCCTCACCGCGCACGATCACGCCGGACGGGGACGGTCAGACGGACTTCAGCCAGATCACGTACACCCTCACTGCACCGGCGACGGTCACCGCGACGCTTCGCGGACCGGACGGTGGCGATCTTGCGGTGTTGTTCTCCCAGCAACGTCAGCCGGGAAAGCAGTCGTTCCGTTTCGCGGCGGCAGGCGTTGCCGACGGCCGCTACGAGATCGTGCTCAGCGCGACCGACGGGAAGCAGACCGTGACGTCGGTCGTTCCCGTTCTCGTCGACCGCACGGTGAGGCTCTTTGCCGCTGCGCCGCCGGCGTTCTCTCCGAATGGCGACGGAGTCGCAGACGAGCTCGCCTTCAGCTTCGAGCTGACTCGTGCCGCTTCCGTTCGCCTCGACATCGCGCAGGCTGGGAAGACTGTCGCGTCCGTGTATTCCGCCGACCTGCAGCCCGGGTCGCAGACGGTGACCTGGAACGGGGCGGGTGCGAAGGACGGCAAGTACGCCGGTGTTCTCACCGCGACGAACGAGGTCGGGACGGTTGTGCACAACGTTCTCTTCCGTGTCGACCGGATCCCGCCCCGACTGAGTGCGCTTTCGTTTCGTCGGCTGCGCTTTCGGGTCAACGAGGCGTCGACGATTCGGTTGATCCTCAACGGCAAGCTCGTGGTCCGCACGGTTCGGGCCGGCGTCTTCTCCTTCCGCAGCAGTCTCGTAAAGAGTGTGCGGATCGTGGCCCGCGACGCGGCGGGCAACGTCAGCCGGACGTTGCGCTATCCGTGACCCAGGTCTCGTAGGCCCGTTCGAGGCGAACCAGGATCTCGGCGAGCAGCTCGGCCCTGTCGACCGGCTTGCCGAGCTCGAGCCGAAGCGACGTCGGCTCGGTGCGGGCGTCTGCCGGAAGGTCGTCTTCCGTCTGGTTCACGTTGACGCCGATGCCGAGGACGACGCGACCCTCGCTCGACTCGGCCAGGATTCCAGCCACTTTCCGGCCGCCGACGAGGACGTCGTTCGGAAACTCGATGACCGGCTCGATCCCGGTCACCTCGGCGATCGCCTCGGCAACCGCGGTGCCGGCAACGAGCGAGAGCTCGGGGAGCTTCGCGGCGTCGACCGGAGGCAGCAAGAGGACCGAGACGAGCACGCTGGTCCGGGCGGGGGCGTGCCAGCTTCGACCGAGTCGGCCCCGGCCCTCGGTCTGCTCCTCCGCGACCGCGACCGCCCCCTCTGTGGTCTCTTCGCGGAGCAAGCGCTGCGTCGACGGATAGACCTCCTCGTAGAGGTAGACGCGGCCGAAATGCCCGCGTAGCAGCGGTTTCACTGCGTCGGGGGCGAGCGAATCGGTCACGCTCCTACACTAGAGCGCAGAGATGCAACTACCCGGCAGCCGCCGCCGTCCAATTCACCAGTCTTTCCGTCCGGAAGGACCTCTGGTCTATGCGCGGCTGAGCGATGCGATTCTGGTGAAACGAGCGAAGGACGGCGATCGGCTGGCGCTGGAGGCGCTCTGCGAGCGGCACGCGCCGCGCGTGGAGAAGCTCGCGCGGCATCTTTTGCGCGATCCGGAAGACGCGCGCGACGCGGCACAAGATGCGCTCACCAAGCTGTGCACGCGGATAAGCCAGTTTCGCGGCGAGTCTCAATTTTCAACCTGGCTCCACCGCCTGACGTTCAATGCCTGCAGCGACGTCGCGAAACGTCAGGGCGCCCGGGCCTGCGAGCCGTTGCTCGAAGATCGCCGTGCATCGACCGACGCCGATCCTGCTCACGAGGCCGACCGAGCAGAGCTCCGGGGCGAGCTCAACCGTTTTCTCGGCGAGATCCCGCCCGCTCAGGCCCATGTCGTGGTGCTGAAGGATGCGATCGGGCTCTCGTTCGAGGAGATCTCCGCAGCGGCCGGGATGCCGGTCGGCACGGCGAAGTGCTACGCGCACCGCGCCCGCACTCACCTGCGCGAAAAGCTCTCGGCCGTCGCGTGAACGTCTCGTGACCGTTGCGACCCCCTTCGGGCGCGAGGCGATCGAGGAGATCCTTCCCCACCGCGAGCCCTTTCTCCTGATCGACGAGGTGCTCGAGCTCCGGCCGGGTGAGGGCGCCGTCGCGCGGAAGACGGTGCGCGGCGACGAGTGGTATCTCAGTGGCCACTTCCCGGGCCGGCCGGTGATGCCCGGCGTGCTGATCGTCGAGGCACTTGCTCAGACGGGCGCCGTTGCGGTGCTGAGCGAGGACGAGAACCGAGGCCGGCTCGCCCTCTTCGCAGGTATCGACGATTGCCGCTTCAAGCGCCTCGTCGAGCCGGGTGACGTCCTCGAGCTCCGCTGCGAGCTCGAACGCGTCCGCGGTCCGGTCGGTCGCGGCAAGGCGGAGGCGCGGGTCGACGGCGACCTTGCGTGCCGCGCGACTCTGACGTTTGCGGTGGAGCGATGA
>JBKPTB010000036.1:0-7297 GCA_046735315.1 Actinomycetota bacterium
CCGTTAACCGCGCGGCCGAATCAGGCTGGGCGGACGAACAGGCCGGCGGCGGCTTTCTCGCCGATCGCCCGCTCCTGTCCGTTGAGTCTCACGGTCATCTGGCCGGCTGCCGGCTGTGCGTCACGCACCTCGATCTCGCGACCCGGGACGAGCCCTTCGTCGTAGAACCAGTGCAGGAGCTCCCCGTCGTGCTCGGCGAGACGGACGATGGTTGCGCGGGCGCCCGGGTCCAGCTCCGAGAGTGCTGCCAGATCGCGGTTCTCCACCTGCTCTGCCTCCGGGTCGACCGGCCAGCCGTGGGGACAGCGCTCCGGATTGCCGAGTCGCTCCTCGATCCTCTCCACCATGTCGTCGGTAAAGGTGTCGCCGAGGAGGTCGGCCTGCACGTGCGCCTCCGCCGGGGTGTAGCCCATGAAGTCCGTGAGGAGCCGCTCGATGATCCGGTGCTTGCGCACGACTTTTTCCGCACGCTTGCGGCCGGCCGCGGTCAGCAAGGCCTCCTTGTGCTCGCCGCGCTCGATCAACCCCTCGCCCTCGAGCCGCTTCAGCATCTCGCCGGCCGAGGCCCGCGAGACCCCGAGCATCTCGGCGACGCGTGAGGCCAGCGTCGGCGATCCGCCCGCGAGCGGCCGGTACTCGCCGATCGGGAACGCGAGGAAGTAGATCGTCTCGAGGTACTCGTCAACGGAGTGGCCAGGCGCCATTTCACCTTGATCGTAACCTGTAAGGTGCGCCTTACATGAGCACCGCTCAGACTTTGGCTCTCGGGGGGATCGCCGGGCTGACGATCTTCCTCGGCCTGCCGATCGGGCGGATGCAGAACGTCAGCCCCGCGACCAAGGCGTTCCTCGCCTCGACGGCGACCGGCATCCTCATCTTCCTCTTCTGGGACGTCCTGTCCCAGGCCGTCGGTCCCGTCGAGACCGCTCTCGAGGACGGTCGTGACGGTCGCTTCGCCTGGCTGGCGTTCCTGCTCGCCGCAGGCTTCTTCGTCGGCCTCATGAGCCTCGTCTACTACGACGTCTGGATGAAGCGCCGACGCCGGCGCGCTTTCCTCGGCCCGGGTGCCGCCTCGACGGCGGAGTTCGAGCAAGAGCACCACTTCGTCGGCCTGTCGCCCGCGCGCTGGCTGGCGGTCTTCATCGCCACCGGCATCGGCCTCCACAACTTCTCCGAGGGGCTTGCGATCGGCCAGTCGGCGGCGGCGGACGAGGTCAGTCTCGCGATCGTGCTGATCATCGGCTTCGGCCTGCACAACGCGACGGAAGGACTGGGGATCTGTGCGCCGCTTGCAGGCGACAAGGAGCAGCCGAGCTGGGGCTTCCTCGGCCTGCTCGGCCTCATCGCAGGCGCACCGACGTTTTTCGGCACGCTCGTCGGCCAGTTCTGGGTGAACGAGAGCGTGTCCATCATCTTCTTCGCGCTGGCCGCGGGCTCGATTCTCTACGTCGTCATGGAGCTCCTGAACGTCGGCCGTGTGCTCGCGTCGAAGACGCTCGTCACCTGGGGCATCCTGCTCGGCCTCGTCCTCGGCTTCGGCACCGACTTCATCCTCGTCGCCGCAGGGGCGTAGCAGCGTCACGCGCCGGCTCTAGGCTGGCGCGGTGACTCGGTACGCATCGGTCTACCCGCTCGTGACGGCGCGCGCGCTCGCGCGCGAGTTCACGTACGAGGTTCCTGACGACGTCCGTCCCGGCGCCGTCGTCGAGGTCCGCTTCGGCAATGCGAAGCGACGTGGCGTCGTGACGGAAGTCGACGTCGCAGCTCCGCACGGAATCGACACGTCGCCGGTCGAGCGTGTCGTCGAAGAGCTCCCGCGACCGCTCGTCGAGCTCGCACTGTGGATCGCCGAGTACTACGGCTCGACGCCGGGACGGGCGCTCGCGCTCGTCGCGCCCGTACAGCGAAAGGCTCGCGGAGAGCGGCCGCGGCCTGCAGAGCGCGAAGCGCTTCCCGGTGAGTCCGAACCGGCCGAGCTCAGTGCCTCGCAACGGTCAGCGCTCGCGCGGATCATCGGCGCGCTCGACGCCGGCGAGACCGCCAACCTCCTGCTGCACGGGGCAACCGGCAGCGGCAAGACGGAGGTGTATCTCCAGGCGTGCGCCGCGGCGCTCGAACGTGGACGCGGCGCAATCGTCCTCGTGCCGGAGATCGCGTTGACGCCACAGACGTTGGGGCGTTTTCGGGCACGCTTCGGCGAGCGCATCGCGGTCCTCCACTCGGCGCTGACGGAAGCCGAGCGCCGGGACGAGCGCGTGCGTATTGCGAGTGGCGAGGCGGCGATCGTCGTCGGTGCGCGCTCGGCGGTGTTCGCGTCCGTCCCGAGGCTGGGAGTGATCTGTGTCGACGAGGAGCACGACGCGTCCTACAAGCAGGAGTCCGACCCGCGGTACGACGCCCGGAGCGTGGCTGCGAAGCGCGCCGCGCTCGAAGGGGCGGTGGCGGTTTTCGGCAGCGCGACGCCGCGCCCGGAGAGCTGGGGGAAGCTCGAGCGCCTCGAGCTCGGCGGCAGGCTCGCGGGCCCCCTGCCGCCCGTGCGTGTCGTCGACCTGCGCCGCGAGGCCGGGTATCCGCTTTCGGCCCCGTTGCTGGCGGAGCTCGGTGCGATCGCGGAGGGTGGCGGCAAGGCGATCCTGCTGCTCAACCGTCGCGGCGTCTCACCGGCCCTGCACTGCCGCGCCTGCGGCACAACCCGCCGTTGCGACAACTGTGACGTCGCCCTCGTCTTGCACCAGGACCGGCGACTGCGCTGCCATCACTGCGGCGCAGCCGAACCCGAGCCGGACACCTGTCCCGTTTGCGGCTCCGCCGAGCTCGCTCGGCTGGGAGCCGGAACGCAGCGGCTGGAGCGAGAGCTCGAGGCGAAGCTGCCGGAGCTCGAACGTATCCGCCTGGACGCCGACGCGGTCGACCGGCCGGGTGCGCTCGCAGCGGCGCTGACCCGCTTCGGCGACTCCGACCGAGTGGTGCTCGTGGGGACCCAGATGGTGGCCAAGGGACATCACTTCCCCGGCGTTTCGCTCGCCGCGGTCGTCGACGCCGATACCGGTCTCGGTCTGCCGGACTTCCGCGCGGAAGAGCGCACGTTCCAGCTCCTCACGCAGCTCGCCGGGCGCAGCGGGCGCGACGCGCCGGGCCGCGTCCTCGTGCAGACCTTCCAGCCGGACTCGCGCGCGATCGCGTTCGCGGCGCGGCACGATGTCGCGCGTTTCCTCGACGGCGAGCTCGAGCGGCGCCGCGAGCTCGGTTACCCGCCGTTCCGTCACCTCGTCCGCATCGTCGCGACCGGTCCCGAGCCGGAGGGCCCGTTGCAGGCGCTCGCAGAGCTCAAGACGGGATTGCCCGGTGAGCTACTCGGCCCTGCGCCGCTATTGCGACTGCGCGGGCGTTACCGAGCGCAGCTCGTCGCGAAGACCGAACAGCCGCGACGGCTTGCCGCTGAAGCGGGGAGGCTGCTCAGCCTCGCCGCGCCGGCGATGCGCCGCGCCGGCCTGACCGCGGTCGTCGACGTCGACCCGCAGAGTCTGTAGTACCGATCTGACTACCTGACCCGGACGGAAAAGCTACGCGTGGCCTGCACGCCCTCGAATACCACCGCGGTGCTGCCGACCAGGCGCTTGCCCGTCGCGCCTCCTGGAAGGCGCCACGTGCAGGCCACGCGGTCGTGGGCGAACACTCCTCGGCCCAGGATCCGCCGACCCGCGAGTTTCGCACTGCAGTTGATCGACCCTTCGTCAAGCGGAATGTCGAAATCGCTCCGCATCACGAGCAAGCGCGCGGTGAACGCATGACCGGCTCTGGCGGGCCCTACCGAGAGGGATCGCACCTTGAGCGTGAGATTGCCGAGCGTGTATGTCCAGGAGCCGGAGTCGGGTGCACGGTCGCCGTCTGTGCCTTTGGTCGAGACGAGGACGAAGTCGAATCCGGCCGGGTTGCCGATCTCAGAACGCGGTAGCTGGAAAACCGGCCCATACCCCTCCAGCCAATCGATGCGTGCCGGAGTTGCGGCTGCTTGTTCGAAATCAGTTCCGTTCCAACGGTTCAGCTGGGCGCCTGCCGTCCCGAGCGTGACTTCGTATTCCGCCCCGGTCCCCGCCTGGCCTGTACCCGCGTTACGGTCGGTATCCAGAAGGACTGCGTAGCCGTCGCCGGTGGCGAACCCGTCGCGATTGTGAACGTGAATCCCCATCGTGATCGTCTGGTTGTCATTCGTGACGAGGTCTTCTCCACAGAAATCCGGGGCGCTGCCACTGTCCTCGATGAAGTCGTCGTACATCGCGGGCGACGCCTTGCGAGCGGCTGATTCCAGAGTTCGGTGGGCCTGCTGGCAGCCTGGAGGCGCAGTGCCGGCGGTGTTGGTGCGCCCAGCAGCTTGCGATACGAACATGAGCCCCGCGACCGCGGTTATGAGTAGGCACGTTCGTCGAATCATGGGAACCTCCAGTCGAAGCCGTCATCTGGACTTACGACCGGAGCTTGGAGAGTCGATCTAACCCGCCACTAATCGCGGGCCGAAAAGGCCGGTCGACCGACTGCTAGTTCAGCGACGGATCGAGGGGCATGCGCGCGACGAGCTCGTAGCGTCCGCCCTTGCGGCGGAGCACTGCGCTCCAGAGGCCGTCGGGGTCCTCCGTGAAGATGTCCTCGAGCTCGGCCGGCTCGATGATCCAGTCGTCTCGCTCCAGCTCTTCCTCGAGCTGCTCGGGCCCCCAGCCGGCCACGCCCGCGAACACGCGCGCACGCTGCAGCTCGGGCGCGTCCCCTTCGAGCGCTTCGTCGAGGGCGACGAAGCCGACGTCGTCCAGCACGACGACGCCCGCGTCGTCGGGATCGTCGAACTCTGCGAGCACGGCGACACCGTTCGGATTCACCGGGCCGCCCACGTACACCTGATCCGCGGCGTCGATCACCGGTGCGAGTTGCGGGACGGCCTCGCCCACCGTCGCCTCCGAGCAGCGATTCAGGATCACGCCGATCGCACCCTCGTCGGTGTGCGCCGTCACGAGCACGACCGTGCGCTCGAAGTTCGGGTCGAGGATCGACGGAGAAGCGACCAGGACGTGGCCGGCGAGCGAGTCCATTTCCTAAGTTTGCCCTCTTGCCGGGAACCGGGCGAGGATCCAGTCCGCGTGCAGGGGACGGCGTGTGTACGGCCGGCCGTTGACGAGCACGAAGTCGCCGGTGCGCGGGTTCATCGGGAGCCGTGACTCGGCCGGATAGTGGCGGTTGTGGCGGGCGATCAGCTCGTTCACCTCGCCGAAGTCCCAGAGCTCGGCGTACCGCTGCCACTCGCGCGCGAAACGTTCCTCATCATCCCCGTGCTGGGCGCGAAGCGATGCCCAGAGCTCGGCGAGCTGCTGTTCGTGCTGTTCGACGGCGATCTCGATCGCGCGGAGGCGTCGCATCCACGCCACGGGGCCGGCGAGAGCCGCGAGCTGCGCGCTCGCGTCGGGCCGGAAGTTGCGCAACCGCAGCGGCGTCGCTTCGCCCCGGAGCGGGTTGCCCTTCAGATCCTCGACGAGCGCCTCGCGCTCGGTCCGGTCGCGCGACGTCTCGGGCCGGGTCACGCCCTGCCGCATGATCGCCTCGCGCTCACGTCGTTCCACCCGGCTAGTGTGCCCGCATGGCCCAGGTCGAGGGACAGGTCAAGACCCAGGAGCTCGACGCCGAGCAAGCTGCACGGCGCCGGCTCGCGCTGGCGCAGATCCGGCAGTACCCGGATCCCGTGCTGCGGATGGAGGCGCGGCCGGTCGAGGAGTTCGACCAGGACCTCCTCCGGCTGGTCGACCGGATGAAGGAGCTGATGAAGGACGCGAACGGTGTCGGCCTGGCGGCGAACCAGGTTGGCGTGCTGCGGCGGGTCTTCGTGTTCTCGCCGGAGGAGGACGTGGTAGCCGTGCTCGTCAATCCCGGGCTCGTCCGCAAGAGTGAGGAGGTCGACGTCGACGACGAGGGCTGTCTGTCGATGCAGGGCATCGCGATCCCCGTCGAGCGGCCCGTCTCGGTCCGGATCGAGGGCCGCGACGAGCGTGGGAAGGAAGTCGCCTTCGATCTCGAGGGCCTTCCCGCCCGGATCGCGCAGCACGAGCTCGACCATCTCGACGGCACGCTGATCCTCGACCGGACGACGGACGAAGGGCGCCGCGAAGCTCTCGCCGCGCTCCGCCCCCGCCTCGTCATTCGGTAGGTGGCTCAACCGGCGGCATTCGCCGGCCTCTGGCCCTCGAGCACACGGCGCGCTGCCGCGTCCTCAGTCGGGCCCGGGCAATCAGCCCGAGCCCTCCCTGCGTCCTTGCATCGCTTGGTGCTCGCGACCCAGAGACTCGGCAATGCCACCGGCTGAACCACTGAAGTTGGCCGTCGCAGCGACGGCGCCGTTCGGAGCAGATGTGCTCGAGCGCCTCGCCGAGCACTACGAGATCACCTCCGTGCTGACGCGGCCCGACGCCCCTCGCGGCCGTGGACGTAAGACCGGGGCGCCGCCGGCGAAAGAGACCGCGGAGCGACTCGGAATCCCCGTGCTCCAGCCGGCTCGTCCGGAACCAGGCCTCGAGCTCGGCGCCGGCACCGTCATCGTTGCCGCGTACGGACTGCTGATCCCGGAGACCGTCCTCGAGGAGCGGTTGTGGCTGAACGTTCACCCGTCGCTCCTCCCGCGCTGGCGCGGCGCGGCGCCCGTCGAGCGCATGCTCATGGCTGGTGACGTGGAGACCGGCGTGACGATCCATCGCACCGTGAAGGAGCTGGACGCCGGTCCGATCGCCGCGCAACGCGCGTTTCCGGTCGGGGTCCAGGACGACGCAGGCGCCGTCTACGAGCGCTCCGCCGCTCTCGCCGTCGAGTTGCTCAATGCCGTGCTCCCGGAGCCGGAGTTCACGCCGCAGGAAGAGGAGGGCGCGACCTATGCGGACAAGATCACGGCCGCGGACCGCGAGCTCGATTGGACACTCCCTCCCGAAGAGCTGCTCAACCGCGTCCGCGCGCTGTCCCCCCACATCGGCGCTCGCGCAGAATTGCACGGTCGACCGGTGACAGTCTGGAAGGCACGCGTCGTCGGCAACCGGCTCGAGCCGCTGGAGGTCCAGCCGCACGGCAAGCGCCGCATGACGTACGAAGAGTTCCTGCGCGGATTGCAGTGACCGCCCGCGGGGCCGCATACGAAGTCGTGCTGCGGGTGTTCGAGGAGGACGCGTACGCGGATCGCGTCCTGCGCAGCGTCGCAGGGGGCCTCGATGCTCGTGACCGCGCCCTCGCGCAGCGTCTCGCGTTCGGGACGGTTCAACGAGTCCGCACCCTG
>JBKPTB010000037.1:0-21435 GCA_046735315.1 Actinomycetota bacterium
CCGCCGATCTACGTGCGGCACCAGATCGTGCACAACGACCACGTCGTGCGCCGGCTCGAGCGGATGGGCGCGGTGTTCGTGGACGAGGAGAGCGAGATTCCTTCCGGAGAGATCTGCGTGCTGTCTGCGCACGGCGTCGCACCTGCCGTCCGGGAGAACTGCGAACGGCGTGGTCTGCGCGTGGTCGATGCGGTCTGCCCGCTCGTCTCGAAGGTGCATGCGGAGGCGCGCCGGTACGCCGACACCGGCCATCTGGTGGCGCTCGTCGGCCACGCCGACCACGTCGAGGTGATCGGAACGCGGGGCGAGCGTCCCGACTCGACCGTCGTCGTCGAATCGCCCGAGGAAGCGGCGCAACTCGACTCGGGCGGTAGGCCGGTGGCCGTGATCAGCCAGACGACCTTGTCGCTCGACGACGTCCGGGCGACGGTCGATGCTCTCGAGGAGCGCTTCGGTACGCTCACACGGCCAGGTGCCGACGACATCTGCTACGCGACCCAGAACCGGCAGGACGCGGTCAAGCGCCTCGCCGAAGAAGCGACGCTGATCCTGGTCATCGGCTCCGAGACGAGCTCCAACGCCCAGCGGCTGGTGGAGGTGGCGCGGCTTGCGGGTGCCGAGGCCGAGCTGATCGACGGCGAGAGCGAGCTCGAATCGGTGCTGATCGCGCGACACGACGTGATCGGCTTGACCGCGGGCGCCTCCACGCCGGGCGAGCTCGTCGACGCGACCATCGAGCGGCTGAGGGGCTGTGGTCACGAAGAGGTCGTGGAGGTCACCGTCGCCCGGGAAGACGTGCATTTCCGTCTGCCCCGGGAGGTGGCATCCGCATGACCTCCGTCGAGATTCCCGTCTCGGTCGCCGCAGCGCTACCCAATCTCACCGTGCTGGACATCACGAACGACGTCCGACGGGAAGTCGCGTCGACAGGTGGGAGCGGGATTGCGTACGTCTCGCCGAACGGCGACCCGTCGCTGATTCGCGTCCAGGAGCGCGAGTCGGGCTTCTTCACAGACCTCGAGTGCATGCTCGAGCGTCTCGTTCCATTGGCTGCGGACGAGCGGGCGCGCCTCGTTTCCATGCTGCTCGGCCCGAGAACGGAGCAGATCCCCTTCAGCGAGGGTGCCCTCTGCCTGGGGCAGTACCAGCGGATCTTCCTCGTCGGCTTCGAGGACCGCTGCAGCGACGAGTGGATGCTGACAATCGTCGCCTGAGCGACGCCTAGCCTCGCGATCGCGTCCGAGTTGACCTGGACTCGTCGCAGAGCGCACACTTCGGTGGGGATGGAGCACGCTCGGCGCCATCAGCGACTCCTGGCGCGACTCGCGCTGGGATTGCTCGCGCTCATCGCTGAGCTCGCCGGCCGCAGCCTCGCCCACCGTCTCGACTTCGGACGCCATGTCGAGACTCCGTACGCAGGTGCCCAGTACTACCCGGTGCTCCTTGCGTTCGTGAAAGTGGCCGTCGCGCTGATGCTCGCGCGCGTCGCCTGGCGGTTCGTGAAGGCGCGCACCGTCGCCCGCGGTGCCAGACGGCTGCTCGCCGCGCAAGGCTTTGCCACCAGCCACCACGCTCCACGTGTTCGGATTCAGTTGTCGCCGAAGCTTTGGCTCGGGTCGTTCGTCGTCACCTCGTCGATCTACCTCGTGCAAGTCGACGCAGAAGGAATCTCGGCCGGGCGGTGGCCGTTGTTGGCTCCATGGCTTCACACCGCAGCGCTGCCCGTTTTCGCGGTTCTATCCGTCGCCGTTGCGCTGATCTACCGCGCGGTCGAGAACTGGCTTTCGGACTACGAGAACTACGCGCGCGAAACAATCGAGCGCGCTTCGCGTTCCGCGAGTGAGCCCTTGCTCGCCCCGCATACGACCTTGGGCGAGCTCGTCGCCCCGCGCAGCCTCTTCGGGCTGGCGTTCGAGAGCAGACCTCCTCCCGCGCCCGCATAGCGCCTGCGGACCGACGTCCGCGGGCTTGTCTTGACCTCGACCGCAGGAGGACGTCGTGAATGCAGAACTCGTTAGCGAACTCGAAGTACGTGCACACCTGACCGCGCGGGCGCGGATCGTCTCTGCCCTCGGCCCGGTCACGGCCTTCGCCGGAATCGTCTGGGCGCTCGTCCAGCCCTACCGGGTCACACTGTTGCATCCAGGCGGCGAGACCTTCTGGTTTCTGCTCATCGAGCCGCCGCTCCTGGTGATCGCCGTCGGCGTTTTCTTCCACTTCGTGATCGGTCCAGGGCTCCTGCGGGACCTGGAGGAAGAACGTGCAGCCGCCCGCTGAGCACGTTCACTGGTTATTCGCAACCGGCTTCCTGCTGCTCGGCCTCTGCCTCGTCGCGGAGGTGGCGGTCGGGCCGGGCGTGTGGCGCCGTCGTGCGTGGCGAGCGTATCTCTGGCCGAGCATCGCCTTCGCCATGGGCGTTCTGTTGTGGCCGGTGATGGTCCTCTACACCAACTCGACCATCCACATGATCGCCCACGGAGCTTGGGCTGAAGTGCTGATGCTCGGCGCCGCGACCGAGCTTGGGCTGGTACGCGGAAAGCTTCAGAGCAGGTGGTGGCGGCTCGGGATGACGAGTGTGTTTCTCGTCTCCGGGACCGCGTTCCTCGTCCACGAGCAGAACGCCTGGTTCTTCCAGCGCTCCGCGTTTCTCCACCACCTGCTCGGCTGGACGCTCGTCGTCAGTGCGATCTTTCCACTTGCGCGCACCATCCGACCACGCTCGAATGTGGCGGCGGCCGGGTTCGCTCTCACGTTCATCGTCGTCGCTGTGCTGCTCTATTGCGACCGCGACGTCGCTCCGGTCTTCGGTCACATCTCGCCGCTTGCGGGGCCTCCCCACCGATGAAGCGGTGCCTCATCGTGCTGGTCGTCGGGGCGGCGCTCATCTTTCCGGCCCAAGCGCTCGCCCATGCAACGCTCGAGACGACGACGCCCAAGTACCGCGCAACGGTGTCCACGTCGCCCCGTTCAATCGCCCTCGGGTTCGACCAGTACGTCAAGGCATTGCCCGGGTCGATCCAGCTGTATTCGGCGGCACAGCGTGTTCGGGTGCTGCGGGTCTGGGACGACGGCCGCTACGTCAAGGCATCGCTGCCCCGGCTGCCTCGAGGCCCGTACACCGTGCGTTGGCACGCGCTGTCCGGCGACGGCCACGTCGTCTCGGGTGTGTTCACGTTCGGCGTCCGCGCTCGGGCGCCGGCTGTCAGCGATGCCTTCGGCTCATCCGGCCCGACTCGCAGCGAGGACCTGGTCCGCTGGCTCTACTTTCTCGCGCTCGCGTTGCTTCTCGGCGGCCTCGGTTTTCGCCTGCTCGTCCTCCGGGGGCCGATTTCACCCCGCGCGGAGAAGCGTTTCTTCGTGCTCGCCGGAATCGGGGTCATCTCGACGATCAACATCGGCATCGTGGCGTTCATCCTCCGCGCCGAGGACGCGCTGCAGCTTCCGTTCGGACGGCTCCTCTACGGCGATCTGAAGCCCATTGCCCAATCGCGATTCGGGACGGCGTTCATCGCGATGACACTTGGCTTCGCCCTTGTCTCGGCGCTCCTCTTTGCCGCCTGGCTCCTCGACCGCGCCGTGCTGCTGTGGCCGGCGTTTCTGCTCGGCCTCACGTTCGCGTCCGGCCTTTCGCTCTCCGGACACTCTTCTGCGGACGCGGGTTCCTCCTGGAAGTCGGAGCTCGCGGACTGGGCTCACCTGTCCGCAGCGTGTCTGTGGATCGGCGGCCTCGTGCAGCTTACGCTCGTCGTCTGGCCGCTACTGCCGGACGCGCGGCGTTCGGCCTTCCTCTCCTTCTCGCGACTCGCCACCGTCTGTGTGGCCGTGCTTCTCGTCGCCGGCGTCTACCTGAGCATCCTGCGGCTGCCGCATCTGCACGATCTGTGGACCACGGGCTACGGTCAGGTGCTGCTCGTCAAGATCGGCCTCGTGTCGCTGGCGTTTGCCTGGGGCGGGTTGCACAAGCTGGTGGCCGTACCGGCGGTGACGCGTGGTAGCGGCGGCATCCTCGTCCGTCTCCGCGGAAGCCTGCTCGGCGAGAGCATCGTCGGGATGGCGGTGTTACTTGCCGCAGCGATACTCGTGAACTCGAAGCCTCCCACACAGCCGGCACCTGCTCCGCCTGCGGCCAGTAGCGTTAGCCGGTAGTGCTCTACGCCATCTCCGGCGGGGCGGGCTTCCTGGGCCTGCATCTCTCGCGGCGGCTGCTCGCCGACGGGCATAGCGTGCGCACCCTCGACGTCGTCCCGCTCGACGACGCCGAGCTCGAGAGCTCGGTGGAGGAGCTGCGCGGCGACGTTCGCGATGCCGATCAGGTCCGGGCGCTCGTCGCAGGCGCCGACGTCGTCGTTCACGCGGCTGCCGCCCTGCCGATCCAGGCCTCGCGCGCCTCGATCAGGTCGGTCAACGTCGGTGGAACGGAGAACGTTTTGAAAGCGGCCCGCGCTGCAGATGTGCGGCGTGTCGTGTTCATCTCGTCGACCGCCGTCTACGGTGTGCCGGAGAAGCATCCGATCGAGGAGGACGACCCGCTCGTCGGCGTTGGCGCGTACGGCGAGTCCAAGATCGACGCGGAGGGCTTGTGCCGCGTTGCGGCGGTCGAGACCACGATCATTCGTCCGAAGACGTTCGTCGGACCGGAGCGGCTGGGCGTCTTCGAGATCCTCTTTGACTGGATCCGCGAAGGCCGGCGCATCTACATCCTCGGCAAAGGTCACAACCGCTATCAGCTGCTTGCCGTCGAGGACCTCGTCGACGCGATCGTGCGCGCGGCAGAGGTCCCCGAGGCGGCGCGGGAGACCTTCAACGTGGGCGCAACGGAGTTCGGCACGGTTCGGTCCGACCTGCAGGCGCTGATCGACCACGCAGGATCCGCCTCGCGCCTGCGACCGATCCCGGTGAAGCCGGCCGAGCTCGTGCTGCGCGGCCTGGAGCTGGCGCGGCTCTCCCCGCTCGCGGAGTGGCACTACAAAACGGCGCACAAGGACTCCTTCGTCGACGTCTCGAAGGCGCAGAGACTCTTCCGCTGGCAGCCGCGTCTCTCCAACAGCGAGACGCTGATCGAGACGTACGACTGGTATCTGGCGAACCGCGAGCGGGTGGGCGGCGCAGGCGTGACGCACAGGGTTCCCTGGAACCAGCAAGCCCTCGGTCTGCTCAAGCGCCTGTCTTGATCGTTCTCTCGGAAGGTCAGGTGCGGGAGCTGCTCGACCTCGACGCACTCGTCGACGCGCTGGCCTCTGCGCATGCGGAGCTCAGCGCGGGCAAGGCGTCGATGCCGCCCCGGATCGCCGCCTTCGGGAGGGAGGACGGCCTGCTCGGCGCGATGCCGTCCTATCTGCCCTCGACCGGGCTGGTGTGCAAGCTCGTCACTCTCTTCCCGCGCAACCGCGACCGTCACACGCACCAGGCGCTGATCTGCGTGTTCGATCCGGACAACGGTACCCCCGTTGCGTTGATGGACGGGACGTTCATCACGGCAACGCGGACGGCGGCCGGTTCGGCACTGGCCACTCGGCTGCTCGCACGTGCGGACGCGCGCGTGCTCGCGGTTCTCGGTTCCGGCGTGCAGGCGCGGACGCATGCTGACGCGTTGCGGCGCGTTCGGAGTTTCGACGAGGTTCGCGTGGCCAGTCGTGACAGCGCCAGGGCCGCCGCCTTGGCAGATGAGCTCGGTGCAACTGCGGCCACGTCGTTCGAGGAGGCGATTCGCGGTGCCGACGTCGTGGCCGCGACGACCCATGCGACGGAACCGATCGTCCTCCGCGAGTGGCTGTCACCCGGAGTCCATGTCAACTCGGTCGGCGCGAATCCGGCGGGTCGCGGTGAGATCGATCCCGCGATTGTTCGCGACGCGCTCGTCGCCGTCGAGTCGAGGTCTTCGACACTTGCGCCGCCCCCCGCCGGCGCACCCGAGTTTCTTGACGGCGCTCCCGAAGACGTCGTGGAGCTCGGCGAGCTCGTGAGCGGGACGAGACCCGGACGAACCTCAGAGCATCAGATCACCCTGTATAAGTCAGTCGGCGTTGCCGTCCAGGACGCCGCTGCAGCGTCGCTCGTGCTCGCAGCGGCGCGCGAGCGGTCGATCGGCCAGGAGATCCAGTTGGAGGAACGATGAGCAGCAACAACGATTTCAAGCCGGGACTCGAAGGGGTCGTCGCGGTCGAGACGGAGATCGCCGAGCCCGATCGCGAGGGCGGGTCCCTTCGTTACCGCGGAGTGGACATCGAGGAGCTCGTCGGCCACTACCCGTACGAAAACGTGTGGGGGCTGCTCGTCGACAACGACCTCCACTCGCGGATGCCCGATCCCGAGCCCTATGAGCCCGCGCGGCTCACGGGGAACGCGCCGGCCGATCTCCAGGCTGAGACGGCGCGGCTCGCGGGGGAGTGGAAGCTCGGCAAGCTGAACGAGATCTCCGACGAGCAGGCGCGCGAGGACCTCGGACGTCTGTCCGCGCAGATGATGTCGATCGTGGCGCGGTCGGCGCGGGTCGCCGACGGCAAGACGGACGTCGTTCCCGACGAGGTGGTCGCCCAAGGAAAGACGGCCGCGGAGAAATTCCTCCTGCGCTGGCGAGGCGAGGCCGATCCGCGTCACGTCAAGGCGATCGACACGTACTGGATCTGCACCGCGGAGCACGGGTTGAACGCGTCGACGTTCACTGCGCGCGTGGTCGCGTCGACCGGTGCAGATTGCGGTGCCGCATTGTCGTCGGCTGTCGGCGCGCTTTCCGGACCTCTGCACGGCGGGGCTCCCGCGTACGTCAAGCCGATGCTCGAGGAGGTGACGCGGCTCGGCGATCCGGAGAAGTGGGTTCACGACGCGCTCGCCGGCGGGAAACGGATCATGGGCTTCGGCCATCGTGTCTACCGCGCGGAGGACCCTCGCTCTCGCATCCTCAAACGGACCGCGAAGGAGCTCGGTGCACCGCAATACGAGGTGGCAGAAAAGCTCGAGCGCGTGGCGCTCGCAGCGCTGCAGGAGAAGTCGCCGGACCGCGTGCTCGCGACGAACGTCGAGTACTACTCCGCGATCGTTCTCGACGTCGCGGAGATTCCACCGCCGCTCGCGCCTGCGATGTTCGCCTGCTCCCGCGTCGCCGGCTGGTCGGCGCACATCCTGGAGCAGAAGCGAACCGGCCGGCTCTTCCGACCGTCCGCCCGCTACGTGGGCCCGGGCGAGCGCCACCTCGCCGAGCTCACCTGACGCGACTTTGTGGCTCTGAGCCACTAACCCCCGACGCGGCGCTGCCAGGAGCCGCGGACGTGCTTCGCTCCATGCTTGTGGCTCTGAGCCACTAGCTCGGACTAGGCTCCTCGGGCCATGGAGCTGACCGACTATCGCGAGCGGTTTCCCATCCTGCGCGACACGACGTACCTGATCAACCATTCGCTGGGCGCGATGCCTGCCGCGGCGGAGGAACGTCTGCTCGAGTTCGCACGCACGTGGAAGGAGCGTGGCATCCGCGCCTGGGGCGAAGGCTGGTGGGAGCTGCCGCTGACGGTCGGCGACCAGATCGGCCGCATCATCGGCGCGCCGCCGGGGTCGACCGTGATGCACCAGAACGTCGCGATCGCGGAGGCGATCGTCGTCTCTTGCTTCCGGCCCGTCGATCCCGGTCGGAACCGCGTCGTCTACGAGGAAGGCAACTTCCCGAGCGTGCGCTACCTCTACCAGGCGCAACCCGAGCTCGACGTCGTCGTCGCGCCGGACGATGTCGCGATCGTCGAAGCGATCGACGAGCGCACGCTGCTCGTGCCGATCACGCACGTCCTCTTCAAGACGGCGGAGATTCAGGACGTCGCAGCCATCGTCCGGCGTGCGCACGAGGTGGGCGCGCACGTCGTGCTCGACGCCTACCAGTCCGCGGGCATCGTGCCGCTCGACGTGATGGCGCTGAACGTGGACTTCGCAGTCGGCGGCAGCGTCAAGTGGCTGTGCGGCGGCCCGGGCAACGGCTGGCTCTACGTCAGACCGGATCTCGCCGCGGTCCTCGAGCCGACGTTTGTCGGCTGGCAGGCGCACGCGCGTCCTTTCGGTTTCGAGCCGGAGCTCGACTATGCCGACGGCGTCGCGCGCTTCCTCACCGGCACGCCGAACGTCCCCGCGCTCCATGCCGGGACAGCGGGCTACGACCTGATCGAGGAGATCGGCGTCGATCGCATCCGCGACAACTCTGTCAGGCAGACGGAGCTCCTGATCGGTCTGCTCGACGACGCGGGGTTCGAGGTCGGCAGCCCCCGCGATCCCGCACGGCGCGGCGGAACGGTGACGGTGCGCACTCCCGAGTTCGAAGCCGTCCACAAGGAGCTCGCAGAACGGCAGATCCTCTGCGACTTCCGCCCCGATGCCGGCTTACGGCTCGGGCCGCACTACTACAACACCGACGACGAGCTTCGCTTCACCGTCTCACAGATCGCGGAGATCGTCGAAACCGGCGCATACGAGCGGCATCTGGGCGCGACGGCCCGCTTCTAGCCCCGCGGATCACTCGTTCGAGGGAGCCTGGCAAACTGAATGCCGGGTACGTTCAGAGAGATGAAGGCCGCCGTCCCTCTCATCGCCGCCGTCACCCTTGCGCTTTCTGCCGCCGGCGTAGCCAGCGGTTCGGAGATCATCGACCGCAACGCGCAGAGCGTCAGGCTCAGCGTCGACGGCGGTGGACGGGCGCTCGTCAGCTACCGGGTGCACGGCCGCGCGATGCACGTCATGGCCTGGGGCGCGATCGATGCGCGACAACCCACGAGCGGCCGACCGCAGGTCGCCTTCCGCAAGGACTATTCGGGACGACAGTGGGCGTCCTTCCGGAATGACTGTCGTTCATATGACGGACCGAAGCTCTCATTCATGGTCGCCGCCTGCGCAGCGCCGGACGGTTCGTACTGGGCGCTGCAGTCCTGGCGGCGGACGCTGCCGAACTTCGACGGGAAGCTGCGACCCGGTCTCGGTGCCTCGGAGCTGCACCTGTCGCACTGGTCAGGGCCGATAGCGACGCTCGAGACGTGGACCGACTGGGTCTATGGCGGCCGCTACCATCACCTGTTCGGACGACTGACTTACGACGGCAAGCCGGTGTATGGGTTTTCCGCGAACCGAGCCGGCTCTCCGCGCGACAGCTACGGCCGGAACATCTACGTCGACACGTTCAACTCACGCTACGGCAAAGGCTGGCGCCGGGAGAACGCCTTCCTCGCCCACAGACCAACGGGCGTCTTCTGCTACGGCTTCTATCCGTTCACCTCGCGTGGGCCGGGGAACGGCGCGAAGTACCGACTGACGGCGATCGGGCCCGGCGTCACGCCGGACGTGAGCGTCACGCTGCCCGGTCTGCACGACTACGACGCCAAGAACGCCGCAGACGTCGCCTACGAGCGTCAGCAGAACGCCTTGCAGGACTCGATCGCGTCAGGCGACAAGAAATGCCGCGTTCACTGAGCGAGCAGCTCGAGTAGCCGCGCAGCGTACGCAGGCGCCGTCGGTTCGTCCTCGTGTCGAAAGTACGCGAAGACCGGAACGTCGACTTCCCGTAGCCGCGCCGCCCACCCCTGCAGTTGCTGCTCGTCGTACGGCGGATCGCGGAAGCGCACGTAGCGAAACGGCGCGTCGTGCTCGAGGTCGTTCACGCGGACGGCTCCGGCCGACGCCAGCCGCGGCTCGATCCCGTCCCACGATGGATGGTCGAGGTCGAACGCGACGAGGAAGCCCGGATCGAGCGATCCCAGGACGAGCTCGATCATCCCGTCGTCGCGAGCGCTGATCAGCTGCACCCGGGTCGGGCCCAGGCGCTCCCCCAGGGCCCGCACGCGCGGCGCGAACTCGGCAAGGAGCCGCGGCCGATTCCCCGCGAGCTTCGGCGCGAACCGAAAGCCCGGCGGGGTCTGTTCCGCCCAGCGCTCGAACTGCTCCTCTCCCGGCAGTCGGTAGCCGGTCGTGTTCAGCTCCACGGTCGAGAACCGCTCCGCATAGAAGCCGAGGAACGACTTCGCGTCGGTCCCGGCCGGGTAGAAACCGGGCTTCCAGGACGGGTAGGACCAGCCGGAGGTTCCGACATGCACCCCGGCTAGACTCGGCTCACCGATGGCCGCCACGGACAGAGTGATAGCCGAGGATGCCATCCGCGTCCTCGACCACGGCTTCGTACGGCTCGACGGCTCGATGGCGACCGACCTTTCCGTGGTGAACGCGGCGCGCGTCAGTTTCGCCCGCCACAAGGAAGAGATGGACGCGTCCGACGAAGGCCTGATCCGCTTCCTCATGCGCGATAGGCACGGCTGTTACGACGATGCCACAGATGTCCTTACAGAGGACGGTTGGAAGGCGTGGCCGACCGTAACGGGACAGGAGCTTTTCGCAACGCGCACGATTGACGGGCGCCTCGAGTATCAGCCGGCGCTGAGGCTTGTTCGCAAGGAGCATCGCGGCCACATGATCGGGTTCAAGGGAATGAGCGTTGATCTAATGGTCACTCCGGACCATCGCGTCCTAGCATCCGAGATGACGACGCTCAACGGGCGCAAGCGGCCTCGGTATCACCTTTGTCCTGCGTACAGCGTCCTCAACCGCGCGCACCGTCATGTCGCGACGGCTCAGTGGGCAGGCGAAGCACTCGAGTGGTTTGGCTTCGACGGGCAACGCTTCCAACCCGAGCCGCTGTTGCGCCTGGTCGGCTTTTTCATCGGCGATGGGAACCTATCCGCGTCCAATCACATCGTCTTCAATCTCCGGAAGGCACGCGAGATCGCGTTTCTTCATCGGACGGCCGCTGAAGCCGGACTCGAGGTTCGAGAGTGGAGTAACCGCCACTTGGCCATACCGATCGGACCGCAGCTTCGCGGGCTGTTCGGGGAGTGTTACTCACGCCGCGAGAAGATCATTCCTGCGCGACTCCTGTCGTGCTCGCGGCGCCTGCTCGAGGCGCTTTACGAGGGGTTGCTTCAGTCGGACGGCAGCATCCTCGTGCGCGACGGTAGGGCCGACCGGCACACGTATACGACGACGAGCAGGCCGCTTGCCGACCAGGTCCAGGAATTGGCGCTGAAGCTAGGTCGAAGCGCATCGATTCGTCCTCACAAGTTCGTACCTGGTGACGGCAACCTCGGAAGTCTTCCCGTCTGGCGCGTCAGCATCTACAACCCGCGGAATTCCCGACCTGCGCTCTGCCGCACGAAAGCAGCCGCCGATAATCAGATGGGCGTGGAGCTCTACGACGGCAACATTCACTGCGTCGAGGTTCCTAATGGGACGCTCTATGTGCGCCGCAACGGCTATGCCGTGTGGTCGGGCAACACTCCTTTTGAACACAACTCATTCCGCTTTCACGTTCGCGCGCCGATCTTCGTCGCGCGCGAATGGTTCCGGCACCGCGTCGGCTCCTTCAACGAGTTCTCCATGCGCTATGCGAAAGCCACTGACGACTTCTACGTTCCGGAGCCCGAGGACGTCCGCTCGCAGGTCGGCAAGCCGGGTGCCTACTCCTTCGAGCCGGTCGACGAGGAGCTGGCCGAGCGGACGCGGGAGGAGCTGCGCGAGGTCTATGAACACGCCTTCGAGACGTACGAGCGCCTCGTGGAGGCCGGCGTTGCGCGCGAGCTCGCGCGCTCGGTGATGCCGGTCGGCGCGTACACGGAGTTCTTCTGGACGGTCAACGCACGTGCGCTCATGAACTTCGTCTCGCTGCGCGCCGCGGAGACCGCGCAGCGCGAGATCCGCCGCTACGCGGACGCGGTGGAGCAGTTCTTCGCGGCGAAAATGCCGGTCACGCACGCGGCGTTCGTTGCCGCGAACCGCGTCGCGCCGTAGCGTCTCACGCCGGCTGCAGAACGATGTCTGTCGGCTTGTGGTGGCCGGCCAGCTGACGCGTGATCACCCAGCCATTCGAGTCGAAGTGGCTGAGGTCGTAGGCAGCGGTCAGGCGGACAACCGTCTGCCCTCGACCAACGTTAAAGGTCCCGCAGAGGACGACCGGCTTGCCGCCTTTCGTCAGATACAGATCGTAGTAGCCGCCTGAAGGCAGCTCCTGCAGGCCTCTCACGCGCAGCACCATCGGCCAGTTGCCGTGGCCGTCGTTCTTCCCGAGCTCGAGGGTTCCGGTCGCCTTCGGGCGCAGGTTCGTGCCGGCGAGCTTCACGACTCGCTCTGTGCTGAACGAGTTCGGGTTGGTCGAGTGTCCGAACAGGAACCCGAGCGCTGCCGCAGTTGCGAGCGCGGCGGCGAGTAGCACGACCCGGCGGACGACGCGCCGCTTCCGCTGCCGGAACCAACGAGGTGTCTCTTCGATCCGCGGAACCTGCTCGAGCGTCGGCGACAGCTCGGGCGGCGGACCGGCCTCCACCAGCAGCTCGTGCGTCCGCCGGAGGCGCTCCCGCTCCTCCGCGGGAACATCGGTGCCGACCAGCTCGTCGAAATCGGGCGTGCGCGTCATCGCAGCTCCCCTTCGAGCAGGTCCGCCAACCGGCGGAGCCCGGCGCGGGTCCGCGTCTTGACCGTCCCGAGCGGAATGCCGAGGAAGTCGGCGACCTCGCTCTGCGACAGGCCGCCGTAGTAGGCGAGCTCGATCACGTCGCGCTCGTTGAGCGGTAGCTCCTCGAGCGCGCGGTGCACGCGCCACGAGGTGTAAGAGGCCTCCGCCCGCTCGTCCGGCCCCGGATCGCTGGTCGGGAGGTCGGGCGCTTCGGCGGGGGCTTCCGTGCGACTGCGGCTGCGGTCGACGATCGCGTTTCGCGCGACGGCGTAGAGCCACGGCGCTCCCGCGCCACGCTCGGACCGGTAGGTGCGCGCAGATCGCCAGACTGCCGCGAAGGTCTCCTGGACGGCGTCCTCGGCGCGCATCCGATCACCGAGGCGTCGGAGCGCGAGGCCGAAGACAGGTCTCGCGTACCGGTGGTAGAGCTCCTCGAAGGCGCCTGCATCACGGCCGGCCACCCGCTGGAGCAGGTCGCCGTCACTCAGCCCGCCCTCGTTGCGCGGGGTCTGGTTAGTCGTTTCGCGGCCGGTGCCCTGGGGCATGGCAGCGGGCAAAGCAACGCTGATGCCCATCTTCTCGGGATCTCTACGGGATTTCACGCCTGTTGGATTGGAGCAGAGAACGGGTAGACGGCACAACTAGGACCCAAACGAAACGCTTAAAAACCCCTTACGGGGCACGTACGTCTGAGGGGAAGGAAGGTCCGGAAACCACAGGGGGTTCCAGGATGCGCAGGTTCGTACCTCATGCGGTTGCAGTGGTGGCGCTGGCGCTCGTGCTCGTGGCGCCGGCTTCGGCCGCGACGACCGCCGTCCAGATCAAGAGCACAGGGTTCAGTCCCGCGTCGGTGACGATCAACGAGAACGACTCCGTCAAGTGGACGAACACCGACACGAAGAATCATCAGGTCGTCGCCAACAATGGCTCGTTCGCCTCGGGTGTCTTGGCGCCGGGGAAGTCATACGCGCACGCGTTCGGAAGCGGCGGCACGTACCGCTATCACGACGGTCTCCATCCGACGCTGAAGGGCACGGTGACGGTCAAGGGCCCGCCGCCGCAGGTGACGCTGGCGACGTCGGCCCCGGTCGTGAAGTTCGGGTCCCAGGTGACGCTCACAGGGACGGTGACCAGCAAGAAGGCCGGCGAGACGGTGACGCTCGTGGCGTTGCCTTACGGGCAGACGACGAAACAGGTGGTCGCGACGCTGCAGACGACGACGAACGGGGCGTTCTCGTTCACGCTCGCACCTCAGGTCAACACGTCCTACCAGGCCCAGTGGAAGACTCTCGAGAGCTCCGTGACCGTGCAGGTGCAGCCGCTGATCAAACTGCCGTTCGTCTCGCGTAGCGGGTACTTCCACTTCTACGTGACGGCAGGACAGTCGTTCGCTGGACGCTCCGTCTACCTCCAGCGCTTCACGCTCGCCCGCACCTGGCAGAACGTCCGCAAGCTTCAGCTCGGACAGAAGTCGGGGCGGATCATGTCCGTTCGGTTCGTGCGCAGGCTGGTGCCGCGCGGCCGCTGGTCGGTTCGGATCTACATGCTGGCGAGCGACATGCCGGGTGGTTACATCGACTCGTGGAGCGGAACGCAGCCGATCGTCAAGCGCTAACGCCTTCGAGAGCGCGGGGTCAGCCCGCGCTCTCGAATCGCCGCTGGACGGCGTCCCAGTTGACGACGTTCCACCAGGCCTCCAGATATTCCGGTCGCCTGTTCTGGTACTTGAGGTAGTACGAATGCTCCCACACGTCGATGCCGAGCAGGGGGATGTCGGAGTTCGAGATCGGCGAGTCCTGGTTCGGGAGCGAGTAGACGGCGAGCCCGGTCCCGTCGTGGACGAGCCAGCTCCAGCCGGAGCCGAACCGCTTGACTCCCGTGTCGTTCAAGAGCTTCTTCAGCGCGTCGACGCTGTCGAAGGTGTCGTTGATCGCAGCCGCCAGCGAGCCGCTCGGTTCCCCGCCGCCGTCGGGGCTCATGATCTCCCAGAACAGCGTGTGATTCGCATGGCCGCCGGCGTTGTTGCGCAGGGCGGTGCGGATGTCCTCAGGCAGGATCTCGAGGTTCGCCAGCACCTGCTCGACCGAGCGGTCGGCCCATTCGGTCCCCTCGAGGGCCTTGTTGGCGTTGTCGACGTAGGCCTGGTGGTGCTTGTCGTGGTGGAGGCGCATCGTCTGCTCGTCGATGTGTGGCTCGAGGGCGTCGTAGTCATACGGCAGAGGGGGGACTTCGTAGGGCATCCGTGGCTCCTTTCTCGGCTCTACAGCGAGGATATGCTCCGCGCGCCTTCCTAGTCGAGAGAGGAGAGTTCGTGGCCACGCTTGCGTTCAAGTTCGAGGAGATCAGCGCCCGGGAGCTCAAGCCGGAGCTCTACGAGCTCGACGGCATCTCGCGTGCGACGATCGAAGCCCACTACAAGCTCTACGAGGGCTACGTGAACAAGCGGAACGAGATCCTGCAAAAGCTCGACGCCGTCGACCTCTCCGCCGCGAACCAGGTCTACTCGGAGCTGCGCGCGCTCAAGGTCGACCTGACCTTTGCGATCGGCGGGATCAAGAACCACGAGATCTACTTCGAGCACCTGGGCGGGGGTGGCGGAGATCCGAAGGGACTCGCCGGTGAGCTGATCAGACGCGACTTCGGCTCGGTCGAAGCGTGGCGCGCGGACCTGAAGGCAACCGGGATGGCCGGCCGTGGCTGGGCTTGGACCGCGTACGACTGGGACGAGGGTCGTCTCTTCAACTACGTCGGCGACGCGCAGAACAGCTTCCCGATCTGGAACGCGACGCCGCTGATCGCGCTCGACGTCTACGAGCACGCGTATTTCCTCGACTATCAGACCGATCGCGCGTCCTACATCGATGCGTTCTTCGACAACCTCGACTGGTCGACGATCGACGACTGGGTGTCGAAGTACCAGATCCAGAAGTAGCGATGGCGGTTCGGCTCCGGCCGCTAGGCGACGACGAGGTCCGGGGTTTTCTCGACTCGCTGCACGAGGAATACGTCCAGGAGCTGGTCGAGGACGCGAGCCTGTCGTGGGAGGAGGCTGAGGAGAAGGCGACGACCGACCATGCCGCCCTTTTCCCGGGCGGAAATCCTCAGCCGGATCACCACATGTACGTGGTGGAGCGTGAGACCGGCGAGCCGGTCGGACACCTGTTCTGGGCGAAGCGCCAGGCACCGGGCTCGTCGTGGCGCGGCTTCCTGTACCAGCTCTACATCGACGAGCCCTTTCGGGGCCGTGGTTTCGGGCGTCAGGCGATGGAGCTCCTGGAGGCCGAGGTGCGGGCCGAGGACTTGCCGGGCATCGACCTGAACGTCTGGGGCGGGAACGACCTCGCCCGGTCGCTCTATCTGAAGCTCGGCTTCGAGGAACGCGCGATCTTCATGTCGAAGGAGCTCGGGTGACGACCGCGCTCCTGATCATCGGGGGCTACGTCCTGGGCTCGATGCCGTGGGGCTACTGGCTCACGCGGCTCGTCGAGCACGAGGACATTCGCGATCACGGGAGCGGGAACATCGGTGGGACCAACGTCTGGCGCGTCTACGGTTGGCGGCTCGGACTGCCGGTCGTCTTCCTCGACACCGCTAAGGGATTCGCACCGGCGCTTGTCGGGACTCTGGTTGTCTCCCACCTCGTCGGTGTGCTCGCCGGGGGCGCGGCCATGCTCGGCCATTGGCGCCCGCTGTTCCTACGGTGGCAGCGCGGCGGCAAGATGGTCGCCACGTGCGGCGGCGCCTTCCTCGGCGTCGCGCCCGTCGTGGGCGGGATCGGCGCGGCCGTGTGGATCGCCGTCTTCCTGATTTTCCGCTACGCGTCGCTGGCGTCGATCGTCGCGGCGCTGTCGTTACCGGTTGCCGCCGTCCTCCTGGAGGAGCCGTGGCCCGTCATCGTGTTTGCGGCCCTGGCGGCACTCGGCGTCGTCGTCCTACACCGAGCCAACATCGCCCGACTTCGCGCCGGCACCGAGAGTCGCTTCCGCTTCAGGCGCCTACGCGGCGAGCCACTCGCGTAGCTCGGTATGCCGGGCGGCGGGCTCGCCGCTCTTCAGCTCCGCTCGGAGCTCCTCGACGGTCCCGTAGCGCTCGGCGACGACCTCGTGCGAATGAATCGTCTCGAAGTTGACCTGCCGCGCGAGCAGGAAGTCGACGTCGTCGAGCTCCGGGTAGCGCTCGAGGGCCGACCGCAGGGAGATTCGCACCGAGTCCTCGACGAAACGTGGTTGCAGATGAGCGTGCTCGACGACGAAGAGCTCGTCGGGTCGCTTCAGAAGCTCGTAGATGGGCGAGCTCATCGAGCCCTCAACCAGAGTCGCAAGCTGCTCGGCGTTCACCGGATGCTCGCTGCCGACGTAGAGCGTGCCGCGCCCGCGCTGGTTGTGCGTCGCGATGGGAACGAGCTCGAGGATGCGTTCGACGTCAGGCTCGTCGAAGCCAGCGTCGAGCAGCCGCTCGGTCGCCTTGTTGCGAACAAGACCTTGCGCGCACGGACATGCGTTGATGCCCGTGGCCTCGACGCCCACGATCCGCTTCACGTTCGTCGCCGACGCCGCGGCGATGCCGATGATCGAGATCAATTCCTGGGTCGCCAGACCCGTCACGGGTGTGCGCCGCTCGAGCGGATAGCGAGCGACGATGCGCACCTCGGCCCGGCCGGCCGCCTGCCGGGCCACGATGTGCCGGGCGATGTGGTCGGCCAGCTCCTCGACGAGGAACGCCTCGCCGATCACGACCTCGTCGATCGCCTCCTCGAACAGCTCGGGGAAGCGAGACATGTGCACCCCTTTTTGAGCCGGATCGAGGTCGACCGTGCAGTCGATCTCGGCGGAGATCAGCTTCTCGGCGCCGCCCCAGCGCAGGCGAATCGCCTTGCCTACGCCCTGGACTCCGGCACGCGACAGTCCGAGCCGCACCTCGGGCGCGGAGGCCTGCAGATCGTCGAGAAGGTGCCGTGGCTCTGCCATCCACGAAAGGTTAGTGTCCGAGCGCTCTGTGGTGAACGCGGACACATCCTTTCCGCGGCTCGTTTCGCTGGCCGCGCACGACCTGCGCACACCGCTGGCGACGATTCATGGCTTTGCGCAGACCCTTGTCCGGATGGGCGAGCTCGGGCAGCCGAGGCAGCGGTATCTGGAGATGATCGACCTCGCGGCCCTGCAGCTGGCCGAGCTGTTGGACGAGCTCGGTCTTGCCGCACGGATCGAGGGAGGCCGGTACGAGCCGAACCTGCAGCCGATCGACACGCGCGAGCTCGCGGCCGGCGCCGCGACGGAGCTCGGATCGGACCGGGTCTTCGTCGAAGGCGAAGGCACGAGCGTCCAGGTCGACCGGGATTCGATGCAGCGAGGAGTATCCGCGCTCGTGCAGGCGGCTCTGCGCCATGGCGGGCTCGAGCAGGTCAACGTGCAGGTCGACGGGCCGACAATCTCGATCTCACCCGTGACGGCGGCCTCGGGCCCGGTGCTGCTCGGCCAGGATTTGCGCGATCTCGGGGCGGCGGTCGCCGTCCTCCTCGTCGGCGCGCACGGCGGTTCCGTGGGGCTGGACGGCGAGACCCTGTCCGTTCGCTTGCCAGAGTGAATCGCGGCGCGCAGATCAGCCTTCTCCGCTGGCTCAGGCGGCAGCTGCAGCAACCGACACCGAGCCGAGAGCGGCTCGAAGCCGCGGTGGAGAACGACGACCCGAGCGAGGTCCGGCGGCTCCTCGCCGACGTGCCCTTCACGGCCGAGCAGCGCCGGCACGTGGAGGGTCTCCTCGATGCGTGGGAGGAAGGCCGCTAGCCGGCGGCGCCGTGCTCGAGTAGCAGCTGCTCGACCCGCGTGTCGCCGTTCTGCCGGGCCGCGTCGATCGGACGGAACCCGCCGCCCTGGGGGAGGTTCGGATCGGCTCCGTGCTCGAGCGCGAGCCTGACGAGCTCGTAGCGAGTCTCTTCGTCGACGCCCTGGGCGGCGCAGGCCGCATGCAGAGCCGCGGTCTGGATGTGCTCGTTGCGCGAGAGCATGTTCGCGTCCGCGCCGTGCTCCAGCAAGATCCTGGCGGCATCCGGGTGCCCGAAGAAGCACGCGAGGCCCAAGGGATGGAAGCCGTCATGGCCGAGCGCATTTGCCAGTAACGGGTTGTCCTCCAGGAGGACGCGCAAGCGTGGCGTCCGGCCGAGGGCGGCGGCCTCGAAGACGTCGAGCTCCGGCTCGCCGGCCAGGAGCTGGGCGACTCGCTCTTCCTGTCCCTGGTACAGCGCCTCGAGCAGCGCGGACATCAGCGGAGCAGCCGTGACAGGCGGCGGTCCTTCAGCACGCGGCCGCCGGTCTGGCAGTCGGGGCAGTAGTAGATCGTGTGCTCGTCGAAGTCGACGCGTGCAATCGGCGTGCCACAGACGTAACAGGGCTGTCCGAGCTTGTCGTGCACGCGGTACGTCCGCTTGTCGTTCGCGCCCTGCTCGCGGAGCTCGAGCCCACGCGTCAGCTCGGCGTCGATCGCGTCCGCGAGCCGGGCGATCTCCTCCTGGGAAAGGTCCTGCGTCAACGCGTACGGGGACAGCTTGGCGTGATGCAGGATTTCGTTGGCCCACGCTCGGCCGATCCCGGCGATAACCCGCTGGTCGCGCAGCAGCGAATGCAGGCGCCGCGATTCCTCCTCACAGATCTCGGCCAGACGGTCGGCGCCGAGGCCCAACGCCTCCGGGCCTAGGTGGGCGAGCTCCTGCTCTGCCTCCTCCGGGTTCAAGAGCCAGACGCCCGCTCGCTTCTTGGCGCCGGCTTCTGTCAGGACGAGCCTCGCGCCACCTTCGAAGACGAGCTGAAACGCGGGCGTCTTCGGGCCGGCTTCCCCGAACTTGAGGTACTTGAGCCGGCCGGCTGTCATCAGATGCACCAGCACGACCAGCTCGCCGTCCTCGGTCGGAAACAGGAGGCGCTTCGCGCGCCGCTCCGCACCCGCGAGCCGCCGTCCCTCGAGAGTGGAGAGCGGGGGATCGAAGGTCTTCAAGGTCGCGACGTGAGCTGGTCCCGCCTTCACGATCGGAAACGCGGACACCGGATCGTCGAGCGCGCGCCGCCACGCTTCGACCTCGGGAAGCTCAGGCATCGCCCTTTAGGCTCCGAACCATGGAACCAATCAGGGTATCCGTGTGGCGCGGAGGCGTCGTCGAGGCGGAACACAGCGTGCACGCGGTCGCGGTGCAGGACGGCTCGGTGGTCGCCGAGTCGGGCGACTCCGGGCTCGTCGCATTCATGCGGTCGTCCTCCAAGCCGTTGCAGGCAATCCCGCTCGCCCGCTGGCGAGCCGACGCCGATGATCGCGACCTTGCGATCGCCTCGGCCTCCCACCTCGCCGACCCCGATCAGGTCGCCGCCGTGCGCGCCTTGCTCGCGAAGGCGCCCGCCACGGAGGCGCAGCTGGAATGCGGTCCTGCCGGCGAGCCTCCATCGCCCGTCAAGCACAACTGCTCCGGCAAGCACGCGGGAATGCTTGCGCTCTGCCGTGCCCGTGGCTGGCGCAGCGAGGGCTACCGCCTGGAAGGCCATCGTGTGCAGCGCGAGATGCTCGCCGTGCACGCGGAGGCCGCCGAGGTCGACGAGGACGAGATCCGCATGGGGATCGACGGCTGCGGCGTCCTCACGTTCGCCCTTCCGCTGGAACGGATGGCGCACGCGTTCTCCCGGTTGCCGCAGCTGGAGGGCGGCGAGCGGGTGGCGGCCGGCATGCGTGCGCATCCGCTGCTCATCCGCGGACCGCGCGCGAGCGACACGCGCTTGATGCAAGCGTTACCAGGTTGGATCGCCAAGGGCGGCGCCGAAGGACTCCTCTGCGCCGCGGGCGACGGGATCGGCATCGCGCTGAAAGCGGAGGACGGCAACAGTCGTGGCCTCGGCCCAGCCGCTGCCTCGTTTCTCGCCCGGCTCGACCTCGACCTCTCCGATCTGGCGGTTGTCCCGATGGAGAACAGCCGGGGCGAAATCGTCGGGGAGATCAGAGCCTAGCCGAGAGGTTCAAAAAATCGCTCTTTGCTTTTTCCGCCACCTCTGTAATATCCGGACGGCGAGAGCGCGAGCCGGGGGAAACATGCACCGGCTCTTCGCGTGCAAGAGGTAGATCTGGTCCCCGTCCACCTTCGCGAAGCCGGGAGGTAAGCCGCCGTTGCTGACCGTCGAAATCTCCCTTCCTGAAGTCGAGGAACTGCAGAAGCTCGTTCAGGAAGGTCTCGAGAAGGGCGTCCTCAACTACGACGAGATCGCCACCGGGCTCGAGGATGTCGAGCTCACGAAGGAGCAGATCGAAGACTTCTACACCTACTTGATCGACCACGGGGTCGAGCTGATGGAAGGCGAGACGCACAAGCATCCGCCGCACGAGCAGCTCCCCACACCGGAAGAGGAGAAGGGCCCGAAGCTCGACCTGAGCGTCGAGCCGTCGCTCGACTCGTTGCGGCTCTATCTGCGCGAGATCGGGAAGGTGCCTCTGCTCACGGCCGACCAGGAGGTGTACCTGGCGAAGCGCATCGAGCGTGGCGACATGTCGGCGAAGACGCAGATGATCGAGGCGAACCTTCGTCTCGTCGTCTCGATCGCCAAGTCGTATCTCGGCCGCGGCCTGAGCTTCCTCGATCTGATCCAGGAAGGCTCGCTCGGCCTGATTCGCGCCGTGGAGAAGTTCGACTATCGGAAGGGTTACAAGTTCTCGACGTACGCGACGTGGTGGATCCGGCAGGCGGTGACGCGCGCGATCGCGGACAAGGCGCGCACGATTCGCATCCCCGTGCACATGGTCGAGAAGCTGAACAAGGTCGTGCACATCGAGCGGCAGCTGGTGCAGCGGCTCGGTCGCGAGCCGCGTCCCGACGAGATCGCCGAGGAGCTCGAGATGACGACGGAAGAGGTGCGCGAGATCCTGCGGATGTCGCAGTTGCCGGTCTCCCTCGAGAAGCCGATCGGGGAGGAAGAAGAGTCGGAGCTCGGCGACTTCGTCGAGGACGA
>JBKPTB010000038.1:0-8066 GCA_046735315.1 Actinomycetota bacterium
GGAGAGGTGCGGGTCGCGGAGCCCGGCGGTGACGGCTGGCGTGTCAACGACGAAGCGCAAGAGGCGATCCTCGAGTACTTCCGCCTCCGCCAGATGGAACCCGAAGAGGTCGGCCCGTTCGCCTACAACGACAAGATTCCGCTGAAGCGCGACTACGAACGGCTCGGAGTGCGCGTGGTGCCGCCGGCGGTTGCGCGTTACGGCTCGTTCCTGTCACCCGGCGTCGTGATGATGCCGAGCTACGTGAACATCGGGGCGTGGGTCGGCCCGGGCACGATGGTCGACACGTGGGCGACCGTGGGCTCGGGCGCGCAGATCGGCGCCGACGTTCACCTGGCCGGCGGAGTCGGGATCGGGGGCGTCCTCGAACCGCCGGGTGCCCGCCCCGTCATCGTCGAGGACGGCGCCTTCGTCGGTTCGCGCGCGATTCTGACGGAAGGCGTGCTCATCGGGGCGGGCGCGGTCATCGGCCCGAACGTCTCGTTGACCTCGTCGGTGCCGATCATCGACGTCACCGGCAGTGAGCCGGTCGAACACCGAGGCTCAGTGCCGCCCCGAGCGATCGTCGTACCAGGAACGCGTCCGAAGGAGTTCCCCGCCGGCACATACCACCTGGCGTGCGCGTTGATCATCGGCTGGCGCAGCGAGTCGACGGATCTCAAGGTCAGCCTGAACGAGGCCCTGCGAGAGCACGGCCTGGGCGCCTGACTCTCGATCCCGAATCGTCACACCGGTGCGCGGTTGTCCCGGGTATCGTCGCCGTCGAGGGCGGCGGGAGTCATCCCCACCCTGGGTGGGGGAACGTGCTCGGATCTGCTCTCGTTCGCGCTGACTAGGGGAGCTCGACGCGACAGATTTCCACGGCCGGTCCGGTCAAGCGCGCGCGTCTCTCGCCGTCGAGCTCCACCAGGAGGTCGCCGCCCGGCAGATGCACGCGTACAGGGCTCTCGCACCAACCGTTCACGACGGCTGCCGACGCGGCGGCCACCGCGCTCGAGCCGGACGACAACGTTTCGCCCGCGCCGCGTTCCCAGACGCCGACGGTCAGGTCATGTGCACCGTCCACCCGGACGAGTTGGACGTTCGTTCGATCGGGAAAGCGAGCGTGCCGCTCGATCTTCGGGCCGAGCCGGAGCAGCTCGTCACGTTCGGGCTCCCGGCGCACCACTGCGTGGGGGTTGCCGACCGAGACGGGTATGAACTCGACTCGGTCGTGGCCGACCTCCAGCGCCTCGGTCTCCCCCACTTCGACCGGTCCGAGATCGAGCTCGACGTTGCCGTCGTTGCGGACGCTCGCGCCGAGGCTGCGCGTCCCAACCGAAACCGTCACCTCGCTGGCTCCGCTTCGACGCGCGAGCCACGCGGCCGCAATTCTCAGACCGTTTCCGGAGAGCTCGGCCGTCGAGCCGTCCGGGTTCCAGATGCGAAGGTCGGCACGGTCCCCCTCGCTGCTTACGACTTCCAGCAGCCCATCAGAGCCGACGCCGTAGTGGTAGTCGCAGAGCTCGCGCACGCGGTCGGGCGAGAGCGGCTCGGGAAGATCAGCCCGCTCGGCGAGCAGATAGTCGTTGCCGAGCGCCTGCCATTTCCACAATGTCATCCGCAATCTCGTCTGCCGCGCGATTGGCGTTGACGCTAACAAGGCCGGGGATGCGCCGCATCCACTTCCGCTGGTAGGCGGCGTACCTGCGAGTGCGCAGGCTCAGCGCGACGAGTGCTTCGTCGGGCGGGAGCGCGGCAATCTCGCGGAGGCCAAGAGCGCGCACGGCGGTCGCGGAGACGGGCTGCACGAGCGCGGCTCGCACCTCCTTCGCAACACCGTTGGCGAACATCGTCTCTGCTCGCCGCTCGATTCTCGCGTTGAGGACGTCACGAGGGAGATCGAGGCCGAAAATCACGGTCGGGTACCGAGTCTCCGAGGTCCACAACCGGTCCGCCTCAGGCCGCAGAGAGGATCCGAGCTCCGTCAATTCGAGTGCGCGGACGACGCGGCGGCGATCGTTGGGGTGCAGCCTGGCAGCAGCATCGGGATCACGCTCGGTCAAGACCGCATATGCGCGCTCAGCACCAAGGCGGTCGTAGACGCGTTCCCAGCGCGCGCGCAGAGCGGGCGACGGCGCCGGCGGCAGGCCCAGTTCGGCCAGCGCGGCTCGCAGATACAAGCCTGTCCCGCCCGCAAGAACCGGCGTCCGCCCCGCCTCGAGCAGGCCATCGATCTCGGCGTGTGCGAGGCGCGCGTACTCCGCGACCGATCCTTCGTGTGAGAGCGGCCAGATCCCGACCAGGCGGGTCGGGCGCGTGGGCTGCGCGGTCAGGATCGGCAAGCCGCGATAGGCCTGCATCGAGTCGGCCGAGACGACCTCGCCCCCGAGCTGTTCGGCCACGGCTTCTGCCACGGCAGTCTTGCCGGAGGCCGTCGGGCCGAAGATCGCGACGACGCTAGGAGCCGACTCTGGCGGAGCTGGGCTTCCAGCCAATCTCTGCGTCCTGCGGAAACAGCGCATCGGGCGGTAGCGGAGCGTCCTCTTCGGGGTGCGCCGCCCGGTGCTCTTTGAACCAGGCGACCGCGCGCGCAATTCCGTCCTCGAGCGGCACCTTGGGCTCGTAGTCGAGCAGCTGGCGCGCCTTGGAGAGATCGGCGATGTAATGGGTCACCTCTCCGAGCAGCGACGGCGCGAGGGCGATCTTCGCCTCGACGCCGAGCTCGGTCGCTATCAGCTCGGCGGCGTGCACGAGCGAATTGCCCTGGCCGTAGGCGAGGTTGATCGTTTCGTTGACGACTCCGCCCTCGGCGAGAGCCTCGATGCCGCGAGTGATTCCCTCGATGCAGTCGTCGACGTACGTGAAGTCCAATGTCTTTTCCTGGCCGAACACGGTGACCGGCTCGTCGCGCAGCATCGTGTGGATGAACAGCGGCAACACCCGCACCATCCGGGCCAGGTCGTTGTCGTAGCGCCCATAGACGTTCGAGAACCGGAAGACGACGTACCGCATGCCGTAACAGCGTGCGTACGAGTAGATGAGCGCCTCACCCGCGATCTTCGAGGCGGAGTACGTCGATTCCGTGTACGCAAAGTCTGCGCTCGCTTCGCTCGCTTCCTCCTCGGCGAACCGGTGCACGTCGCCGTAGACCTCGCGGCTCGACGAGAAGACGATCGGCAGGTTCTGCTGGCGGCAGAACTCGAGGACGTTGAACGTCATGATCGCGTTCTCGAGCGCACGATGCGGCTGCCTGACGAGTTGGTGGACCTTGGCGTGCGCCGCAAGATGGACGACGAGGTCGACATCCGGATACTCGACGCCCCCGATGCCGCCGGGAAACGACGGATAGTGGCCGGAGAGGTCCTGCAGCAGGTACCGGAAGTCGTCCGTCCAGGTATTCAGCCGCTTGTCGACCCCGAATACGTCGTGGCCGTCTCGCGTCAGTCGCTGCGCGAGGTTCGTTCCGATCTGGCCGCTCGAGCCGGTGACGAGGATCCTCATCAGGCCGCGACCGCCACTGCCTGCACGCCACGCAAGGTCGTGGACGTCGCCTCGTCGATGCGAACCGCCACGAGGTCTCCGGGCACCGCGGTACCGGCGAAGTTCACGGTTGTATTCCGGCGCGTCCGTCCGCGCAGCAGCGTGGGATCCGTGCGGCTCGGGCTCTCGACGAGCACCTCCTCGACCCCGCCGATCCTTGCAGCGTTGCGACCTGCGGCGACGCGCTGGACGACGTCGATCAGCCGTTCGATCCGCTCGTGCTTGACGTCGTCCGGAACCTGGTCGGCCATCACCGCGGCCTCCGTGCCGGCGCGGGGGGAGTAGACGAACGTGAAGGCGCCGTCGAAGCCCACCTCGTCGATCACACCGAGCGTCTCGGCGAAGTCGTCCTCGGTCTCGCCCGGAAAGCCGACGATCAGGTCGGTCGTGAGCGCGAGGTCCGGAATGGCGGCGCGGAGCTCGCCGACGAGGCGCAGGTAGCGCTCGCGATCGTAGGTGCGCCGCATCGCCTTCAGGATGCGCGACGAGCCGGACTGCAGCGGGAGGTGCGCGTGCTCGCAGACCGCGTCGCAGTCCGCCATCGCCTCGATCACTGGGCGGCGGAAGTCCTTCGGATGCGGGCTCGTGAAGCGAATCCGCTCGATCCCCTCGACGGCGTCGCACGCGCGGAGCAGCTCGCCGAACTCCGTCCGGAGATCGGGCGCGAGATCGCGGCCCCAGGAGTTGACGTTCTGGCCGAGCAGCGTCACCTCGCGGACCCCGTCGGCTGCAAGCCTGGTTACCTCGGCGACGACCTCGCCGGGCCTGCGGCTGACCTCACGGCCGCGTACGGCCGGAACGATGCAGTAGGCGCACTTCGAGTTGCAGCCCATCGAGATCTGCACCCAGGCCTGGAACCTCCGCTCCCGATGTGTCGGCAGCTCCCCGGCGAACGTGCGCTCGTCCAACCCGAACCTGCCGCGGGTGACGCCCAGGCCGCCGGCTCCGAGCCACTCACCGAGATGAGGAATCGACCCGGGCCCGAAGGCGACGTCGACGTACGGATAGAGGTCGAAGAGCCGCCCGCGCTGTGCCTCCGCGTAGCAGCCCCCGACCGCGATCACCTTCTCGGGATCGCGAGCCTTCAGCGCAGCGGCCTGCGCGAGGTGAGCCGCGAACTTCTGGTCCGGCTTCTCACGAATCGTGCACGTGTTGAAGACGAGGACGTCCGCCTCGTCCTGCGTGAGAGCTTCGCCGAGCCCGAGCTCCTCCAGCATGCCCTTGATCCGCTCGCTGTCGTGCGCGTTCATCTGGCAGCCGAACGTCGTGACGTGGTAGCGCCGCACGGGCCAGAATGCTACCCGTGGTCTTCCCGGACTCGACCTCGCTCTGGCTCTTCTGCCTGGCCGCGCTCGCGCTCCTCGCGATCCCGGGCCCCGCAGTGCTCTACATCGTCGTCCAGAGCGCCGAGCAGGGACGGAGGGCGGGCCTCGCCTCGGTCGGAGGAGTCCACCTCGGGTCGCTGGTCCACGTGGCAGCGGCCACGGCAGGCCTCTCGGCCGTGATCGTCGCGTCGGCGCTGGCCTTCAACGTCGTCAAGTACGCCGGTGCCGCCTATCTCGTCTACCTCGGGATCCGCAAGCTGCTCGAGCGGGATGACGTCGTCGAAGTCGAGGTCGAGAGCCAGGTTCTGAGGCGCGCGTTCGCACGAGGAGTCGTGGTCAATGTGCTCAACCCCAAGACCGCACTTTTCTTCCTCGCCTTCCTGCCGCAGTTCGTGGACACCGATCGGGGCGACGTCTGGTCGCAGGTGCTCGTGCTCGGGCTCACCTTCGTCGCGCTCGGGCTCGTGAGCGATTCCCTCTATGCCCTCGCCGCAGGAACGGTCGGAGACGTTCTCCGTCGCAAGCGCAGGGCGGTGCGGTACTTCTCCGGCGGCGTCTACATCACCCTCGGCGTCGTCGCCTCGCTCGCAAAACGGAACTAGTGCCGGTCGCTAGGCGGCCTGATCCGGCTGCACCGCCTGCTCCGGTTGCGGGGTGGCGAGTGGTTCGTGCTGGCCGCCGTTCGCGACATTGCGCGCGACGTCGATAGCGCGGCTCTCTCTGATGACGGTCACCTTGACCTGACCCGGATACTCGAGCTGGTCCTCGATCTCGCGCGCGATCTCGTGGGAGAGCAGGACCGCGCCGTCATCGTCCACCTCGCCGGGCTTGACGATCACTCGGATCTCACGCCCCGCCTGCAGCGCGTAGACCTTCTCCACGCCCGCCTTCTGCGCAGCGAGCTCCTCCAGGGACTCGAGCCGTTTGATGTAGTGCTCCAGGCTCTCCCCTCGCGCTCCGGGCCGAGACGCGGAGATGGCATCGGCAGCAATGAGCAGGACGGCCTCGACGGTCTGTGGCTCGACCTCATAGTGATGCGCCTCGATCGCGTGGACGACGTGCTGCGACTCGCCGTAGCGCCGTGCCAGCTGCGCGGAGATCGAAGCATGTGAGCCTTCGATCTCGTGGGTCATCGCCTTGCCCAGGTCGTGCAGCACCGCGGCACGCTTCGTCACCTTCACGCTTGCGCCGACCTCCGCGGCCATGATCCCGGCGAGGTGGACGACCTCGAGCGTGTGCTTCAGCACGTTCTGGCCGTAGCTCGTCCGGTAGCGCAGCCGCCCGATGATCTTCACGAGCTCCTCGTGGAAGTCGCCGCAGTTCGCCTCGAAGACGGCCTGTTCACCGGCCTGCACGATCGCATCCTCGATCTCGGACTTGGACTGGTAGTAGGTGTCCTCGATTCGCGCCGGGTGAATACGGCCGTCCTCGATCAGCTTCGTCAGCGTGAGCCGCGCAACCTCGCGGCGGATTCCGTCGAACGACGAGAGGACGACGGCCTGCGGCGTGTCGTCGATGATGAAGTCGACGCCGGTCAGGTGCTCGAGGGCGCGGATGTTCCGACCTTCACGGCCGATGATGCGGCCCTTCATGTCGTCGGACGGGAGCTCCACGACGGAGACCGTCGTCTCCGCGGCGTGGCTCGCGGCGACCCGCTGCAAGGCGTCGGCGACGAGGTTGCGGGCGCGTCGCTTCGCCTCGGTGCGTGCCTCCTCCTCGAGCTGCCGGACGCGGCGGGCGAGCTCGTGCCGGACGAGATCCTCCGAGCGTTCCAGGAGGCTTTGCTTCGCCTCGTTCACCGTCATCCCGGAGATCCGCTCGAGAGCGACGAATTGCTGCTCGCGAGCCTCCTTGTACTCCTCCTGGAGCTGCTTCAGGTGGGTCTCGCGGTCGGAGAGCCCCTGCTCTCGACGCGCCATCTCCGTGAGCTTGCCGTCGATCTCCTCTTCCTTGGCGAGGACGCGCTCCTCGACCTTGACGACTCGCGACCGGTGCTCCGCCACTTCCTGGTCGATGTCGGCCCGGAGTCTGACCGCCTCCTCACGGGCGGTGATCTGAGCCTCGCGTCGAAGCGTGTCCGCCTCGCGCTCTGCCTCTTCGACCAGGTGCTTGCTCTGCTGACGAGCCGCGCCGAGGCGTGACTTTCCGAGCGCACCGACGGCCAATGCTCCTGCCACCCCCCCGAGGAGGAGACCGATCAAAATCCCGATGGCGACCAGCATGGGCTTGCTCCTGGGTCGGTTGGCCGCGATGGCTCTCGCGGTACCCACCCGGCAGTCCGGCCGGCACAGGAAGTCCCGAATCGATCAAGCGAGCCGACACCGCGGCCCGAGGAAGCCGTCGGCTAGATCCTCGCTGTCAAAAGCCTTTCGGTGTCGGAGTCGGAGTGATCGGTGGCTGACATGGATTTCAGAGGAACGAGTGCGATTCGGAAAATGTCTCTATGCAGGCAAAACGTCGGATGATGTAGGCACATCCTACCGCCGGTCAGGGGTCATTTGCAAAATCGCCGCCCAGAGCGGCCTCCAGGGCCTCGTCCGTGAAGCCCTTCCTGGCAAGGTGCTGCGCCGTCTTCGGCCCTGGGCCGCGGGCCTGGACGAGGCGTCGGGCGCGTTCCGGCTCGTTCTCGAGGTCCTCGAGCGCCGCCTGCACGAGCTCCGGGTCGACGCCCTGGCGCTCGAGGTCGTGGCGGATCGCGGCATCGCCGTAGCCTCTGTCGACGAGACTCTGGGCCCGATTTCTCGCGAGGCGGTTGTCGTCGATCAGTCCCGCGCGGGAGAGTGTCGCGAGCGAGGCCTCGATCGTGTCAGGCGCGACTGCGGCGCGCTCGAGCCGCTCCGCGAGGCGGCGGGCCGAGAGGTCCCTGGCCCGCAAGGCCCGCGTGGCGACCGAAAGCGCCTCCTCTCGACGGAGCTCACGCCGCAGCAAGCGCAGTACCGGCCGGTCGAGTGCGACACCGGCAGCGAGCCCCGCACGGGCTACCACCGCAAGGGACAACTCGCGCCAGGCCGCACCGTCGAGCTCGACGACGACGCGTCCGCGCCGTCTTTCCCGCAGCGCCGTGATCGTCGGCACGACCGCCGTTACTTCGAGGCGGCCTTCTGGACGGCCTCCTTCGCGTCCTCCTTGACCTGACCGTTCTGCTCACCACTCGCTGCTGCCGGAAGGAGCCGCGCCGAAGCCACCTGCTCAGGGCCGAGCTCGACCTGGATGCGAGCG
>JBKPTB010000039.1:0-4775 GCA_046735315.1 Actinomycetota bacterium
GCGGCGACCTGCCGCGTGTGGTTCGACTGCACGCCGCCGATCGAGACGAGTGTGTCGCAGCCCTGCGCGAGCGCGTCGGCGACGAGGTACTCGAGCTTCCGCATCTTGTTGCCGCCGAACGCGAGGCCGGAGTTGCAGTCGTCACGCTTGGCCCAGAGCGATGCGCCGCGGAGCTCCTCGGTCAGCCGTTCGAGCCGGTGGATCGGGGAGGCGCCGAAAAGGAGCGGATACCGCTCGAATCGAGCGATCCACGGTGCTGCCGCGGCTGGCTCGGCGGTGGCAGAGGTCGCCACGGCGCACACGATACTTCACGCCTGTACCAGTAGCCGCCGATCCTGCGGCGCCTCAATTAAAACGGCCGCCGGGCGGGAAGACGCCTGGTCTCCCGCCCGGCTGCTCGTCTATCTATGGAACGAAGGACGCGAAAATGTCAGTCGGGTTCGCGCTCGACAGAGTCTGCGTGTAGAACGGCACGAACGTCTGATCCGCGTGCGAGAGACCAACGTAGTCGCCGAGGAAGGCTCCGCCCGCCCGCGGAGCAAGGTCTAGGTCGAATGATGTCGGCGTGAGCCGAACCTCGTCCCCGAACGTGACCCCTCCATCGTGCGAGAAAACCGCGAATGCGTCGGTCGGAAGTGTGCTCGTGCTCGGAGTGTTGTTGCGGAAGTCGTAGTAGGTCACGGAGACCGTACCGTCTGATGACACATCGACAGAGGGTGTGAACGCCGCCACACCGCTCGGCGATGCGTTGACCTTGATCGGGTTCGACCAGGTCAGGCCCCCGTCCGTCGAACGCGACAACGCGACATCGTCGTGCGCGAAGCCGCTGAACCGACCATCTGACCAGACGACGTAGAGCGTTCCATTCGGGCCGACCGCGATGTCGGGAAGGCCGGCTCCGGCACGGATTCCCGCGCCCGTATCAGGATCGCGGACCGCAATCGAGCCGTCCGTCGAAATGTCGATGACCTTCGACCAGGTGACACCCTTGTCCGTCGAGCGAATGATCGACTGGTGGAACTGGTTCGGCGAGGGCTGCCGCCCGGAGCCGTTGAGATCCTCGAAGACATCGACAAGCGTGCCGTCCGGAAGGACCGCGATCTGATTTCCGCTCGTGAACTCGTTTTGATTGAGGCCAAGGATGTCGCGAGGCGTTTCCCAGGTCTGGCCGCCGTCCGTCGTGCGGCTGAAGATGATGTCGCCACGAATCGACGCGGCGTTCATTTGCGCGGTCACGCCGGCCTGGTCGCTCGGGAAGCGGCTCCGGTCCCAGACGGCGTAGACGTTGCTCGCCACCCCCGGGTCGGCGGTGATCGACTCCTTGTCATTGAAGCCCGGCCCGAAGCCAAAGGCGGAGACGTTGCGCGCGAGCGTGGTCGGCTCGCTCCAGGTGTCTCCCCCGTCGACGGACTTGCTTACAAGCACAGCCGAGACGGTCACATCGGCGCTCGCCGAGAGGCTGATCTGGTAGACGTCGCCGTTCGGCGCGAACGTCACCCAGGGGTCGGAGGCCCGGTCGTAGTTGCCGCCGTTTGCGGCCGTACCCCCGGAACAGGTACTGAAGTGCGCCCAAGACTCGGCCCATGTAGTCCCGCCGTCGTGGCTTGTCGATGTCACGAGCCCATGAGCCCCGCCGTTCGACCAGCGGTCTTGCTGAAAGACGCCGACGATGTTCTTCGGGTTCGCGGGATTCACGGCGACGAAGGGCTCGACCTCACTGTTGACGAAGTTCGTACCCGGGCCGCCGACAGCGCAGCTCGCGAACGGGCTCAGGTCCGAGACGTCGATCGGACCCGCAGCCGCCAGGGCGATTCCAGCGACCGCGATCGCCGCGACCGCCGTGACGCCGGCAATGATCCAACGCAAAAGACGCATGCCCCACCTCCCCAGAGCGGATACGCGGCGAGCTATATCACTCTGCTTGACACACTTCAACGCCCGCGCGGCTCGACGGGATGCGGATTAAGCCCCTCCGCCTAGCCAGGTCTGGCCGCGGGCGCACCGCGGCGCCTACGCCCAGTTTCCTGCCACTCCTCCCGAGGCGCGCGTCGGGATACCGAGACCGAGCTTGACAGGGTCGAAGACGGGAAGCGTTTCGCAGCGCTCGACGCTTGAATCGTCTAGAAACAGACGAGCGACGAGCTCACGACAATGCGACATGTCGTTGGCGACGAGTACGACGACATAGTCCCACTCGCCGGCCACGTCGTAGCACTGCTGCACCTCCGGTGCGGCCAGCAGCCTCGTACGTAAGGCGTCGTGGGATTCGCTCGACTCCTGCGCCAGCGTCACCAGCACGACTGCAAGAAGCGACCCGCTAAGGGCCCGGGGATCGAGTACTGCCACCTTGCGGGCGATGAGGCCGGCCGCCTGGTAGCGCCCGATCCGCCGCTGAACTGCGCTGGGCGAAAGCCGAACGGTCTCCGCGAGCTGGCGCAGCGTCCGGCCGGCGTCCTCCTGGAGGAGTTCGAGCAAGTCATGATCGATTTCGTCCAGGGCCACGGAACGAGAGCGGCGCACGCAACAATTTTGCGCCTTGGCAGGATTTTTTTCAATCAGCGCCACCTGGGGAGCGACTAGCTTCGGACGCCGCCCCAGTGGTTCCAGACAATGGCCGTATGGCCGATAGATCGAGGAGGTGTTGATGATTACGGGAGCCCACGTTGTGATCTTCACCAAGGACGCCGAGGGCCTTCGCTCCTTCTTCCGGGATGTGCTTGAGTTCCCATCCGTTGACGCCGGAGGCGGCTGGTTGATCTTCGCCCTGCCGCCCGCTGAGCTGGCCGCGCACCCGACCGACGAGAAGGGCCATCATGAGCTGTACCTGATGTGCGACGACGTACACGCAACCGTCGCAGAACTGAAAGACAGGGGAGTCGAGCTCAGCCGGCAGGTCAGCGACGAAGGGTTCGGCCTAGTTACCTCCATCGAACTCCCCGGCGGCGAAGAGCTCGGCCTCTACGAGCCGAAACACCCGAGCCCATTAGCGCCGTCGCGCTGAGCTGACCCTCGCCCGGGGAGACAAGTAACGCTCGCACTTGCGGGCTTCAAGTCGAAGGCGAGCGCGAGTCCGTCCGGCGCCGCTCGATGCCGTTCATCTACCGCTCCGGCCGCCAACCGCTGGCACGTTTGAACCGCTCGTTCGAGACATTGTCGCGGTCGCGGCAAACGTTCTAGATGCCGCTCGGAAGGGCGAGCGCTGCACGGAGGGCGCGCCCTGCGTCGGTAGAGCCGAAGCGTGAGTTTGGTAGCTCGTTGCCCGTGCCGGGACCGTCGAGGAGGCCGAGGCGCACGACGACGCCGCGCCGGCCCGCTGCTGCGAAGTGAGATCGTGGAGCCACCTCATCCGCCGACGCGGGCCTTGTCCACCAGTACTCGTCCCATCAGCGATTCTGCGAACGACGAGTCGCAGACCACGCCGTCGAGCTCGATCTCCTCGGAATCGAGCAGCTGCAGCCGGAGGTGGTCGTGGCCGTCCGGCCCGTGAAGAACAAGACCCGCGGCGAAGAAGCCGAGCTCGTTCAGCTCGGCCGTCGCCTTGCTCACATTCACCGCCACCAGGTCGACGTCGGCGTAGATGACGTCGACATGCCGCGAGAGCAGGTGGCGCACAGCCCCCTTTAGGGCCGAGCTGGCTTCCCCGTCCCATCGCCGGAGCCGCAGAAAGGCGAGCGCGCGCGGCTCGTCGACCTCGGCCGTCACCATTTCGCCCTCGAGCGGAGCCGGCTCGGTGCGCGCCTCGATCGAGAGCCCAACGTTCGCGTAAACGCTCTCGAGCAGTTCGCGGTACGGAGCCGGCAGCGCGACCTGACGTGGATGCTCGTCAAAAAGACGGTACGAGCGGAGCGTGGCCGTCCGTCGTCTCGGTCCCTCGCCGCCGAAGCCGCGCATCGTGGTCTGCGCCGGGACCATGCCGAGCTGGAGCGCCGTCTCGCGGTAACCGTGCGAGCGCTCGGCACGCTGACTGTAGGGATGGATGGTCACGGCATCGCCGAAGACGGAGGCGAGGCCCCGCTCGCACGCCGCGTCGAGCGTGTGCTCGAACAGGCGTCCGAAGATACCGAGACCGCGATAGGCGGAGTGGACGACGGCGGCGCCCGTCTCAGCGGACGCGACTCCGGCGAGGGGCATCAGGGCGTGGTGACCGATCACTCGCCCGTCGTGGACGGCAATCGCCGACAGCAGCTCACCCGACGCGAGGGCAGCCATCAAGTACCGCGGCCGGTAGAAGTCGGCGTGCACGTAGCTCAGGTGGTAGTTCTCGTAAAGGAGCTGGGCGATCGCCTCGGCGTCCTGCGGCGTAGCCGCCCTCACTTCGATCGAGCCGGCCGTGTCTTCCTGCGCCCTCGCGAGCCGTGGGGCAGCCTCGATGTGGTGCCGCTTCTCGTATCCGTCTCCGCTCGGGCGTGCGGAGACATCCGCAGTCAAGCGCTTCCCGTCAGAACCGAGGTTCAGCAGCTCGATGTTCCGGGCGTCAGGTACGAGGGAGGCGAGCTGCTCGGGCAACGGCCCGAAGTCGCCCCCAGCGCTCGTCAGCGGCAGGCCCCAGTCGTGCACGGTGACGTGAATGAGATCGGCGTCCGCCTCGAGAGTCACCTCGATCTCGCCCAGGTCGTCGTCAGGGTAGGCGTTGGCAAGGACGAAGCTAACGAGGCCCGCCTCGACCCTGTCCAGCCGCCGCGCGTCCTTTGCGGGGATTCCGGTTGCGGCCGCAAATGCAGGCAGGAGAGCCAGAACTATCGGCTCCGCGCTCGCGTCGCTCAGGACAGTGGCCT
>JBKPTB010000040.1:0-29625 GCA_046735315.1 Actinomycetota bacterium
TGCCGAGGGCGTCCGCCGCGCGCGCGATGCCCTCGATCGCTCGCCCGAGCTCCCAACCAATGGCGGGCTTTTCCGGATTGCCGAAGTTGAGGCAATCCGTGAGCGCGAGCGGCTCACCACCCGCACAGGCGACGTTGCGCGCTGCCCCGAGCACGGCGAGCACACCGGCGCGGTACGGATCGTGTTCGCCCGGAGGCGGTCCCTGCAACGACACGGAGAGGCCGCGCAGAGAAGGTCGAAGCCGCAGCACGGCGGCGTCCAGGCCGGGACGGCGTACGGTCCGTGAGCCGACGAGCTGGTCGTACTGCTCGTAGATCCACGTCTTCGGCGACCTGTTGTCGGCGGAGGAAGGAACGTTCTTCGTGGGCTGCGGCGCACGGGGCACCTCGTAGCGTGGACAGTCGTCTGTGAGGAGAGCCGCGCCGATCGAGCCGACGAGGTCGTCGTCAAAGAACGCCCGTAACTCGCCGGTGTCGGTGACGTCGCCGATGGTCGTGCACGGCAGCTCCCACCTGGCGCACACGCGCCGCACGGCCTCGAGCATCTGCGGTCGGACGACGGCGACCATGCGCTCCTGCGATTCCGAGATCATGATCTCCCAGGCCTGGAGCTCGGCCTCCCGGACCGGGACGCGGTCGAGGTGAACGTCGATGCCGGCCCCGTCCCGCGCCATTTCCGCAAGCGCCGAGGCGAGGCCCGCCGCTCCACAGTCCTGCAACGATTCCACGAGGCCGCTCTCGACGAGCTCGAGCGACGCTTCGATCAGCTTTTTCCCGGTGAACGGATCGCCGATCTGCACAGACGGCCGCTTGTCCGGATCGTCCTCGCCGAGCTCCGCGCTCGCGAGCACCGAGGCGCCACCGATCCCGTCCCTGCCCGTCGTCGCACCGAAGATGACGACGTGGGCGCCGATCGCGGTCGCCCGCGCGCGTGTGACGCGATCGGCGGGAAGGAGGCCCACGCACATCGCGTTGACGAGGCAGTTGTCGCGGTACGCCTCGTCGAAGACGGCTTCTCCGCCCACCGTCGCGACGCCGACGCTGTTTCCGTAGTGGCCGATGCCCGCGACCGCTCGGCGGAAGTGGTGGTCCGGCGCTGCGAACCGAAGCCCGTCGAGAATCGCGATCGGGCGGGCGCCCATCGCGACGATGTCCCGCAGGATCCCGCCGACGCCGGTCGCGGCACCCTGGAAGGGCTCGACCGCCGACGGGTGGTTGTGCGACTCGACCTTGAACGCGACCGCCTCACCCTCGCCGAGGTCGACGACGCCGGCATTCTCACCGGGGCCTTGCAAGACGCGTTTCCCCTCTGAAGGGAGTCGTTTCAGGAGGAGGGCCGAATGCTTGTAGCCGCAATGCTCGGACCACAGCAGCGAGAACACGGCCAGCTCGAAGTCATTCGGGTTGCGCGCCAGGAGCTCGCGGATCCGGTCGAGCTCCTCGTCGGTCAACCCCAGCGCACGGTGGAGCGGCTGTTCCGGCGCGAGCTGCGTCAAGGGCTCGAGTCTACCCGGGGCACAAGACACGTCCCGGATACGTTGTGGCCCCTGTGAGCCGTCGCCACGCCGTCATGCTCCTCGCCCTCGCGGCCATCTGGGGCTCGTCCTTCCTTTTCATCAAGGTCGCGGTGCGAGAGTTGACGCCGGGGGAGGTCGTCTTCGGGCGGGTCGTGGTGGGGGCGCTCGCTCTCCTGCCGGCCGTGCCGTTCACCGTCGGCTGGCCCAAGCTCCGTTCGGAACTCCGGCGCTACGCTCTGCCCTTTGTCGTTCTCGGGCTTTTCAATGCAAGCGTGCCGTTCTGGCTGCTCACGTGGAGCGAGAAGAGACTCGACTCGGGTCTTGCGGCAGTCCTCCAGGCCTCGACGCCGCTCTTCGCTGCTCTCATCGCCTTCGGCTTCAGTCGAGGCGACCGCGTCACCGGCGTACGTCTCGTCGGCGTGGTCGTCGGCTTTCTCGGCGTCCTGCTGCTCGTGGGCGCCCAGCCGAGCGGCGACGTGTTGTCTGCCCTCGCAGTCCTGGGGACGGCTCTCTGTTACGCCGGTTCGGCGGTGTACGCCGGTGTCACTCTCCGAGGAGCCTCGCCGTTCAGCACCGCGTTCGGCACGCTTCTGGTCGCGACGCTGACGACACTTCCTCTCGGCGTCGCGCAATTGCCTGAACACATGCCCGGCTGGAAGGTGGTCGGTTCCGTCATCGCCCTCGGCGCGCTCGGCCTTTCGGTCGCCTATCTCCTCTACTTCGGGCTGATCGCCGGTGCCGGCGCCTCGTACGCGGTGCTCGTGACCTATCTCGTGCCCGCGCTCGCGCTCGGGTACGGCGCGCTCTTCCTCGACGAGAGCGTGACTGCGTCCGCGATCGGCGGGCTGGTGCTCATCCTGGCCGGGGTTGCGCTGGGAACCGGGACGCTTCGCTTGCCTCGCCGAGCGCCGGCGCCTGAGACGCCGTGATCTCGATCAGGCGGGCGCTCCCGGCCGATCTGGACTTCCTGCTCGAGCTGGTGAACCACGCGGACGTCGAGCCGTTCCTCGGCGGCCGAGCCGGTCGGGATCGTGAGACGCTCGCCGCCGAGGTCGAGCGCTCGGCCGCCGATCCAACTGGGTACGGCCGGTTTGTGATCGAGGTCGACGGCCGTCGCGCGGGCGTTATGGGCTTCGAAGCGGCGAATCGACGCTCACGGATCGCGCACCTCGAGCGGCTCGCCGTCCATCCCGACTTCCGCGGTCGGCGTGTCGCGGACGGGGCAGCGCAACTTCTGCAGCGGCACCTGATCGAGGACCTCGGGTACCACCGGTTGCAGCTGGAGATCTACGGATTCAACGATCGAGCGCAGCGTCATGCGGAACGCGCCGGCTTCGTCCGCGAAGGGGTGCGCCGCCGGGCCTACTGGCGGCACGGCGAGTGGATGGACGGCGTGCTCTACGCGCTGCTCAGGGAAGATCTCGGTGTGCCGGATTCCCTCGCCTTGCTGCACGAGTACGTGATGGTGCACAACGAATGCGTGCGTACTGGCGATTGGCAGCCCCTCGGCGAGTGGTTCGCCGAGGATGCCGAGCTCGAGTTCGACGGTGTGCCGGTGGGCCCGTTTCGAGGGCGGGCGGAGATCCTTGCGGCTTATGAGCAGCAACCTCCCGACGACGAGGTCGTCGTCTTCGACGCCCGCGCGGACGAGGAGCAGGTGGTTGCCTCGTACGGCTGGTTGCGGGAGCCCGCCGAGCTTGCGGGACGGATGCTCGTGACGCCACGCGGCGACAAGATCGGAAAGCTCGTGGTGACGTTCGAGGGCCGCGCCTTCGCGCGGCCCTCGTGAGAGCGGTACTTCGGGCTCGAGCGGTTACGGCGTCGCGCAGTCTGCGTACCTCTCGCTTTGCAGCCAGTCGGTCGGGTTCGTGCCACCGTAGAAGCGCGCGAGCGGCGCAACGCCCGCCGGCTCGAATCCGAACGTCTTCCAGTCCTGCGCAAAGCCCGCCGTGTCCCTGCCCTGGCAGCCGGGGGTGCCGGGCGCCGCCGGCGGCGGCCCAGCCGCCGCAGACGTGCCCGCGATCGCCAACACGGCCGCGGCCACGATGCCGGCCAGTACGCGACGAATCGCGTTGAACTGAGTGGAACGCATGGCATCTCCTCTCGGTCGCTTCCTGGTCTTTCCAGCGGATGATCAGAGGAGTCCCTACCGAGTCGCTACCGAACCGTTACCTTCACTCCGAGTTGCTCGAGTTCCGCGAACGGCATCGCGAGTCGCATCGAGCGACCCTAACGGCGAACGGTGTCCCGATTAGAAGAGATAGGGGATCGCGATTCCGGCGCCGACTCCGAGAGCGGCCCCGGCGGCATACATGACGGCATCGGACCGCCCTCGGGCTAGGCCGAGTCGCCGAGCGATCCGTGGATCGATTGTTCGCAGCGCGAGCTCGACGAGGATGACAACCGCCGAGGCGGTGAGTGCAGCGATTGCCGAGTCGAGGAGCGAGGTGGTCAGACGCCAGGTGATGGTCGCCGCGGCTGCGACGCTCAGCCAGTAGATCAACCCTCGAGGCAACCTCCAGGCCGAGTGCTTCGGCTCGACGATCGGCAGTGAGACCGAGTCAGCAACTGGGGTGCTTTCGTCAGGTTGTTGGAGCGCACGCGAAGGATGAGCTTCGAGAGGCAGGACGCACGAATCGAGAAAGTCGAACGCACGGACTACCGCGTCTTCGTCAATGTCTCGATCGCCTTCGGGGAGCGCGTCCTGTGCGGAGGCCTCGTGCCGCTGATCCGGCGGGGAGGCATAGGCCTCGATCAAGGCGCGACTACGAGACATCGGCGTCTCAGCCGCCCTCCCGACACGCCGTCGCGGTCTTCCTCTGGGTGGCGGTGAACACGATCTTCGCCGTCGCGTTGTTCCGGAAGTGAACCACCAGCACTCTTCTATCACCCATCACGGCGCCGTACGTTCCGCGGAGAGGCGGAGGAGCCACACACTGGATGACGTTCGCTCCGCCACGGCGGAGCACCCCGCACGAGATGTGTGTCTGAGCGACCTGTATCAGGTCGCCGGTGTTGACGACGATCGGTGACGACGTGCTCGCAGCGAGAGCCGAACGTATGACGAACGACCCCAGCAACGCCAAGACGAGGAGAGCCGCGAGTGCTCCCCCGAACAGAATCCGTCGAGGACGCTTCACGCACTTCCTCCTTACTCGAGACTCAGCCGCGATCCTCTCGGCGGAAGACGTCACGGACTGAGAACAGGACGACGTTGACCACCACGAGGACGGCAAGCACCATGACCTCCAATATCTGCCCGGCCGAGGAACGCGAGACCGAGGCTCCCGCGACCTTCGGTGAACGCCGTGTCGGCGCACTTGCCGAGCGTGTTCCTGAGCCCGATCGGCTCGCGCTCCTGCCGGCCAGTCCAGACGGCCTTCCCGACGCCACGGCCAGGGCTGCGGTTGCAACCCGCTCAGACGAGACCGCAAGGCACGGCAGCAGTCGGAAGTTCCGCAGGGCGAGCCGTGTCGGGATGCCGCAGCTGCTCACCGCATTCGTCCATCTCGCTGCCGCCTGCAGGGTGAGCGCGATGAAACCTGCCAGTCCCACGTAGCGGAGAAGCATCGGATCGAGCGGCGGGAGGTCGAGGTGAGGACCGCCCGTGCCCAGCGCCGGAATCCCGGCTTCAGCACCGGGTTGAATCGTCGTGCCCATCGCGACACCCGTGTGCGCCGTGCTGTCGAGCAGCGGTTGGGCGGACGCAAGCTGATGCGCCGTCGCGTCGATTCCCGTGGGGAGTGCACCGCTGCCGCTGACCGTCTCGGTGATGTGTTCAGCCGGCGCCGCTGGGGCCTCGGCTGCAAGTGGCTGACTCGTACCGCTCACTGCCTGAGCTGTCGTGTCAAGGGCCGACGACGTGGCGTCAGGTGTGCCGATGACCTGGGTCAGGGGATTGGTCGCCGTCCAGGCTGTGATGTCCGGCGTAGCGATCGGGAGTGCCGGATCGGTGGTGCCGGAGAACAGGGACGTGGGATCGCCAGTAGTCGGCAGCAAGCCTGCAGGGTCGCTCACCCCGGGAAGCACCGTGGTCGGTTCGGGCACCGACGGTAGGAGTGAGGTGGGATCCGGTGCCGAGGGAAGCAGCGCGGTCGGTTCGCTCGTGTTCGTAAGCACGGTGGTTGGATCGGGCGCCGTCGGGAGGAGCGACGTCGGCTCCGGGGTGGAGGGGAGGAGCGAGGTCGGGTCGCCGGTGTTTGCGAGCACGGAGGTTGGGTCGGGCGCGGTCGGGAGGAGCGAGGTGGGTTCCGGTGTCGAGGGGAGCAGTGATGTCGGGTCGCTGGTGTTTGCGAGCACGGAGGTTGGGTCGGGCGCGGTCGGGAGGAGCGAGGTGGGTTCCGGTGTCGAGGGGAGCAGCGAGGTCGGATCGCTCGTGTTCGTAAGCACGGTGGTTGGATCGGGCGCCGTCGGGAGGAGCGACGTGGGCTCCGGGGTGGAGGGGAGGAGCGAGGTCGGATCGCTGGTGGTGTGAAGCGCCGACGTGGGATCGCCGCTGGTCGGCAGAAGCGATGAGGGCTCGCTGGTGGACGGCGAAACATCGGTCACCGTCGGCGGTGTGCTCGGCGCGACCGTGTGCACGGCGTCCGTCGACGCCGTCGGCTCGAGCGCGCCGGTGGGCGACGACGACGAACTGTCGGTCGGCGTCACCGTCGAAGTCGCGTCGGGAGTCGAGGTGCTCGGCGAAGAGGCCGCGGTGTCGGTCGTGGGGGCCGGAGCTGTTGATTGATCCACCGACGGGGCGGGTGCCGGCGACGACGTGCTTACCGATGGCGCCTCGGGCGCGCTCGGCGCAGTTGGCGCCGGTGCTTCAGTAGGAGTCGGAGCCGCGACCGCCGTCGTTTGTGTCGCGGTCGTGGCGGTGTCAGGCGCGGTAGCTGTCGTGTCGGTGAGTGGGTCGCTCATCGTTCCTCCTCGTCCGTTCTCGACGATGTGGCTTCAAATCTGTGTAGTGGCCTCTCTCAAAGCTGAACGACCCCGTCAAAGCGCGAGTTACGGCCCGCCGGCGATTGGGGTCAATTCCCTAGGGAGAACACCCCGCTAGCCACCATGTGTGGCCGTTCTCCGAGGCAAACTCTCTTGCAACGCACTGGTCTTTGGGTTACAAGTGGTGTCCCAAGGGAGGGAGCAGTAAGACTGTGGCGAGGTCGCCAGATCCGGCTGGCGCGATCCTGATCGCCGACGGGGACGCGCCGACGCGCGACGAGCTCGCGGCCCTCTTCGAACGCGCAGGTTTTCGCACCGCTCAAGCCGTGGACGGACATGAGGCCCTCGAACTCCTTGGCGCCGGGCCTCCTGCTGCCGCCATTCTCGAGCCCGCGCTGGCGGGCGTCACCGGTTACGAAATCTGCCGCGCGCTGCGGGATCGGTATGGAGACTCGATCCCGATCGTCTTCGTGTCGGCGAGCCGCACCGAATCCTATGATCGGGTCGGCGGGCTCTTACTCGGCGGTGACGACTATGTTCCGAAGCCCTTTGCGCCTGACGAGCTCGTCGCTCGCGTCCGCCGCTTGGTTCAGCGCGCCGGCGCACCCGTATCGCCGGCGATTTCGTCCAGATTGACGAAGCGGGAACTCGAAGTACTCGGGTTGCTGGCTGACGGGCTCACCCAGGCCGAGATCGCCTCGAAGCTCGTCATCAGTCAAAAGACCGTCGGCTCACACATCGAGCGGATCCTCAGCAAGCTGGGCGTGCGCAGTAGGACCCAGGCCGTCGCGCTCGCCTTCCGTGAGGACCTGGTCCCGGTTTGAGGTCCTGAGTGTCGAAGTTCGTCGACAGGATGGTCGGCCGCACCTCGAAGCAGGAGGACAAAGGAATGGCGAAGGAGTCCGATCACACGAGTCCCCCAGAAGATGTATCCGCAATTGCCCGACTGTCGGATTACACGGTTCACTCGGACAGCCCGGAAACGTGGACTGCTCAAGATGAACCGCCCGAGGTAGCAGCGGATTACGGGAAGCTCGGAGAGCATGTGACCTCGGTTCTCGAAGCAGCCAACCAGGCGGCTGCGACGATCCGGGACGAAGCGCGCACGACAGCGAAGGACATCGTGGAGCGCGCCCAGCGCGAAGCCGGTACGTGGCTGGAGAAAGCGCGTGCCGAGACGGAGGAGCTGTCACATGAGGCGGGCCGCCTCCGGATCGAGGCCGAGGAGGAAAGTCGAGAGATGAAAGAGCGTGCCAACGCGTACGCCACCGAGAAGCGGCGGGAGGCGGACCGGCAGGCATCGGCCCTGACGGCGCGCGCCAAGCGCGAAGCAAGCGAACAGACGAAAGCAGCACAGGAGCGGGGCGCTGCGCTGGCGAAGAACGTCGAGCTGAGCGAGCAACGCCTTAGGCAGCTCGTCGGTGGCCTGCGCGACCTCGCAGTTCGGCTCGAAGAGCTCTTGCAAGCACCAGCCGCCGGGGACGGCGCCAGTGCCGAAACGCCGACCAGCGGCGAGTCGATGGAGGAATCGTTGCGTCGTTCAGCAGCAGCGCAGGGGACCTCGCAACCGCAGTAGGCGATGGCCGAGAGCGAGCCAGTCAAGGAGGCGCTCGACCACCTCCTCGATCCGCTCGACCTATCTGCCGCGAGCGGCGAGCCGGCTTCCGAGGACGGCGCCGCCGATTTGCCGGCGCCTCGTGCCCCCACGCATGCCTCGCGGACGACGAGCGCGAGAGTGACCGCCTTTTTCGTCCGAGTAAGACGTAGCAGGCGCTTGCTCTACAAGGTTCCGCGTCTCCTGCTCGCCTGGACCGCCCTGATCCTCGGAGTCTGTGGCCTGATCTGGATCACGTTCACCGTCGTCGGGTTGCGATAGTCGGCCTCGCGGGGGAAGCTGCGCCACCTTACGATGCAGAGCATGACGCGCTATCTGCATACCATGTATCGCATCACCGATCCGGACCGAAGCCGAGGTTTCTACGAAGCGCTCGGTCTCGAGTTTCGCCGCGACATGGACATCGTTCGTGGTGGCGAGACGGAAGCGACAAACTACTTCTTCGGCGTACCCGGGCAGGACGAGGAGCTCGAGCTCACCTTCAACCATGACGGCCGCACGTACGAACTCGGTACCGCATATGGCCACATCGCGCTCGCCGTCGACGACCTCGACGAAACGCTTACACGATTGAAGGAACAGGGAATCGAGCCTGAGCGCGACCCCTATCGCGTGCGCGAAGGTGGTTCGCGAATCTGCTTCGTCCAGGATCCCGACGGCTACAGGATCGAGCTCATCGACCGCAGCGGGAACTAGGCCTTAGCCGGACCAGGGGGTCAGCTCGAGGGCCCGTTCGTACGCAGCCCGGTCGTGGACGGGCTCTCCGTGCGAGACGATCACACGCTCGAACGGCAGGTCGAGCAAGGTTCGAAGGGCAGGCAAGGTGCGCTCCTCGTGCCACGGGGTGGCCCAGACGAGGAGCTCGCCCTCGGGTGCCGTCAGCGCGTCTGCGAACACGATCGCTCGCTGCTCGGGAAGCCAGAGCGGCGTTTCGCCGCGGCCGCGGCCGTCGTACAACGCGACGAGACCGCCTGGCAATTCGCTTCCAGGTTCGATCGGCGTGAGGTCGGTCTCCGGGATGTTGTTGCGCCAGAAAAGGGACGGGCCGAACGCGTTGGCGCCGTAGCGGCGAACGAACAAGTCGACATCGCGGACATGATCCGGTTTGAGGACGACGACGAGCGTCGGAGAGGCTTTCTCGAACCGCTTCCAGATCTCGCTCGCCTCACCGGGCGGAGCGATCGGGTCGAGCAGGGCGACCTGGTCCCCCGAGGTCACGCACGTCGAGTTGACGAGCGGGCCCCAATCGAGCCCCGGTCGCCAATCGGGATACTCCACGCGCCAGACCCAGAGGCCGTCGGAGACATCTCGAGCTTCGAAGCGCACCGGTCCGATTGTCTCAGTCTCGACACAGAGCGTCACTCACGCGTCACAAGACCACCGGTACGTTGCCCGTCGTGGCGACGAACACACGACCTCGGCCAAAGACGAGCGCGACACCCTGGGGCGCAGCCAAGACGCTGGAACAGCTGACGCTTCCACAGCGGGCGGGTGAGAAGCGGTTCGCGTCCGTCATTCAGCTGCTCGAGACGGATAGAGGCGAGCGACTCGTCCGCTTCGCGTATACGACGGGCGGCGTTGCACGGCGCGGGCCGGTCACCCTGCGGCTGCGCGACCTCGAGCGGTTGCGTGCAGCACTCGCGGAACACCCGGAACTTGCGCGAGCATTCGGCTTCGGAGGTGGTGCCTAGAGGCGGTGCCTAGACCGCAGCGAGCGCCCGCTCGCGGGCGGACTCGACAAGCGAGGAAAGGATCAGTGCTCCGTCCGCGGAGCCCAGCAGCGGATCGACCGCGTGCTCGGGATGCGGCATGAGCCCCATCACGTTTCCACGCTCGTTGACGACTCCCGCAACGTCATCTCGAGAGCCGTTCACCGGTTCCGCGTAGCGGAGTACGATCTGCCCGCGGGAGACGAGCTCCTCGTAGAGTGCGTCGTCCGCATACCAGGCGCCTTCGCCGTGCTTGACGGGGATGGTGAGGCGGCCTCCTTCGGTGCAGCGGTTCGTGAACGGCGTATCGGCGCGCTCGACGACGAGCGGGACGTCACGGCACACGAACGAGAGCGACTCGTTCCGCCGGAGCACGCCCGGAAGCAGCCCTGCCTCGCAGAGGATCTGGAAGCCGTTGCAGATGCCGAGGACGAGGCCGCCCTCCGACGCGAACTCGGTGACCGCCGTCATCGCGGGCGCGAAGCGCGCGATCGCTCCGCAGCGCAAGTAGTCACCGTATGAGAAGCCACCTGGCAGGACGACCGCATCGACGTCCGGCAGCTCGGTCTCGGTGTGCCAGACGAAAATCGCTTCAGCATCGAACGCGGCAAGCGCCCAGAGCGCGTCGCGGTCGTCGCAAGCGCCTGGGAACCGGAGGACGCCGATGCGGGGCTGCGGGCTGCTCAACGCTCGTCTTCCATGAGCTCGATCTCGTAACTCTCGATCAGCGGGTTGGCGAGGAGCTGCTCGCACATTCGTTCCACCTCGGCACGCGCGGCCGGCACGTCGGTTGAGCTCAGCTCGAGATCGACAACCCGTCCCACGCGCGCGTCGCTCACCGTGAAGCCCAGCTCGCGAAGGGACGACTCGACGGCCTGCCCTTGGGGATCGAGGATTCCCTCCTTCGGGCGCACGAGCACGGTGGCCCTCACCGCAGCACGACCGTCGGATCGGCGAGATAGTCCTCGAACGCGATGTCTGTGAGTCGTTCGAACGCCTCGACGTAACGTGCGCGTGTGCCGTCCACGACCTCGTCGCTGAGCTCGGGCCCTGGTGGGGTCTTGTCCCACCCGAGGGTCTCGCAGTAGTCGCGGACGAACTGCTTGTCGTACGAGGGTTGTGGGCCGCCCGGCCGGTACTCGTCTGCTGGCCAGAATCGCGAGGAGTCGGGAGTGAGAACCTCGTCGGCGAGCACGAGTGTCCCGGTCGAGTCGATCCCGAACTCGAACTTGGTGTCGGCAATCAGGATTCCGCGCGAGCGGGCGTAGTCGGCCGCGTGCCTATACAGCGCGATCGACGCGCTCTCGACCTGCGCAAGCCGGTCTGCGCCGATGAGCTCGGCCGCCTCGTCGCGGCCGATGTTCTCGTCGTGGCCCGTCGTCGCCTTTGTCGAAGGCGTGAAGATCGGTTCGGGGAGCTCGCTGGATTCCTGCAAACCCGCGGGTAACGCGTGTCCACACACGAACCCCGTCGCCTGGTAGTCCTTCCAGCCCGAGCCGGCGAGGTGCCCGCGTACGACGCATTCGAGAGGGAGCATCTCGAGCTTGCGACACTCGGTCGAGCGCCCGTCGGGCGTCAGCGCGATCAGGTGATTCGCACAGATTCCGGTCGTACGTGCGAACCAGAACCCTGACAGCCCCGTCAGCACTCGGCCTTTGTCCGGAATCTCGGTCGGCAGCACTACGTCGAAGGTCGAGATGCGGTCGCTCGCAACGAGGAGCAAGCGCGCGTCGTCGAGCGCGTAGAGCTCGCGGACCTTGCCGCTGCCGACATGGAGCGTTGCCTCAGGCATGGATGGGTTCCTCCTTTTCGACGAGGGCGTGTAGGCGATCGAACACCGTGTCGACGTGACGCACGGTTGCATCCAGGTCGAAGACGGCATCGAGGTCGACGCGGCCGGCGACGTCAGGGTCGTCCCGAACGAGCTGCGCGAAGTCGGCCTCCGACTCCCACGCTTCCATGGCGTGTCTCTGGACGAGGCGGTACGCGTCGTCGCGTGGCAGTCCGGAGTCGACGAGCGCCAGCAGCAATCTGTGGCTGAACACGAGCCCATGCGTTGCTCCGAGGTTGCGACGCATTCGTTCGGGATGGACGACGAGGCCCTCGACGAGCCAGGCGAACCGATCGAGCATGTAGTCGAGGGCGAGGAACGAGTCCGGGATCACGATCCGTTCCGCAGAGGACTGCGAGATGTCGCGCTCGTGCCACAGCGGCATGTTCTCGAGCCCGACGAGAGCGTTGCCCCGCACGACTCGCGAGAGCCCGCAGATACGCTCGGCCACTTTGGGATTGCGCTTGTGGGGCATCGCGGACGAGCCCTTCATGCCCTTTCCGAACGGCTCCTCGACCTCGCGCACCTCGGTGCGCGCAAGATGACGGATCTCGGTCGCGAAGCGCTCGAGAGAGGTCGCGATGAGGGCGAGCGTGGAGAGAAGTTCGGCATGGCGATCGCGTGCGATCACCTGCGTCGAGACCGGATCGGGCTCGAGACCGAGGCGCTCGCAGGCGATGCGCTCGACTTCCGGCTCGACCTGAGCGTACGTGCCGACGGTCCCGGACAGCTGGCCGACGCGATTCGTCTCGAGAGCGCGAACGAGTCGCGCGCGGTCCCGGTCGAGCTCGAAGGCCCAGCCGGCGAGCTTCCAGCCAAAGGTGATCGGTTCTGCGTGAACCCCGTGCGAGCGCCCGACGCAGACCGTGTTGCGGTGCTCCTCGGCCAGGGCGACGACCGCGGCAAATGCGCGGTCGATTCCCTCTCCGATCAGCCGTCCTGCGTCCTGGATCTGGAGGGCGAGGGCGGTGTCGACGACGTCCGAGGATGTCAGTCCGTAGTGGAGCCAGCGACCCTCCGGGCCAAGCTGCTCGGCCACGGCATCCACGAATGCAGCCGTGTCGTGGTCCGTCACACGCTCGATCTCGGCAACGCGCGCGGCCGAGGGCGGGACAGCTTTTGCACGGAGGCCGGCGACGTCGCTCGACGGAATCGCCCCGACCTCGGCCCAGCCTTCGAGTGCGGCCAGTTCGACCTCGAGCCACCGCGCGAGCTTGCTCTCCTCCGACCAGATCCCGGCCATGGCCGGGCGGGAGTAGCGGGAGATCACTGGCTCGATTCTAGAGACGTGGTCGGTCCGAGAATCCGCGCGGCGAGGACGGCGGCGTTCTTCGCGTTGTCGACGCCCACGCACGCAACCGGCACCCCGGGGGGCATCTGAGCGATCGAGAGCAGGGCGTCGAGGCCGTCGAGGACGCTCAACGACGAGCGGAGCGGGACGCCGATCACGGGAAGATCGGTGTGGGCCGCAAGGACCCCCGGCAGCGCGGCCGCGAGACCTGCTCCGGCGATCAGCACTCGCAGTCCGCGTTCCTGTGCGGTGCGTCCGTACTCCGCGACGGCGTCCGGTTGGCGGTGTGCTGAGCGGACTTCGAACTCGTGTGGAATTCCGCGGCGCTCGAGCTCGTCGAGTGCCCCCTGCATGCGCTCGCGATCCGATTCCGACCCGACGACGATGCCGACGAGCGGGTCAGACATGAGCCATGGATGCGATATCTCTCCGGTAGCGCATGCCCGAGAATGAGATCCGCTCGCAGGCCGCGTAGGCGCGCTCTCGCGCGTCAGCCACAGATTCCCCCGTCGCTGTCACGTTGAGGATTCTGCCGCCGTTCGTGACGAACCGGTCGCCTTTCAAGGCTGTCCCCGCGTGAAAGACCAGCGCACCTGAGTCTTCGGCATCGTCGATTCCCGCGATCGGGGAGCCCACGTCGACGCCGGAAGGGTAGTCCCCAGCTGTGAGCACGACGGTGACCGCGGCGTTGTCGGCGACGCTGAGCTCGACGTTCGAGACGTCACCGGAGGCGGCAGCCGCAAGCGCACCGAGCAGATCACCTGCGAGCCGTGGCAGCAACGATTGCGTCTCCGGATCGCCAAGACGACAGTTGAACTCGAGAACGCGCGGGCCGTCCTCCGTGAGCATCACGCCCGCGAAGAGGACTCCGACAAAAGGAGTGCCACGAGCCAGGAGCTCTGCGATCACAGGTCGATGAATCGTGTCGACCAGCTCTTCGATCTCAGCTGAGCCGAAGCCCGCGAGAGGGGAATAGGAGCCCATGCCGCCCGTGTTCGGTCCGAGGTCCCCGTCTTCTGCCCGCTTGAAGTCCTGCACGGCCGGCAAAGCAACCGCGTGCGTGCCATCACTGAGCGCGAAGACGGAGATCTCCTCGCCGTGCAGGAGCTCCTCGATCACGATCGAGTCGCCGAAGGAGCGGGCCGCGGCGAGGGCGACAGCGAGCTCCTCCTGGTCCCTGCAGATGAAGACGCCTTTCCCGGCGGCGAGCCCGTCCGCCTTGATCACGCAGGGTGGTCGTGCGATCGAGAGTGACTCGGCGGTCGGGACGCCGGCGTCACGCATCACCTCTTTCGCAAACGACTTCGAGCCCTCGATTCGCGCCGCTTTTGCGCTCGGGCCGAAGACCGGGACGCCCGCGTGGCGAAGCTCGTCCGCAACGCCGGCAACGAGCGGAGCTTCCGGCCCGATGACGACGAGGTCCGCATCGAGCGATCCGGCCAGCGCGAGAAGCCCTTCGGCGTCCTCGGCATGCACGGGGTGGCAGCGGCCGAGGGAGGCGATGCCGGGATTCCCCGGCGCAGCGTGCAGCTCGTCGAGCCGCGCCACCTGACTCAGCTTCCAGGCGAGCGCATGCTCGCGGCCGCCCGAGCCGACGAGGAGGACCTTCACACGACGACTCTAACGAGCGAGGTTGACGGGGTTTGAAACCGTCCCTGAACGCGAAGGTAGGAAGGGATGGTCGAGCCCGGGCTGGACAAGCACGAGTGGGAGAGCCAGTGGCAGCAGTTCGAGGAGGACCTCGAGTCGTTTCCCGCCGAGGCGCTGCCTGAGGTCGATCGACTGATCCACGAGATGCTCGAGGCTCGTGGGTATGCAATCGACGATCCGGTGGTGAGCGAGGGCGACGATCGAGACGTCGTCGCCGAGTTTCTCGCCGCGCGTGACATCACACGCCAGATCGAGGCCGACAGGGAGGTCGATCCGGGCGATGTCGCCGCGGCGGTCGAGGGCTATCGCTCGCTGTACGAGTACCTCATCACCGAACGCGGCGCTCCGTAGTCGTAACGCGCACGTTTCGACGCACAACTGACGCAGTCGAGTGCGCGTTGCGTCGATATCGTCGACCGCGAGGGTGGTGGGTGATCACCCCCACCCGGGTGGGGGTGTGGGCGAGGGGCTAGGCTGAGCGGGCGATGGCGGGGGAGCGTGCAGTCGATGCGCCCGTGTACGCGGCGGCCGCGACGTCGGTCTTGCGAATGCCTGCCGGTAGCAGTGAGTCGAATCGGCTTGCCGTGGAAGAGGCGCTGGAGATCCGGGTCGACGGTCAGCCGGTCGCAGTGACTATCCGGACGCCGGGACACGACGAGGAGCTCGCGCTCGGCTTCTGCCTCTCCGAAGGAATTCCCGCTCGCACTGCGCGAGTTCCCCACGATCTCCCGGCGAATTCGACACGCGGGTTCTCGAGCTCGAGCCCGAGGCTCTCGTCAACGTGAACACGGCGTCCGACTTGCAGAATCTCGAGGTTCGGATTGTTCCCCTCGAGGCGCGGCACCTGCCAGGCTTCCTCGCACTCGTCTCCGACACGTTGCGTGAGTTCGGTTTCGTGCCCGACTCGGATCTGGACCCTGACCTCGACGAGCCCGACCGCTACTACGCGGCGCTCTGGGTCGCCGAGCTCGACGGCAAAGTCGTCGGCTCGGTGGCCTTGCGCGACCTGAGCGACGGCGAGCTCCAGCTCAAGCGGATGTACCTGCGGCCCTCGCAACGTGGGCGCGGGCTCGGCAAGCAGCTGCTGACGACCGCGCTGGACTGGGCACGGGCGAGCGGCGCCGACACCATCCAGCTCGACACGAGCGAACGGATGCAGGCGGCGCAAGGGCTCTACGAGGCCTACGGCTTCCGACGCGTCCCCGGCGAAGCGCCGCGGCAGGGCCAGATACGTCTGCTGTACGAGCTCCGCCTCTAGGGAAGCGAGACGACGCTCTCGCGCCCAGCACCGGTGCCGACGAGCGAGATCTCGACGCCAAGCTCCTGCTCGATGAACGCGATGTAAACGCGCGCTGCCTCCGGGAGCTCCCGGCCGAGCGGCTCCTGCCAGCCTGAGAGCGTCTGGTACACCGGCCGACAGTGATGGAAGTCGCTCTGATGCGCCGGAAACTCGAACGTCTCGCTGCCGTCGCGCAGGCGGTAGGCGACACAAACCGGTAACTCGGCGAAATCCGACAGCACGTCCAGCTTGGTGAGCGCGAGCGAGGTGATCCCGTTCAACCTCACCGCATAGCGAAGCGCCACCAGGTCAAGCCAGCCGCAACGACGCTCCCGACCGGTCACCGTGCCGAACTCGCCGCCGAGCTCACGCACGCGTTGCTGATCCGGCCCTTGGATCTCAGTGGGAAATGGACCTTCGCCCACCCGGGTGACATAGGCCTTGGCGACGCCGATCACCTGGTCGAGCCGATTCGGTCCGATCCCGACCCCGGTTGCCGCGTTGCCCGCGACCGTGCTCGAGGACGTCACGAAGGGGTACGTCCCATGATCGAGATCGAGCAGCGTTCCCTGCGCCCCTTCGAGAAGAACCCGGCGGCCCTCGTGGAGCGCACGATCGACGAGGAGCGCGGTGTCGTCGACGTAGGCGCGAATCCTTTGCGCGAGGGTTTCGAGCTGGCCCGCGACCTCCTCGAGATCGAGGGGCGGCACCCCGTATACGCGCTCGAGCCAGACGTTCTTCTCGGCCAGGGCAACTTCGATCTTCTGTCTGAGGATCTTTGCGTCGAGCAGGTCCTGCACGCGGATGCCGAGCCGCGCCGCCTTGTCGGCGTAGCACGGGCCGATGCCGCGCTTGGTCGTGCCGATCTGCAGTGAGCCGAGCCGGCGTTCGCTCGCCTGGTCGATGGCGACGTGCCAGGGCATGACGAGGTGTGCCTCGCCGGAAAGATGGACGTCGCCCGTCGAGATGCCTCGACCCTCGAGCTCGTCCACCTCGGCCAGGAACACCTCCGGATCGACGACGCAACCGGCGCCGATCACGCACGTCTTCCCACGAAGCACGCCGCTCGGGATCTGCCGGATCTTGAAGGTCTCGCCGTCGACGACGATCGTGTGGCCGGCGTTCGGCCCGCCCTGGTAGCGGCAGACGAGCTCGGAATCCTGGGCGAGCAGGTCGACGATCTTGCCCTTGCCTTCGTCACCCCACTGCGCCCCGACGATGACGGTCGCAGGCACGTGCCGAGTCTGCCAAACCCTGCGGCTAGGCTCCGGCGCCATGTCGATTCCCGTCGCGCTGTTACTGCTCGCGGGCTCGTTCGCGGTCACCGTCACCTCGAGCATCGTGCTCGCGCGCGAGCTCGATCGCATCGGCGAACGCCTCGGCTTCTCGGAGGCACTGCTCGGAATCGTCACCGCCGTGGGGGCGGATGCGCCGGAGATTGCGTCGGCAGTTGCCGCCGTCGTTGCAGGGCACGAAGACACCGGCGTCGGCGTAGTCGTCGGCTCCAACGTCTTCAACCTCGCGGCCCTGCTTGGAGTCTCGGCGCTGGTCGCGGGTCCCGTTCGCATCCACCGGCACGGACTGATCCTCAACGGCGGTGTGGCTGTGCTGGTTGCGATCCTGGGGCTGCTCGTCGCGACGAACATCGTCCCCGGCGCAGTGGGGCTCGTGCTGGTGGTGATCGTGCTGGCGCCCTACATCACTCTCTCAGCCCTGCACGAGCGCGCGCGTTCGCGCCTGCCCGGTCCGTTGCGCGAGGCGGTCGCCGAGGAGCAGCGTGACGCGCGTCGGGACGAGTTCAGCGGTCCCGCGACGAACCTCGACGCGCTCACCGTCATTCCCGCGCTCGCGGCCGTCGTCGGTGGCGCCTACGGAATGGTCGTCGCGGCGCAGTCGATCGGCGAGCGCTGGGACGTCTCCGACGTCGTCCTCGGCGCGATCGTCCTGGCGGCGCTGACGAGTATCCCCAACCTGATCGCCGCGGTGCGACTTGCCAGCCATGGCCGCGGAGCGGCGTGCGTGAGCGAGGCGCTCAATTCGAACAACGCCAACATCCTCATCGGCCTCTGCGTTCCCGCGACGATTCTCGGGTTCGGTTCGTCGTCGGGAGTCGAGAACTTCGCCGCCCTCTGGATGGTCGGGATGACCATCGCCGCGGTTGCGCTTGGTTTCGGCGGAGGGCTGACTCGGCGCGAGGGCGCGGCGATCGTCGGCCTCTACGCCGTGTTTGTCGTGGTCGTTGTTGCAGCCGGCGGCTAGCGCCCGTCGCGCTCGACGCGGATCTGATGACCGCGCGGGCAGTCGATCGTCCCGCGCAGGTGGTCGAGCGCGAGCGTGCCGTGGATCGACGGGAAGTCTTCGTTCAGATCCGCACAGCGCTCGCACACGACGGTGAAGCCGGTGGCTCGTGCCGAGATCCAGACGATCTGCTCGGTGAGGACCCAGCTCGCCATCAGGCCGCCAGGTCCGCGAACTTCGCGTAGCGCTTGAGGAAAGACAGCTTCTCGAGCCCGGTCGGGCCGTTGCGGTGCTTCGAGAGGATGATCTCGGCCAGGCCCTGCTGATCGCTCTCCTCGTTGTAGTACTCGTCGCGGTAGACGAACATGACGAGGTCGGCGTCCTGCTCGATCGACCCCGACTCGCGGAGGTCGGACAGGATCGGGCGCTTGTCGTGCCGCTGCTCGACTGCACGCGAGAGCTGAGACATCGCCAGGATCGGCACGTCGAGGTCGCGTGCGAGCACCTTGAGGTTGCGCGAGATCTGCGACACCTCCTGGACGCGGTTCTCGGCCGTCGTTCCCGATGTCATCAACTGCAGGTAGTCGACGATGATCAGACCGAGGTTCGGCTCGCGCGTTTTCAGGCGGCGCGCCTTCGACCGGATCTCCATCATCGTGATCGAGCCAGTGTCGTCGACGTAGATCGGGGCCTTCATCAGCTTGTCGCCGGCGGCGACGAGCCGGGGCCAGTCGTCCTGCGCGAGCTTGCCGGTGCGCAGGCGTTGCGACTCGACCTTGGCCTCGCTGCAGAGGAGGCGCTGTGTCACCTCGGACTTCGACATCTCGAGCGTGAACAACGCCACGGGAATCTCGTGTCGCAGCGCCAGGTTCGCGGCGATGCAGAGACCGAGTGCCGACTTTCCCATGCTGGGGCGTGCGGCGACGATGACGAGGTTGCCGGGCTGGAATCCGGACGTCAGCCGGTCCAGATCGCGAAAGCCGGACGGGACGCCGGTGACATCCGCGCCCGCCTCGTAGAGCGCGGTGATGCGCTCGAAGCTTTCCTTGAGCAATTCTTCGATGTGGCTGAACTCGGTCGAGACACGGCTTTGCGACAGGTCGAAGACGACCTGCTCCGCGCGGTCGACGAGCATCTGCGTCTCGCCGGGCCGCTCCCACCCGAGCTGCGCGATCTGCTGTCCTGCGGTGATCAGTCCACGCAGCGTCGCCATCTCGCGAACGATGCGGGCGTAGTGCCCGGCGTTCGCGGTCGCGGGGACGAGCGCCGCCAGCTCGTGCAGCCTGACGCGCCCGCCGACGTCTTCGAGCTCGCTTCGTTCCTCGAGCTCGTCGACGAGGGTGATCGCGTCGACGGGCTCGCCCTTCGCGTAAAGCGCGAGCCCAGCGCGGTAGATCTTCGCGTGGCTCTCGCGGTAGAAGTCCGACGCGTCGAGCACCTCGCTGACCGCCCCGATCGCGCCCGGGGAGAGCAGCATTGCCCCGAGGACCGATTCTTCGGCCTCGAGGTTCTGGGGCGGCGCGATCGGAGCGGCTTCAGCGAGCTGGGCGACAGTTGTCACTCGGGCGGAGTGAACCACTGGCGCTCCGGGGTTTCTACCCCTGGACGAGTCGGTTTTCGACATGGCAAAAGAGAGGATTTGCAGGGATAGTAGAACACATGTTCCCAGTTGTACCGGACGGAGCTGTGGACAGAACGACCGCTCGGAGCGGGAACTTCCGCCGCTAATTCACAGCGCGTGGAAAGAGGTGTGAATCGTTGTGCACACGCTGTCCACAGGAAGGCCTCGACGCCGCTCTGCAAGAGGGGAGAGGATTGTGGACACGATGATCAGGTCGCCGCCTCTGAGAGAGGTGAAACGGCCTGGCGCCTACGTTTGTCGCGAGGTGGGGCGGCTAGCTCTCGTCGGTGCCGGCGTCGACGGCGCGGTCGAACTCGTCGTCCGCCAGCTCGCCTTCGATGTCGGCGCGTGACGGCTGCAGCTCGCCGGACTCGATGAGCGCCGCGTCCTGGGCGGCCGCCGCGGCATCCAGCTCGTCGAGGTCGAGCTCTTGCTTCTCCTCGGCCTGAGGAGGCTCGGCCTGTTCCTGCTCCTGCTCCTGGGCCTCCATCGCTTCGAGCTCTTCCTCCGGCGGCAGCTCACCGCCTTCGGGCACGACGAGTGTGCGCACGTCGACGGTCACGTCCTGGAAGAGCTCGATCGGCACCTGATAGCGCCCGATGCGCTTGATCGGGTCGCCGCCGATCTTGCGCCGGTCGACACGCACTTTGTGCTTCTCCCAGAGCTCGTCGGCGATGTCGGTCGGCGTAACCGAGCCGAAGAGCGATCCGGTCGGGCCCGCCTTGACGTCGAAGCGCAGCTCGAGCTTGCCGAGACGCTCCGCAACCGACTGTGCGTCCTCGAACGTCTTGGCTTCGTGCCTTGCCCGTCGCTCGTCGACCTTCTGTAGCTCGGCGACGCGCGCCGGGGTGGCCTCGTCGGCGAGACCGCGCGGAAACAGGTAGTTGCGCGCATACCCGCGCGCGACGCTGACGACCTCGCCACGCAGACCGACCTTGTCGATGTCCTTCCGGAGGATGACTTCCATCAGTGGTCCTTAAGTAGCTAGCGACCTTCCGACACGTATGGCAACAGCGCCATCTCTCTCGCGCGCTTGACCGCGACCGCGACCTGACGTTGATGCCGGCGGCACGCGCCGGTGATCCTGCGCGAGCGAATCTTGCCGCGCTCCGAGATGTACCGACGCAGCTGGTTGACGTTCTTGTAGTCGATCTCGTCGACCTTGTCCTTGCAGAAGAAGCAGGACTTCCGCCGGATCGGCCCGGCCTGGCCCGGACGCTTGCGCCCCGGCTGCCGGTCCCTGTCTCGTTCTCCTCCTCGCGGTGGCATCAGAACGGGATGTCGTCGTCGGCGGATCCGGTGAAGTCCTCGTTGCCGGCCGTTGCAGCAGCGGGAACGAACTGTCGCTCGCCGTCGCCACCGCCGCCACCCTCGCCGCGGCTGTCGAGGAATTGCACCGACTGCGCAACGATTTCGACCTTCGAGCGCTTCGACCCATCCTGGGCTTCCCACGAGGACCAGTCGAGACGGCCGTCGACTCCGATGCGCCGTCCCTTCGAGAGATGCATGTTCAGGGTGTCAGCCTGGTTGCCGAACACCTTGACGTCGAAGAAATTGGGCTTGTCGATCCAGTTTCCGGCGTCGTCCTTCTGGCGGCCGTTGACCGCGACCCCCAGCTGGAGGACAGCGGTACCCGATGGGAGGTGTCGCAACTCGGGGTCGCGTGTCAGACGTCCCACGATGGTTACGCGATTGATGTCGCCGGCCATATCTATTCCTCCTCTTCCGAACGCATGTTCGCTTCAGCATAGGCGGGCTCGGGGACGGACTGTGCCGCAGGCTCGGGCTCGGGGGGCGGTCCCGGTGCGCTGCCCTCGATGCGGCGCACCGCGAGGTGCCGCATCACGCCGTCGGTGATCCGGAGGACCCGCGACAGTTCTGCGAGCGTCTCGGGGTCGGTGTCGAAGTTCAGGAGGTGGTACGAGCCCTCGCCCTTGTGGTTGATCTCGTACGCCAGCCTGCGTCGTCCCCAGACGTCGTATCGAACCCACTTCCCGTTCGCGCGCTCGACGAGCTCGCGTGCGCGCTTCACGATCTCCTCCTGCCGCTCCTCGGGCAGGTCGGGATCGAGCATCAGCAGAATTTCGTATGCAACCACTGTTTCCCGAGTCCTCCCTTCCTTTGGTCTGAATCGGCCTCGCCGGCTGGCGCCCCTCGGGAACGGGAGGCGCGATGACGAGGCAGGAAGCGGCGGCCAGTGTAGCATCGCCGCGTGCGCCGGCTTCTTGCGCTGTTCGGCGGGTTTGCGTTCTTCGGCTTCTTGCGCCGCAGGCGCGAGCCACAACGGGTCGGGCTCGATCCGCGCGCGGAGGAGCTGCGACAAAGGCTGGCGGAGTCGCGCTCGATGGTCGCAGAGCGCGACGAGTTCGAGTCCGCCGAGCTCACGGTCGACCTGGCCGAGCCCGCGCCGGAGGATCCGGAATCGCGGCGGCGCAGCGTGCACGACGTCGGGCGTGCGGCTGTGGAGCAGATGCGCGAACGCGGTCTCTAGCGGCGCACCACCGACCAGGCCTCGGCCACGAGCACGGTCGCGGCGGCAACGAGAACGGTCGTGCCTCCAGGCGGCAAGTCCGCGTAGTAGGCGACGGTGATCCCGGTGAGCACCGAGCCGAGGCCTATGCCCATGGCGAGCAGGATCGTCGAGCGCAAGCTCCAGGCGATGCGCGAGGCGGCGATCACCGGCAGAACCATCAGCGCCGCGATCAACAGGATCCCCACGATCCGCATGGACAGTGCAATGGTCACGGCCGCCAGCGCGACGGTGAGGGAGTTGAGCGCCGCGACCGGCAGTCCCGCGACCCGAGCGCCTTCCTCGTCGACGACGACCGCGACCAGCGGGCGATAGAGCAGCGCGATCAGCACCAGTGCGGCTGCGCCGAGCGCCGCGATCACCGCGAGGTCGCCCCTTGTGACCGTCAGAATCGACCCGAAGAGAAACTGGAAGAGGTTGACGTTGAGGGCGCCGGCTGCCGAAACGAGCACTACTCCGCCGGCGATGCCGGTGTAGAAGATGAGCGCGAGCGCCTGGTCACCGGCGGTCCTGCGGCGCGCGCGAAGCCACTCGATCGAGAGCCCGCCCACGACGGAGACCGCCAGGGCGGTGAGCACGAGCGGCAGGTCGAGGAGATAGCCGAGCGCCACTCCCGCGAACGCGACATGGCCGATGCCGTCCCCGACGAGACTCAGCCTGCGTTGGACGAGGAAGAAGCCGACCGCCGGCGCGAGAACTCCCACGACGATGCCTGCGCCGAAAGCAAGCCGCATGAACTCCAGATCAAGCATGCGCGTGCGACGGGTCGTGCCAGACATAGGGCAGGGCCGAGGGCGCCCCGTCGAAGACGATCTCGCCCCGGACGAGAACGAGTCGTTCCACGAATCGCTCGACGGCTCCGAACTCGTGCGAGACGTAGAGGATCGTCATGCCGAGGTCGTCCCGGAGGTGCTGGAGCAGCGCGGCGATCGCATCCTGAGCCTCGACGTCGACCCCCGTCGTCGGCTCGTCGAGCACGAGGAGCTCGGGCTCGGCCGCGAGGGCCTTCGCGATGAAGGCGCGCTGCTGCTGCCCGCCGGAAAGAGTCGCCAGCCGACGGTCGGCCTGAGGCGCGAGATCGACCCGGTCGATCGCCTGCCGCACCGCTTGCCGGTCGGCGCCCGCGAGTGGGCCGAACAGGCGCGTTCGTGAGGCGCGGCCGGCGGTCACGAGCTCGCGCACCGTCAGCGGCGCGTCGATGCCCGCCTGCGCACGCTGAGGGAGGTAGCCGATCTTGTCCACGAACAGCTCGACGGTTCCGGAGGTCGGTTCCTCCAGCCCCACGACGAGGCGTACCAGCGTCGTTTTGCCGCCGCCGTTCGGGCCGGCGATCGCGACGAACTCGCCCCGGTCGACCTCGAGCTCGACGTCGCGCAGCACCAGCGGGCCGTGTCCGTAGGAAAACGACGCGTGATCGAGTCGAAGCGCTAGTGACATCCGAGCGCCGCGCGCAGTGCGGCGAGGTTCTGGCGCATGAGAGTGAAGTAGTTGTCGCCTCGTGTCTGCTCTGTGGCCGTCAAACCTTCGATCGGATCGAGCACGGCGGTCTTCGCACCGACCTCGTGGGCAACGGTCTGGGCAAGCCGGGGAGAGACGAGCGTCTCGAAGAACACCGTCGTCGCATGAGTGCGGCGGACGACGTCGACGACGTGTGCCAGCTGCTGCGGCGACGGTTCAGACTCGGGCGCAAGGCCCGTGATCGCGACCTGCTTCAGACCGTAGCGCTGCGCGACGTAGCCGAAAGCGGCATGGCTCGTGACGATCTCCTGGCGCGCGCAGTTCCGCAACCCCGCGCGATACTCGGCATCGACGCGCTGAAGGTCTGCGACCAGGCCGCCGACCGGTCGGTGCAGCGCAGCCCCGATTCTTCGGACGATCCGGGCGAAGAGCGGCGGGTCGAGCCAGACATGGGGATCGGCGCTGAGACCTTCTTCGTTGCTGGCGTGCAGCGGTAACCCGGCCAGGACGTCGACGCGCGTTCCCTGCGCCTGCTCCACGGCCTTGCTGACCGCCGGCTGGAAGCCGTGGCTCAGGTAGAGGACGACGTCGGCGCTCTCGACTTTGGCGACCTCGCGGGGTGTCAGCTCGAGATCGTGCGGCTCCGCACCGGGCGGCGTGAGGTTGACGACGTCGACACCCGAGCCGCCGATCCGCTCGGCGGCGTAGGCGAGGGGATAGAAGGCGGCAGCCACCGTCGTCTTCCCGTTCGAGCCTCCGGTGGCACTGCCGCAGCTCGCCACTATCGTGGCCGCCAACATAATGAGAACGATTCTCGAAATCATCAGCTGGAAGATACACTAGGCTCGAATGGCACCGCACGGAAAGACCTGGACGAAGGACGCGCTGGACTCACTGTCGGTCGCCGGTTACCGGCGCGGCGGTGCGCGCAGCGCAGTGGTCGAGTTGCTTGGACGCCAGAACTGTTGCCTGAGCGCCCAGGAGATCTTCGACGGCCTGCGGCGGGCGCGTCGACCGGTCGGGATCGCCTCGGTGTACAGAGCCCTCGACGTGCTCGTCGACCTCAGGTTGGTGAAACGAGTCGATGCCGGAGATGGGATCTCACGCTTCGAGCCTGCGCCCGTCGACGGCGACCATCACCATCATCTCGTCTGCCGAGACTGCGGCAAGGTCGAGGCATTCACCGATCCACGGCTCGAGCGCGCGATCGACCGGCTTGCGGGCGGGCTCGGCTACTCGGTCGACGAACACGAGGTCGTGCTCACCGGCGCTTGCTCGGACTGTAGTTAGAGGGTCGGTGTGAAATTCGGCCGCCGTCGGGGGCGCTCCAGACCAAGCCGGGCAGTGCGGTCGTTCGCGGTTCGTAGCAGCGCTACGGGCCGCGGGCGAACGTGCTGATCCGGCGCCGTGTCTGGTGCGCCATCCGGCCCGGCGGAATTTCACACCGGGCCTCTTTGCTCAGGCGCGGCCGACGAACGACTCGGCGCCCGCCGCGATTCCGCGAGCCACCTTCAGCTCGTAGGCGCTCGTCCGTAACAGGTGCGCCTCGGATGGGTTCGTCATGAAGCCGGTCTCGATGAGGATTGCGGGAACATCGGCCCAGTTGAAGCCGGTGAGGTCGGACCGTGGGACGAGCCCGAGGTTCAGCGCGCCCGTCTGGCGCACGACCGCCGCCTGCACCTTGCGCGCCGCACGCAGGCTCTGCGTATAGATGTCGTCCGTCCACCCGCGGCGGAGCGCGGGGAACAGGGTCTTGACGCCGTGCAGCGACCGGTCCTGCGCGCCGTCCGCGTGGATGCGCACCATCAGCGCCGCGTGCCGGACGTTGCAGAAACGGGCGCGCGCAATGTTCCCGCCCGCGTACATCGTGCCGGTACGTGTCATCGCGACTCGATAACCGTCGCGCTTCAGCAGTGCGCGCGTCTTGAACGCTATGCCGAGCGCGACCGGCGCCTCGCCCGGCGCCCCGCCGCCGTCCTTGATCTTGCGCACGGAGGAACCCGGCCCGATCGGTTCCGTCTGCCGACCGACGGCGGGCACGGTGCCGTGGCCCGGGTCGAGGCAGATCACCGGGGTTGGTGGAACGGCGAGCATGGGCAGGAAGTCTGCCTGTGACCGGCGCTGACGTTGCAAAAGTTTCCAGCCGGGCAACAGAGTGCGCATGGCCACGCCTCGACAGTTGCCGGCGGACGTTGCAGCCGCACTCGATCGCTATCCACAGGCGGGGGATCGGTTCTCGTCCCTGCCCGCCGACGAGCAGGATGCCTGGCTGACCTGGGTCGACCGCGCCCGCGGCCGGCGGGGACGCGCGGCGCGCATCGACGAGATGATCCGCCGGCTTGCTCCGGCCGCAGCTGGCGCCGAGGAAGAGGTCGTCGAGTCGGCCGGCCCCCCGCCGGAGCGCTACTGGTGGCTGTGGCTGCTCCTGCTCTTGCTGCTCGTCATCGGCGGCCTGCTGGCCTGGTACTTCCTCACCCGCGACAACGACAAGACGACCGTGCCGAACGTCATCGGCCTGCGTGAGGACGCCGCCGCCGCGCGCATCCACGACGAGGGACTCGACGTCCTGCCGCGTACCGGGCCGAGCGACCGGCCACCAAACGTCGTCTTCGGCGAGAAGCCGGCGCCAGGGACGCAGCTCGACAAGGGCCAGACGGTGACCATTCTGATCTCCAGCGGCAGACATTCCGTCCCTGACGTAACCGGCTTGCCGCTTCAGCAGGCACAGACGCGACTGACGAGCGCAGGCTTCAAGGTCAAGATCACGAGCGTCGCCTCCTCGCGGCCCAAGGACGTCGTCGTCCATCAGGAGCCGGTCGCCGGCGTGACCGCCGTTTCGGGAACGACCGTCACCATCAGCGTGTCGAATGGCGCGACAGGAGTCGCCGTGCCGCGGTTGGTCGGCAAGACGCAGGGTGATGCCGTGGCGGCGCTGACGAAGCTCGGGCTCGAGCCGGTTCTGCAGAACGTCCCGTCCGACAAGCCGCCAGGGACAGTCGTCGGCCAGAAGCCGCCCGCCGGAAAGGCAGTGGACAAGGGCTCGAAGGTGACGGTCAACGTCTCGACCGGCACGACCTCGACGGCCACTACCACGACTTCGTCCACGACGACGACTTCGCCCTCGCCGACCGTCACGACGCCAACCGCTGGTCCTGTTCGCGTTCCGCGGGTCGTCGCGCTCGCCCAGACGCCCGCGCTTCGGCGGCTCAACGTGCTGGGTCTTCGTCCGACGGTGGTCTACGTGACCTCGAGCCAGCCCGCCAACCGCGTCATCGGGCAAGCGCCGGCGGCGGGCACGACGCTCCGCAAAGGCTCGCGCGTGCGCGTACGAGTCTCCGCCGGACCGAATCCGCAGGCCGGGGCCAGCGTTCCGAACGTCGTCGGCCAGGACCAGGCCACGGCGGCGGACACGCTTCGCGCCGCAGGCTTCAAGGTGGCCGTGCTCAACAGGCCGACGGTCGACCAGAGCAAGGACGGTCTCGTCGTCGAGCAGCAGCCGCGGGCAGGCGCCAGCATTCCGGCCGGCGTGCAGGTCACCATCTTCATCGGTCGCTTCACGGGCTAGCAGCGGTTCGCGAGGAGAGCCCGGCGCTGCTCGAGCCGGCGGTGGCCGGCCACCACAGTCAGAGCGCGCCGGGCTCCGTTCAGAGAAGACCGTCGGCGTCGCTGAAACTTGCTGGCCTCAGGACCGCCTGTGGCCACGCTCCAGGGTCAGCGCGTCCACACGTCGCGGCGCCCGACTGAGGTACGACCGTCGAGACCGCCACAAGCAGCAGGCAGCACTAACAGGATCCTCACGTTCATCACCAAATCCTGACGATTTTCCCTGCAAATCACGGGGTAGGCCTGACAGTGAACCTCTCGAAAGCGACTTGAGGAGGAGGGGTATCTCGAATGCGAAAACGCTTGATTGTTCTCGTCATGCTCATGCTCGCCGGCGCCGGATCGGCTGCTGCGGCGACGACGCGCCCACAGAACACTGTCCGTCCGAAAATCTCGGGTGTCGCCAAACAAGGCGAGGTCCTGACGGCTGATCCGGGCACCTGGACAGGTACGCAGCCGCTCACGTTCACCTATCAGTGGCGGCGGTGCGATTCCAACGGCGCCAACTGCTCGAACATCATCGGCGCCACCAACAAGACCTACACGCTGACGTCGGTCGATGTCGGAAACCGGCTGCGCGCGCGGGTCCGTGCGGCCAACAGCGCCGGGGCAGGCAACGCGACCTCCTTGCCGACTGCGGTTGTCGCAGCCAAGGCACCGAAGTCACTGGCGCTCGATGCGAGCGAGTCGGTTGTCATCTACGGCGGCTCGGTCACGCTCACAGGCTCCGTCGCGAACGGTCAGGCGGGTGAGCCGGTGACGATCACCGAGCATCGGGTCCCAGCCGTTGGCGGGCTCGAGACGCAGACCCTGACGACCGTGCAGACCGCCGCAGATGGGTCGTTCAGCGTCGACGTTCGCCCGTTGATCCACACCGTCTACAAGGCGTCGTCCGCCCTGACGAACAGCAACGCCGTCTCGGTGCAAGTGCGGCCAAGGCTGAGCCTGACGCGTATCGGTGTGCACCGCTTCGTGGCGCGTGTCGTCGCGGCGCGTTCGTTCGCCGGTAGGTACGGCCTGTTGCAGCGTTGGAATGTGAGGACGCATCACTGGACGAGCGTGCGGCGCGTGTTCTTCTCGCGTGCTGTGCCGACTGTCTCGCCTACCGTCGTGTCCCGAGCAGCGTTCCGGGCGCGATTCGGTGGCGCGAGGATTCGGGTGCTCGTCCCGCGCAGCCAGACTGCACCGGGCTACGTGATGGCCTTCAGCAACCTCGCGCGAGCGTAGCGCGGCAAGACTCGAGAGCTGCGCCCGGATCATCGGGCCCAGCTCGCTCGCGTCCATGCGAAGCCGTGCAGGAGCTTCCGTCACTGCAGGCCGCCCTGCTTCGTTGAGGCAACGACGAAGGGAGGACAATCAAAATGGCTTACGGATTTGGCGGCGTACTCCTGTTGGTCATGATCATCCTGCTGATCCTGTATCTGCTCTAGCGGGAAGGAAGGCGATGAGGGGCGGTCGAATGCTGAACACGCCCAGGGCTACTCGGTCGCCCCAAGCCTCTCCCCGGGACGATCGATTGCGGCGTGAGCTGTAGACGGCGCGGCCCTGGGCACTCTCGCCAAAGCGCAAGCGTCGACGCTCGAGCGCGTCTCTTGGTTCAGAGCCCGGGGCTGCACGCAAAGAGGAGTGGCGGCCTCTTTCCGGGAGAGGGCGGTCAGCGCCGGGCTCTTGATCGCGTCACGCGCGAAGTCTGGGGTCAAGGAGCGTCGTAACTGCCTGCGCGCATAGCTCGCGCTACCGTCGCCGCGATGGGTTCGCTTGGTCCGAGGATCGACGATGGAGTACGTCGGCGTCTCACCGCGCGGTTCGGTCCCGAGGTCGCGCCATGGTTTGACGAGCTGCCGAATGTTCTCGGCGCTCTTGCAGAGCGTTGGCATGTGGAGTTGGGCTCGTTCCTTCCACGTGGGAGCATGTCGGCTGTCATCCGGTGCCGGATGCCTGGTGGCGGCGCTGCAGTCCTGAAAGTCAGCCCCGATCGCGTGCGGCTGGTCAACGAGGCAGCAGCGCTCGAGCAGTGGGCGACCGCTCATACTCCGTCTGTTCTCGCCGTCGACGAGAATGTCGGAGCCCTGCTCATGGAGACGATCGAACCGGGAGCCGCGCTCGCCGAGTCCCTCATCTACCCCGACGTGGAGACCGCGGCCGATCTCCTGACCTCGCTGCAGGCGAGCGGCGTTCCGGACCAGTCCTATCCGCCGCTCGCGCGGCGTGTCGCACATCTCTTCGCCTCCGGGACAAAGCCGTACGAGCGCCATCCTGAGCTCCTCGAGTTGATCCCGCTGGCCCTCTACGAACGCGGACGCGAGCTCGCGACTCGACTCGCCGCGAGCGTCCCGCCAACGGCCCTCCTACACGGTG
>JBKPTB010000041.1:0-17697 GCA_046735315.1 Actinomycetota bacterium
CGGAGGCCCCGGAGTTCGGGCTGCCGGCGACTCCTGATCAGATCGTCTCCCTGACCGAGCTTCGGGGCCAGCCCGTAATCCTCGCCTTCTACCCCGAGGACTGGAGCCCGGTCTGTTCCGATCAGATGGCCCTCTACCAGGAGCTGCTCCCGGAGTTTCAACGCTTCAACGCGACGCTCCTGGGGATTTCCGTTGACGGCGTGTGGAGCCATCTGGCTTTTGCGAAGGACCGAAACCTGCACTTCCCTTTGCTCGCCGATTTCGAGCCCAAGGGTGAGGTGGCTCGTATGTACCAGGTCTACAGGCCGAAAGAGGGGACGAGCGAACGAGCGTTGTACGTGATCGATGCCGACGGGATCGTGCGCTGGAGCTTCGTCTCTCCTGTTGGTGTGAACCCCGGGGCGGACGGGATCCTGCGGGCTCTCGAAAATCTCGGGGACGGGAGTGGCGCATGAGTCGAACCGAATGGGGGGCGGCCCTGACCGTCCCCGTGAGTGAGGAACGCGACCACGTTCAGGGCCCGGTGGACGCTCCCGTGACGCTCGTCGAGTACGGCGATTACGAGTGTCCGTACTGCGGCGCGGCCTACCCGATCGTCAAGGAGGTGCAGGCGCGGCTGGGGGAGAAGCTGCGGTTCGTCTTCCGCAATTTCCCCATCACGACCTCACACCCCCACGCGGAGCAGGCGGCCGAGGCCGCCGAGGCCGCGGCAAGCCAGGACAGGTTCTGGGAAATGCACGACGTTCTCTATGAGAACCAGAAGCGGCTGCGCGACCCCGACCTTCGCGACTACGCCGAGCAGCTCGGGCTCGACCTCGAGAAGTTCGACCAGGATCTGGCCGAGCACGTCCACGCCGCTCGAGTTCGGGAAGACTTCATGAGCGGTGTGCGAAGTGGCGTCAACGGGACGCCCACCTTCTACATAAACGGTGCGCGGTACGACGACTCCTACGAAGCCGACAGCTTGCTCGCCGCTCTTGAGCGAGCTGCGGCGTAACGCTTCCGTGTCATCCGACGAGCGTCAACCCACGGAGCGCGATGTCAAACCTCGCTGGGCGCCGATCGTGGTCACACCCTGGGCGGTCGCCCGCCTGATCAAGCAAGCGGCCGAGCTCGTCCGTCAGCGCGCAGCCAGACGACGTGGCGACACTCGCAGGCGTTCGTAGCATCCGCGGTCGTAGGTCGTCGGCAACGGTCACCTGGGCAATCGGGGGCCGGCTCGGGGCCGGCCCCCAGGTCTCGTTGGTCACTCGAGCGCGGCGCAGACGTCTGGGAAGAGCGACTCCGGGTGTTGGCCGGCCGAGAAGACGAGGCCCTCGACCGTGGTGATTGCCCGGCCAAGGTCGGCTACCACCAGGCCCTGCCCGGCGGCCACGAACCGAGCGTCATTGCCGTTGATCACCACGGTTCCGTCCGGATAGACGATCGCCGGGCCGCCCAGGGGCGTCGTGGCCACCTTCCCGGTGTCGAGATTCGTCCACTCGATGTGGAAGTTCTGGAGGATCGTCTTCACGGTTCCATCGGCATAGGTCCAGGTGTGGATCGTCCCTGCGCTGTGCACCTGGATCGCGAACGGGCACGCGTCGGTCCCTGCTGCGATCACGCGAGTCCGATCCCAGGGGCTCGTGCTCTGTACCGGACCAGCCGCCTGGGCAAGGGGCGCGAGGCTCTCCATGCGAACGCCGCCGGGCCAACAGCTGACCGCAGCCGGTCGGGTCGAAGTCTCCCGGAGCCTCCCATGCTCAAGAACGACGTCGCCGTCGCCGATAGCGCATGGCGGAATGGGCCGCCGCCTGATTCACGTCTCACTGCCGTTCGTGGTGATCGCACTCGTCGCCGCGGGTCTGGCGCACGCCATGGGCAGCGCTCGAGTGGCGGCTCTGCAGGTCGGGCTCGTCAGGCAGGGCCTGTATGTGGGCCCGGTCGACGGACTGGATGGGCCTGCCACGAAGCAAGCGGTGGCCGCCCTGCGGAAGACCGCCCGTGTGCGGGCGGGCGCAGTCGCCGGCCGAACGGCTCTCGGCGCCTGGGGGAAGTACGAGCTCGGTGCGCGCACGCTACGAGTGGGCGACTCGGGCTGGGACGTGGCCGAGCTGCAGTTTCTGCTCGCCTGGCACGGTTTCCCTTCCGCCATCTTCACGGGCATTTTCAATTCGCACGTCAAGGCTGCCCTCGTCAAATACCAGCGTTGGATTGGCGGCGAACCCGACGGCGTCGCCGGCCCGCAAACGATCGGCTCGCTGAAGACGACCCAACTCCAACGCTGCCCGATCAGGCTCTCGTGGCCACTCCACGTCGGAGTCACGTCCCCGTTCGGGCCGCGCGGGTTCGGCTTCCACAGCGGAATCGACCTGCCTGCCGCCCGGGGCACGCCCGTTTCGGCGGCCGCGTCCGGTCGAGTCGTCTGGGCCGGCCCGATGGCAGGTGGCTGGGGGAAGCTCGTGATCATCGCCCACCGACAAGGAGTCCGATCGATGTACGCGCACCTCTCTCGGACGGACGTCCAGGTCGGCGAGGAGGTTCAGACCGGAGACCAGGTCGGCCGGGTCGGCTCCACAGGCGACGCGACCGGGCCGCATCTCCATTTCGAGGTGCGTCTCCGTGGCGCCGCGGTCGATCCGCTACCGGCCTTGCGGTAGTTCGGCCGGACGAGGTCTATCCCTCAGAAGGATCCGCGACGGGATCGGTGACCCGCAACACGATCACGGTGCCGTACACCGACCGGGGCCCGACGCGCCCGCTCACCAGCAGAGCGACGCTCTTCAGCGTCTGAGTCGAAGCGTTGTCGCGTACTCGGTCGTGTTTCCGACTGCATCGCCCTGCGTCGACGGCGCTTCCGGCCGCATCGTTCAGCGTGAGGACGAGGCGTACTCGGTAAGCGCCCTTGGGGCGGCGGAGCTTCTGGGCGCTCCGTTTCTGCGCCGCGACAGTCGGGGGTGCGGCGTCTAGATCGGCGACACCCTTCCAGGTGCTCCGGAACGTGATCGTGGCCGGGTCGGTCGGGTTGCCGCCGAGACGGACGCTCGACCAGATGCCCTTGCCGCGCAGGTCCGCGAGCGGCCCACTGCCTTCGACGATCTGCCAGGTCCCGCTGCCGCCGTGCTCGGCCGGAAGGCGGCCGACGCGAGCCGTGAAGCCGCCGCTCAAACCGGCACACGTGAACTTGCGCAGCGCTGTCTCCGTTGCCGAGTCGACTCCTGTGTCCACCGCTTGTCCGGATGGACAGAACGCCGCGGACGTCGTGAACGGGCCTTCGTGTAGGAGCGAAGGCGTGTGCTTGCCGTCGAAGACGAGCTGGAACTCCGACGAGGCGTTCGTCGAGCTGCCGGCCGCCGGCACCGCGAGCGCCACCAGTGCAGCTACGACGGCGCGCAGCACCGTACGTCGGTTCATGCGAGCCATGATCTGCGGCGGCGGGGGTTTCGGCCATACGACGTTCGTCGTATCCTCGGTGAGCGATGCCTGGTCTTTGCGGCGCGGACTACCGGGGCGCGCTCGACGTGTTACGCGAGGCAGGGGACGTCGAAGGCGCCATTCCTTTTCCCGAGCCGGTACTCGAGGCGCTGCGACGGCTCGTGCCCTGCGACGTCGTCGCCTACCACGAGAAGCTCGAGGGCGATGCGGAGCGCACGATCATCTGGACGGGTGAGCCGCGCGGGGCGGTGACCCGGGAGGTGCGCGCGGCCGGGATTCGCTATTGGCACCAGGATCCGATGACGCCGGTCGACGGCGCTCGGAAGTATTCGGATTTCTTCTCCCGCGCGAGTTCCAGCGACTCGAGCTGTACCAGGAGGTCGCACGGCCGGTGGGCGTCGAATACATGATGCGCCTGTGGCTCAGTCCGCATGGCGAACGAGGCGCGCGGCTGGAGTTCGATCGCGCCGCGCCCGACTTCGGGGAACGTGATCGCGCTGTCCTCGACCTGCTGCTCCCGTACCTGAGGCAGTTCAGTCGCAGCGCCGCGAGGCGGCGCGTGCGCTCGCGCCTTGCCGGCAGGGCCGATCAGCTCACGGCGCGGGAGCGGCAGATCATCGGTCGTGTTGCCCGGGGCAAGACGAATGCCGAGATCGCGTGGCAGCTCGGAATCTCGCCGGAGACCGTTCGGAAGCACCTCGAGAACGCGTACGAGAAGCTCGAAGTTCACACGCGTACCGGAGCGGTGGCCGCGCTGTTCGAACTCGAGACCGACACCTTGTGAGGAGCGTCCAAGGGGCATAGGCTCGATGGCAACCGGCAACGTCGCGAAGGGGGCACCTATGCGTATCGAGTCGTCCGTCACGTCCATCTCGTGGATCCCGTCGGAAGCGGTCGAGGGTCTGCCGAAACTGCCGTTCACGATGGGAGTCGCGCACTACGACGATCCGCCGCCCGACCGCATCGACTACCTCGAGCTGATGCACCGAGCCGACCTTTTCCGCGAGGCGAACGAGCTGAAGGCATGGATCGACGTCGAGGACGGCAAGATCGTGGACTACGGACAAACCGGCCGCGGGCGCATCGGGCTGACGCGGTTGAAGCTGGGACGGAAGGAGATCGCCGTCCCCGCTGTCGCGATGCCGGTGCTCCAGAACAGCGAGGTCGGGCCGGACTGGGTGCGCTTCACACAGACTGCCGGCGGTCGCACCGGCATGCCGGCGCCGAGGGGTGTGCGTGGGAAGCCGTACTTCCAGATCAACTCGGCGATCGCGTGGACCACTCTTGCACTGACGATCTACGCGGACGGAACCTCCAAGCACGACCTGTCCGGCGCCAGCACTTTCCCACGCCATTGGATCTACGACCAGGATGGTGCTCTCGTCGAGAAGAGCGGAGCGATCGACTTCGCGAAGTGGTACCGCGAGGCGCATTCGCAGAACACACCCTGGGGCAATGAGGATTCTCCCGCGGTTGTCACGGCCGTCGAGTCTGCGGTCGAACGGGAGCTCTCGCTGGAGATCATGGGGGGCGAGAAGCCACGCTCGCGATCGCTTTCAGCAGGCGACATCCTCGTCGAGCAGGGCGACCAGAGCGAGGACTCGGTCGTCGTCTACCTCGTCCTCGACGGCGTCCTGGAGGTCATCGTCGACGGCGAGGTCGTCGGCGAGCTCGGGCCGGGTGCGATCGTCGGCGAGCGCGCACAGCTCGAAGGTGGCCCTCGCACAGCGACGTTGCGAGCCAAGACAGCCGGCAAGGTCGTCGGGATCCCTGCGGAGGAGCTGGACCGCGAGCGACTCGAGCAGGTCGCGGCGGGACACAAGCGGGAGGACGCGTAGCGCGAAGCGCCGCTTCGCGTACGGACTAGACCTCCACCCTGATCGCCTCGAGCTCGTGCTCGAGCTCCGCGAGCTCGCTGCCTCCGGCCATGAGGCGTACCAGCTCATCGCGGCCGACCTGCGACTTCTCGTAGGCACCGAGGCTCTGGCCCCGGTTCAGGATCACGAAACGGTCGCCCACCGGATATGCATGGTGGGGGTTGTGCGTGATGAAGATCACCGCAACTCCGCGTTCTCGCGCCTGGAGGATGTACTTCAGGACGACGCCCGCCTGCTTCACGCCGAGCGCCGACGTGGGCTCGTCCAGGATCAATACGCGCGCGCCGAAGTACACCGCGCGAGCAATCGCGACCGACTGGCGCTCGCCGCCTGAGAGCGTGCCGACAGGTTGATCCGGGTCACGGATGTCGATCCCCATCTCCTTCAGCTCCCGCCGGACGATGCCCTTTGCCTTTGCCGAGTCGAACCACTGGATCGGGCCAAACCCTTTGCGAGGCTCTGCGCCGAGGAAGAAGTTCCGCCAGACCGACATCAACGGGACCATCGCCAGATCCTGATAGACAGTCGCGATCCCTTTCGCTCGCGCGTCCCGAGGCGACGTGAAGTGCACCTCCTCGCCGTCGACGAGCAGGCGTCCGTCGTCCGCTTGATGGACGCCGGACAGGATCTTGATGAAGCTCGACTTGCCCGCACCGTTGTCGCCGAGGATGCACGTCACCTCGCCGGCGTTCACGTACGTCGAGATGTCCTTCAGCGCGACGATGTTCCCGTAGTACTTGGAAATGTGGTCGGCTTCGAGCAGGTGGGCCATCGTCATCTCGCTTTCTGAGCGCGACTGCGGATCAACGTGTTCAGCAACACCGCGGCGAAGAGGATGCCGCCCTGGAAGGTGAAGGTCCAGTTGCTGTCCCACTGGGCGTCGACGATGCCTAGCTGGACCATGCCGAGCATGGCGGCGCCGAAGAAGGTGCCGATCACGGAGCCGAAGCCTCCGGTGAGGAGACAGCCGCCGACGACGGCGCAGATGATGAAGATGAACTCGAGGCCGATCCCCTCCCCAGACTGCATCGACCGCAACTCGAGCGCTTCGATGATCCCCATCAGCGCAGCGGTCGCGGACGTCGTCATGAACAGCAAGATCTTCGTTCGCGCGACCGGAACGCCGACGTTGCGCGCGGAATTAGGCTCTCCGCCGGCGCTGTAGATCCAGTTGCCGAAGCGAGTCTTGGCCAGGAGCCATGCGCCGACGATCGTGATGCCGATCCACCAGAGCACCTTGACTTTGAAGTCCCATTTGGTGATGTCGCCGGCGAAGATCTTGTGCGCGGTCTCGAACCCGCTCGCCGAATCGATGTTCTGGATCGCGGTCGACCCTGTGAGCTTGAGGGTCCCAGCGGCGTTGACGCCCTGGAGGATGAAGAACGTCGCGAGCGTGACGATGAAGCTCGGCAGCTTTGTGTTGGTCACAGTGAGGCCGTTGATGAACCCGATGACGAGCCCGAAGAGCAGCACGAGCACCATCGCCGGCCAGACGTTCATGTCCTGGTACACCGTCAGATATCCGAGCAGGAGGCCCGAGCTGCCGATCATCACGCCGGCGGAGAGATCGAACTCGCCGCCGATCATCAGCAGGGCGACGGGCACCGCGACGATGCCGTACTGCGCGGCTTGGTCGGTCCAGCCCGCCGCGATCGCCGGGTCGCTCAGCCAATTGACGTCCCGAGCGAAGTACCCGAACGCCAACCAGACCGCGATCGCTCCGAGGAACGCCCCGATGTCCGGACGGGTCAGTAGACGCGTGAGCCAGCCGACGGTGACGAGTCGTTCGTCCGGCGGCACTTTGGAGGCGACTGTCTCGGCCATTTGCAGGTCCTCCCGCGGGGGTGGGTGGGCAGCCAAGTGGCCGCCCACCGGTTTGCGTCGACTAGCGAGTGCCCTTGGCCGCCAGCTGCGCGACCTTCGCCGCGTTCTTCTTGTTGATGATTCCGGGCCCCGTCAAGACGGGCTTCCCGTTTCCGACTGTGTTGAGATTCGTGACGTAGAGCATCGCGAAAACGACCGGGAGGTATCCCTGGAGGTACTGCTGCTGGTCGATCGCGAACAGCATCCGGCCCTTCTGGATCTCCTTGATCGAGCCGCCGACGTCGAACGTCGCTGCCTTCGTTCCCTTCGGGATCACGTCCAGGCAGGGGATCGTGACGTCCGGGTCAAGGCCGAGAAACGAGTCCAGGCTCTTGTCGGCGTTGAAGGCGGCCTTGACCTTGGCCTTCGTCCCTGGGATGTCTTTTTTCGCATTCGGGATCGTCAGGACCTTGACCTTGCTGCCGCCGAGCACTTTCTTGACTCCCGTAGCCCGCTGTTGCAAGCCCGAGTTGCTCGCCTCGTGGATGACGAGCAGGAGCTTCTTCACCCCGGCCTTTTTGAACTGCTTGCCTGCACCTTCGCCGGCGAGCTCCTCGGTTTGCCCGATGTGCACCATGTAGGTTGGCAGGGAGTCGAAGGCGCCGAGGCCCGAGTTCACGGTGATGATCTCGATGCCTTTCGACGATGCCTTCTTCAGCGGATCGCGGAGCGCGCTTGCGTCCGGTACCGACGTGGCGATGACCTTCGCCCCGGCAGAGATCGCGGCATTGACGCCGGACACCTGCTTCGGCACGTCGTTGTTCGCGTAGACCTGCGTGACGCTGACGCCGCGGGACTTCAGGTCCTTCGTCGCCTGGTCGACCCCCTTCTTGAAGACCGACCAGAACTGACCGGTGTCACCGTGCGTGACGACCGCGATCTTGATCGTCGCCTCGCTTCTCGCGAGGGCGGCTGACGGCAGGGTGAGTGCCGAGAGCCCGGCTGCGGCGGCACCTCCCTTGAGAAGCAGGCCTCGGCGTGTGAACTCGGTCAACTCTTCGTCGACGAGGTCGTTCTCCATGACTCTCCTTTCCCGATTGGCTGGCTAGGGCGATTCTCAACCCTTTAGGGGTGTCGGCGCTAGTCCAGCTTTTCGATCGCAACCGGACGGCGTTCGAAGCGCGATTGTTCGGCGGCCAAGGCGACGACGAGAGCCGCCCGGGCTTCGTCGAGCGAACAAGGACTGGCCGCGCTTGTGCGGACCGTCTCGACGAAGGCGGCAAGTTCTTTGCGGTAGGCGGGCTCGAACCGGTCCCAGAAGTCTCGGTATGCGCCGGCAGGCGGGGTACCAGCAGGCTCGACGGAACGGATCGGGGTTCGCGGGTCATGCCCGACGGCGATGCTGTCGTCCGTTCCGAACACCTCGAGCCGCACGTCGTAGCCGAGCGGGTCGCGACGCGTCCCCGAGAGGATCACCAGCCCGCCGCCCGAGAGGTGCAGAACCGCCGCCGCGACGTCGACATCGTCGAGCTCGCCCGCCCAGGGCGCGTCGAGAGCCGCGCCGTCTGCGTACACCTCTGTGATCTCCTCACCGCTGACGAAGCGCACTGCGTCGAAGTCATGGATGTGCAGGTCGGCGAAGATCCCGCCCGACGCCGCGATGTACTCCGCGGGAGGGGAGACCGGGTCGTGTGTGGCGGCTCGCATCGACAGGATCCGCCCGACCTCACCGGACGCAACCGCCTCGCGCGCCGCGACATAGCCTGGATCGAAGCGTCTCTGGAAGCCGACCTGGACGAGGATCCCGCCCTGTGCGACCTCGGCGCGCACGGCGTCCATCGTCGCGAGATCGAGCGCAACCGGCTTCTCACAGAACGCCGGCACCGCTGACGTGGCGGCGAACTGGAGCAGCGGCGCGTGGCTCGGCGTCGACGTTGCGATCACCAGCGCATCAACCTCTGCCTCCAGCAGCTCTTCGGGCGTCGCAACGGCACGGACGCAGAGCTCGTCCGAGATTTGCCGCGCGCGCTGACGATCGGCATCGGTCACTGTCACCGAGACACCGTCGATGCCGAGGAGGGTTTGTACGTGGTGCGTGCCGATCCGGCCCAGACCGACGACGCCTACTTCGAGTTGCTTACTCAAGGCCTCCGACGTCGAGCACAACGGTCTTGAGGTCACTCATGTCCAGCATCGTGTACCGGCCGCCGATGCGGCCCCAACCGCTCTGCGTGCCGGACGCTCCCCCGAATGGCTCGTGCGCCTCCCAGTAATCCGTCGAGTCGTTCACCACGACATTGCCGACGCGCAGGTTGTCGACGTAGCGGAACGCACGCTTCAGACTGGTGGTGTAGACAGCGGCCTGCAGTCCGAGGTGTGAGTCGTTGGCGACCGCGAGCGCCTCCTCGTCCGAGCGCACGCGGATCAGCGGCACGATCGGACCGAACGTCTCCTGTTGGTTGACGAGCGTGTCGACGCCGACGTCGGTGACGACCGTCGGTTCGTAGTACAGACGGGTGGGGCGGTCCGCTGCACGTGAGCCGCCGAGGACCACGCTGGCGCCCTTTCCGACGGCATCTTCCAGGTGGCGGTCCATCTTCGCCGCGGTCGGCTCGTTGTTCATCGGGCCGACTCGCGTCGAGTCGTCGAGTGGATCGCCGAGCGGCCAGGCGGCAGCAGCCTTCAGCACTTCGTCGAGGAAGTCGTCGTGGACGCGCTCGTGCACGAGTACGCGCTCGGTTGCGCAGCACACCTGACCCGCGCAGAAGAACCCGCCGAAGACGGCGCCCTCCGCGGCACGGTCGAGATCTGCGTCCTCGCAGACGATCACCGGGCCGTTGCCGCTGGCTTCGATGAGCGACCGCTTCAAACCGGCCGCGCGGACGATCTTCTCGGCGGTCGGATGCGAACCGACGAAACCGACGCACTCGACGCCCGGGTGCGTCACGAGCTGCTCTCCGACGTCCCCACCGCCGTAGACGACGTTCACGACACCGTCGGGCAGACCGGCGTCCGCCATGATCTGCATGAAGTTCGCCATCGCGATCGGCGTCCACTCCGACGGCTTCATCACGATCGTGTTGCCGACTGCGATTCCTGGCGCGATCAGCTCGACGGGGATGAGCGTGGGGAAGTTCCACGGGGTGATGCCGACGTAGACCCCGTTCGGCTTACGGAACGTGAGGATGCGCTTGCTCGAGTCCTGAGACGGGATGATCGCCGTCTCCATCCGCTTGACGTCCTCCGCGGCGATGCGGAAGTTCTCGGCGGTCTCGTCGATGTCGCCGAGCGCCTCCGCCGCGTAGGGCTTGCCCTGCTCGAGCGAGAGCTCGCGGGCGAAGTCCTCGCGACGCTCGTCGATCAGGTCCGCGATAGCGTGGCAGATCTTGGCTCGCTCCCAGGCCGAGAGCGCGGCCCACTTCGGCTGGGCCGCCCGGGCGGCAGCTACCGCACGGTCGATGTCATCCGCGCCGGCATTCGGCGCTTCGGCGAGGGTCTCCCCCGTGGCCGGGGACACCACGGGGCGGGCGCTCTCGCCGGTCGAGGCGATCCAGTCGCCGCCGATGAAGTTCTCCAGGGTTCGGACCGTGACGGCCATGTAGCAGCTCCTTTCTCAGGCACCAGCCTTCTGAGAGAGTTTCGCTCATGGCCCGCCTCACTGCAGCCCAGGCGCTCGTCCGGTTCCTTGCCGCCCAGCAGGTCGAGCGCGACGGCATCGAGCGGCGCTTCTTTGAGGGCTGCTACGGGATCTTCGGCCACGGCAACGTCGCCGGCATCGGCCAGGCGCTGTACCAGCACCCCGATCTCCTCACCTACTACCAGGCGCGGAACGAGCAGGCGATGGTGCATACGGCAGTCGGGTTCGCCCGGATGACGAACCGGCTGGCCACCCTCGCCTGCACCACCTCGATCGGCCCGGGAGCGACCAACCTCGTCACCGGGGCGGCGCTGGCGACCGTGAACCGCCTGCCCGTGCTGTTGCTGCCGGGCGACGTCTTCGCCTCGCGCCGACCCGACCCGGTGCTGCAGCAGCTCGAGGTGCCCTCACGTGGCGACGTCTCCGTCAACGACGCGCTGCAGCCGGTGTCGCGCTACTTCGATCGGATCGAGCGCCCGGAGCAGGTCATGCCGGCGGCGCTGGCGGCGATGCGCGTGCTCGTCAACCAGGCCGAGACCGGCGCGGTGACGCTCGCCTTCCCGCAGGACGTGCAGACGGAGGCGTACGACTTTCCGGACGACTTTCTCTCCCGCCGTGTCTGGCACATCTCCCGGCCCGCGCCCGATTCGGCGGTGCTGGCCGAGGCGGTCACCTTCATTCGTGAGGCCGAGCGGCCCCTGATCGTCGCCGGCGGGGGCGTGATCTATGCGGATGCGACCGACGCCCTGCGATCGTTCGTGGACCAGACCGGGATTCCCGTCGCCGAGACGCAGGCCGGAAAAGGCTCGCTGCCGTACGACCATCCGTCTGCGTTGGGAGCGGTCGGCGCGACGGGCACCTTCGCCGCGAATCGCATCGCCGCCGAGGCGGACGTGGTCATCGGCATCGGCACGCGCTGGTCGGACTTCACGACGGCGTCGAAGACGGCGTTTCGCAATCCGGACGTCGGCTTCGTCAACGTGAACATCGCCGACTTCGACGCGGCGAAGCTCGAGGGTGTCGCGATCGTTGCAGACGCGCGCTCGACGCTCGAGCGGCTTGCGGAATCGCTTCGTGGATACCAGGCCGAGCCGGCGTACCGCGAACAGGTCGCGATGCTGAACAGGCAATGGGATGACGAAGTGTCGCGGCTGTACGGCCTTGGTTTCGGTCCGCTTCCGGCTCAGAGCGAGGTGATCGGAGCGGTGAACGAAGCTTCGGCACCCACGGACGTCGTCGTCTGCGCGGCGGGGGCGATGCCGGGTGACCTCCATAAGCTCTGGCGGACGCGCGACCCGAAGGGCTACCACGTCGAATACGGGTACTCGTGCATGGGCTACGAGATCGCGGGCGGGCTGGGGGTGAAGATGGCGGCGCCCGAGCGCGAGGTCTACGTCATGGTGGGCGACGGTTCCTATCTCATGTTGTCGAGCGAGATCGTCACCTCGATCCAGGAAGGTCTGAAGCTGACGATCGTCCTCGTCGACAACCACGGGTTCAACTCGATCGGCTCGCTGTCGCGATCGCTCGGGACCGACGGCTTCGGCACGCTGTACAGGTATAGGCGGGACGGCTCGCTCGGCGTCGACAGCGACGATCCGCCGGCGCCGGTCCTGCCCGTCGACCTGGCAGCGAACGCGGAATCGTTGGGCGCGAAGGTGATCCGCTGCCGCACGGTTTCGGACCTCCGCGAGGGGCTGGAGGCGGCGAAGGCTGAGGAGGTGACCGTCGTGCTCGCGATCGAGGTCGACCGCTACGAGGGTGTCCCCGGCTACGAGAGCTGGTGGGACGTCCCGGTCGCGGAGGTCTCCGAGGTGGAGTCCGTCCAAGCCGCTCGTGAGGCGTACGAGAAAGCCCGCTCGGCACCTTGATCGCAATCGATTTTGTGTCCAGAATGAGCGGCCGGTATGACCACGCCCACCCGCTCCAGAAGTGACCTGAAGCTCGCCCGCGACGGCGGCGTTCCGGCTCGTACCAGGCCCGAGGCGCCGATGTTCCCCGGCGGGATGGAGGTGGGCGACGAGGAGCTCGAGGCCTTGCGCCGGGTGATCCAGAGCCAGAACCTCTTCCGGTACTACGGCGTGGGGGACGGGCCGGACGAGGTCGCCTCGTTCGAGCGCGAGTGCGCGGAGCACTTGGGCGCGAAGCACGCGCTGATGGTCAACGCGGGGTCGTCGGCACTGATCTGCGCGCTCGTCGGTGCGGGCGTGGGGGAGGGCGACGAAGTGATCGTCCCCGCGTACACGTGGAACGCCACGCCGAATGCGGTGCTCGCGTCGCGGGCGCTGCCCGTTCTCGCCGAAGTGGACGAATCTCTGACACTGGATCCTGCCGACGTGGAGCGTCGAATCAGTCCGCGGACACGCGCGATCATTCCGGTGCACATGCGCGGCGCGCCGGCCGCGATGGATGCGCTCTCCGCGGTCGCCGAGCGACACGGTCTCGTGCTGATCGAGGACGTTTGCCAGGCGGCCGGCGCGACCTTCCGTGGGCGCCGCCTCGGAACGTTCGGCGACGCCGGAGCATTCAGCCTGCAGTTCAACAAGATCATCACGACGGGTGAGGGCGGCGTGCTGATCACCGACCGGGACGACCTGCTCGACCTTGCCCTCGACGTGCACGATTGCGCCAACTCAGTGCGTCGCGGGGTCGGGCTGCCCAAGTATCCGGGCTTCAACTTCCGCGCGTCGGAGCTGATGGGTGCCGTTGCACGGGTCCAGCTCACGCGCCTCGACGGCCTTCTGGAGCGGATGCGCGCGAACCATGCCAGGCTCAGCGCGCAGGTCGGCGGTTTGCCGGGTTTGACCCTGCGGCGCGCCAACGACGACGACGGTGACGCGGGGATCGCGCTGGTCGCGTTCGCTGCGGACGCCGAGCGCGCACGCGATGCGGCGCACGCGCTGAACGCCGAGGGCGTCCTGGCGATGCGGATCTACGACCCCGGCACACCCGATCTGCACGTCTTTCCGTTCTGGGCGCCCGTGCTCGCGGCGATCGAGGCGGCCGGGCGTGCGGCGCCCGATTGCCCGCAGACACTCGCATTGCTCGAGCGCTCCATCCACGTGGACGTCTCGCCGCTCTGCGACGAACAGGATCTCGACGAGATCGCGTTCGCGTTCGAGAAGGTGGCCAAGCAGGTCCTCGCGTGAGCTTGCGCATCGGCGTGGTCGGCGGCGGCCTCGTCGCGCAAGCGATGCACCTCCACTATCTCGCTCACATGCGGGACCGCTTCGCGCTCGTTGCGGTTGCGGATCCGAGCGAGACGGTGCGGGAGTCGTTGCGCGACCTCTACAACCTCGAGTCGACCCATGCCGATCACCGCGGGCTGCTCGAGGAAGCTTCGCTCGATGCCGTCATCATCTGCTCGCCGGCCCAGACGCACGCGGAGGCGGTCCTCGACGCCCTCGACCATGGCCTGGACGTGTTCGTCGAGAAGCCGATGTGCATCACGCTTGCGGATGCGGACCGCATCGTGGCCGCACGTGAGCGGACGGGCAAGGTCGTCCAGGTCGGATACATGAAGCGCCACGACCGCGCGTGGGAGCGGATGCTCGAAGGGATGCCGGGCTCCGCGGAATCACTTCGCTACGTCAGCGTGGTCGTCCACGATCCGGAGTTCGACCCCTATTTCGGGCCCGGCGAGATCGCGCGCGGGGACGACATTCCCGCCGACGTGCTCGAGGCCGGCCGTGAGCAGCTGAAGGCACAGGTCATGGAGGCCGTGGGCGCGGACCGGCCGGAGGTGCTCACCGCGTTCGAAGGCTCCTTCCTGGGCAGCCTCGTCCACGACCTCAATCTCGTTCACGGGCTCCTCGAGCGCCTCGGCGAGCCGCTGCCGGCGGAGGTGATCGGCGGCGACTGGTGGAACGAGGGCCGCGCGGTGACTGGATCGCTACGGCTGACGAACGGCGCGCGTTGCGACGCCGCCTGGATCCAGCTGCTCGACGCATTCGAGTACCGCGAATCGATCTCGTTCTTCTTCGCCGAGGAGGTCCACACCCTCGCGTTCCCCTCGCCGTGGCTCAAGCAGTACCCGACGCGCTACGAGGTTTCCCGGAGGGGAGACCGGGCGCGGGAAGCGGAGTCGTTCGAGTCCTACGAGGAGAGCTTCGCTCGTGAGCTGGCCCACTTCCACGACTGCATCGTCAGCGGCACGGAGTGCCGTACCCCTCCCGAGCAGGCCCGCCTGGACATGGCCGTCCTCACAGAGATGTTTCTGCAAGCGGGCTCACGTGACTTAGTGGCTCAGAGCCACTAAGTCATGACGACGCCGCTGCGCACCGGGATCGTCGGCTCCGGGTTCGTCGCGCGTGTGCATGCGGCGGCTGTTCGGGATCTCGGGGGCAACGTGGTCGCGGTCTGCAGCCGGACGCGGGCCGGGGCGGACCAGCTGGTTGCGGAGATCGGGGGCGCGAGTGCTTACGACTCGTTGCCTGAGCTGCTGCGAGACGGCGGGGTGGACGTCGTGCACGTCTGTACCCCGAACTCGTTGCACGCGGAGCAGACGCTGGTCGCTCTCGAGCATGGCGCGCACGTCGTCTGCGAGAAGCCGCTCGCGACGAGCTCTGAGGAGAGCGCGCGCATGCTGGAGGCGCTCGAAGCGAGCGGTCGCGTCGGCGCGGTTGCCTATCACGTTCGCGGCTTACCCCCTCGTCAAGCACATGCGCAAGACGGTTGCAGCCGGCGGGCTCGGCGACGTGCGCGTGGTCCATGGTCGTTACGTCTGCGACGACGCGCTCCTGCTCTCCGGCGGCTGGCGTGTGGAACCCGCGCGCTCCGGCCCGACCTACGTCACGGGAGACCTCGGAGCTCACTGGCTCGACCTCGCGGAGCACGTGACGGACGCGCGTATCTCCGACGTGCTCGCCGATTTCCGCAGCTTCGTGCCGGGGCGCGAGCTGGAGGACTACGCCGCGCTTCTGTTTCGGTTCGACAACGGAGCGACGGGCACGGCTCAGTTCAGCGCGCTCGAGCCGGGGCGGAAGAACCAGCTGCTCTTCGAGCTCGAGGGGAGCAACGGCGGTTTCACGTGGGACCAGGAGTCTCCCGACGAGCTGCTGCACAGGCACGCCGAAGCCCCGACGGAGATCGTCGTCAAGGATCCGGCGACAAACGCCGGCCGGTACCCGGCCGGGCACGCGGAGGGCTACGGCGACGCATTCCGCACCATCTTGCGCGACGCGTACCTCGCGATGGCGGGCGAAGAGCACGAGCCGTTCCCGACGTTCACCGACGGCCATCGGGGCATGCAGATCGTCGAAGCGACCCTTCGGAGCGCGCGTGAGGGCGGCTGGGTCTCCGTTAAAACCTAGGTTGCAGCGCGGCGCGGTACCAGGCGCAACGCGCGTCGCACGATCCCGGGCAGCACGAAGGCAAGCGCCATCAGCGAGAGCGAGGCCGCCAACAACAGGGCGGCGAGCGCATTGACCTCCGGTGTGATGCCGAACTTCACCTGCGTATAGATGTAGATCGGCAGCGTGTTGTGGCTGCCGATCAGGAACAGGGTGATGATGAATTCGTCGAGGGAGAGTGTGAACGCGAATAGCGCGCCGGCGAGGATGGCCGGCGCCAGCAGAGGCAGGACGACGTAGCGCAACCGGTTGAACGTATTCGCGCCGAGATCGCTCGCGGCCCGCTCGAGGCTTACGTCGAACCCCTGTAACCTCGCCGCGACGAGCAGTAGGACGAAGGGCGTCGTGTACACGCTCTGTCCGATCACCGCCGTCGTCGGGGACAGCTGCTGGTGCAACACGCTCGTGAAGAGCACGAGCAAGCTGATTCCGATCAGAAGGCCGGGGATCATGATCGGCAGCACCATGGTGATCCGGATGCCGCTCCGGAAAGGCAGGCGTGACCGAACGAGTGGAAACGCGGCAGCCGTGCCGACGATGGTGCTGACCGCGGTGACCGCGAGCGCGATGCGAATCGTCGTCGTCAACGCATCGCGGATCTGGTAGTCGTGGAAGACCTGGCTGTACCACTTGCCCGTCCAGCCGGTGATCGGGAAGGTGCCGTACTTGTTCGCGTTGAAGCTGAACACGACGAGCAAGACGATCGGGGCGAAGAGAAAGACGTAGATCAGGATCGCCCAGAGGCTGAGCGCCCCTCTGGTGAGCCGCCCCCGCGGGGAGACGATGTCGAGATCACGTGCCATAGGGATCCTCGACCTCGAGCGAGCGCCGGAAGACGGCGAGGAGCACGACGATCAACGCGGCGATCAGCAGCGCCGCCGCCGCCCCCCGCGTGTACTGCGCGCCCTGGAAGAAGTTCACGACCAGATTCCCGATCATCACGCCCTTCGCGCCGCCGACGAGCTGTGGCGTCAGGTACTCACCGAGGATCGGGATGAACACGAAGATGACCGCCGTGGTCAGCCCCGGCCGGATCTGCGGCAGAAGGATCCGCCACATCGCCGTTCCCGGCGTTGCACCGAGATCCATCGCCGCCCGAAACTGGTTCCAGTCGAAGCGTTCGAGAGACGCGTACAGCGTCAACGCCGCGAACGGGAAATAGAGGTAGACGAGCACGAGGATCACGGCTGGCCGGTCGTAGAGGAAGAACGACACCGGCTTCGACGTGGCCCCCGTCCAGTGCAGGAAACGGTTGATCGCGCCCTCCGGCCCGAGAATGGTCAGCCAGGAATAGACCCGCAAGAGGTAGCTCGTCCAGAAGGGCAGGATGACGAGCACGAGCAGGATCTTCTGGAAGCGCTTCGGAACGTAGCGCGCCAGCCAGTATGCGAACGGGAACGCGATCAGGAGAGTCAGCGCCGTCGCCGAGACCGAGACCCAGATGGTTGCCCACAGCGTCGAGACGTAGGTCGGGACGCTGAAGAAGTAGCGGTAGTTGTCGACCGTCCAGTGGTGGACGACGTTGTAGTCGACCGTCTGCCAGAAGCTGTAGCAAACGATCAGTCCGAGCGGTACGAGAAAGAAGAGCCCGAAGAGGACCAGCGCGGGAACAAAT